>NZ_JBFRGY010000001.1:0-315692 GCF_052115565.1 Microbacterium sp. 2MCAF23 | reverse complement strand
CTCGGCGGACTCTGCCGACGTCACCACGTCTTGAAGCACCAGACCGCGTGGACCGTGAAACAAAAAGGCGCGGGCGTCCTGGAATGGACCAGCCCCAGCGGCGCGACCTACATCGACAAACCACCCGCACCCGTCACCTTCACCATCGACGAACCGGATCCGAATCCCGATCCGCCACCCGATGAAGCCGCACCGTTCTGAGCCACCGCAGCAAGGGCGAAGGTCAGGATCCGAGCCTCTCCCGTCCCCGCAGCGACGCCCCGTGCGGTGACGCCCCTCAAGTAAGAATGCTCAGAGGGGAGACTGGCCCCATGCCCGACAGGCCTGAGATCGTCTGCATCTGCGGTTCCCTCCGATTCGCCGAGGAGATGCGTGCGGCGAACCGCGAGCTGACGTTCGCGGGCGCCATCGTCCTCGCACCGGGAGAGGCAGGCGAGGTGATCACGATCGAGCAGAAAGCGCTGCTGGATGCGCTGCACCTCCGGAAGATCGATCTGGCCGATCGCGTTCTCGTCGTCAACCCCGGCGGGTACATCGGCGAGTCCACTCGCAGAGAGATCGACTACGCGCGCACCGCCGGTAAGTCGGTCTCGTTCACGGAAGCCGCCGACTGACCCGGGTCGAGTCCGCACGGAACGTCGGGCGCACAACCGGAACGATTCGGCCCCTCTCGTAGCGACCTGACCTGGGGCAATGCCCGAGGTCAGCGCTCGGTCAGCGCAGGCACGACCGGACGGTGCTCATAGAACGTCTGCAGTACGACGGTCGTCCTCGTGCTGACGTTCGCGGCGAGGCGGATGTCACGCACCAGCTGCTCGAGGTGCCTCGGCGAAGCGACCCGCGCGAACAGCATGTAGCTCGCGTCGCCCGCGATCGAGTGGCAGGCCTCGATCGCGTCGAGGTGCTCGAGCAGCTCCGGCGCATTGTCGGGCTGGGCCGGGTCGAGCGGGGTGATCTCGATGAACGCCGCCAGCGGCTTTCCCACCGCCTCGGCGTCGATGACGGGGCGGTAACCCGAGATGACGCCGCGCGACTCGAGCCGGCGCAGCCGCGCCTGCACAGCCGAGACCGACAGCCCCACGGTCTCTGAGAGCTGCGCCAGCGTGGCGCGCCCGTCCTGAGAGATGGCGGCCAGGATAGCGAGGTCGACAGGATCGTCCATGCATGGAATAATATCGGAGTCAGAGAAGTTCCGCAGGAATATTTCCTGCGCTATCCCCGATCGGAGGTCCCGATGTCCCTCATTTCCACCCACAGCAACGCTCTCATCGGCGAACCCGAGGTCGTCGAGGACGCGTCCACCGCTGAGCAGTCCGCCGCGTGGAAGCTCCTCAAGGACGCGGCCATCGCGATCCGCCCTCTGCAGATCAAGGACGGCTCCGTCCCGAACGCCGAGGACCACGACGCCGCGCGCGCACACGTCGCCGCGATCGTCGCCGGGATCCGCGCGCTCGCCCCCGCCTTCCCGCACGACGCCGAGTACCTCGAGGCCTCGGTGAAGGACTTCCAGCGCTGGGTCGATGAGGGCTTCGGCGTGCCGGACTTCCTCGACTCGCTCATGGCGTTCCAGCCGCAGCAGCACCGCGTCGACGGCATCCGTCACCTCGTCGTGTTCCCGATGTACACCCAGAACGGCTCGAGCGACCGCCTCGTCGAGGCGCTCATCGTCGAGACCATCTGGCCCGAGTTCATCGCCGACCTCGAGGACGGCGACTACGGCAACAAGCTGTTCGTCTCGCTGCGCCTGGTCGACTTCACCCCCGGCTACGACACGAACTCCGCGGTGCTCTTCCCGGAGACCGTCGCGATGCGCGAGATCCCGTCGTTCACCTGGGGCGCGATCTTCCAGGACCGCGAGGCCGCCCGTTACCGCCGGGTGGTCCGCGCGGCGAGCGAGATCACCAACCTGGAGCTGCCCGAGCGCGCCGCCGCCATGCTCGACGACCAGGAACTCGCCGAGAAGACGTTCGTGATGTGGGACATCATCCACGACCGCACGCACATGCGCGGCGACCTGCCGTTCGACCCGTTCATGATCAAGCAGCGCATGCCGTTCTTCCTGTACTCGCTCGAGGAGATGCGCTGCGACATGACGGCGTTCCGCGAGTCGGTCAAGATCGAGCGGGCGTTCGACGCGCGCGTCGCGGCGGGCGAGCAGCTCACCGACAGCGAGCAGGAGATGCACCACTACGCGCACCTCGTGCAGTACGCGGTGATCTTCGACCGCATCTTCCGCTTCGCGATCACCGGCACCCGCACGCGCAACTACGACGCTGTCGGCGGACAGCTGCTGTTCGCCTGGCTGCACCAGCGCGGCGTGCTGCACTGGACCGACACCGCGCTCGCCTTCGACTGGGAGAACGTGCCGGACGCCGTGGTCGCGCTCGGCGACGCGATCGACGACCTGTACTGGCACTCGATCGACCGTCCGAAGACCGCCCACTGGCTCGCCGCCTACGAGCTGGTCCGCGGCACCCTGACGCCGCACCCCGCCTCGCAGTGGGCCCGCGGCCTGTCCGACGAGATCCTCGCCGGCGCACCCAAGGGCTACACCGACGCGGTGCTGGACGACGAGTTCCCGCTGTCGATGTTCTTCGAGACACTCGACAAGAAGATGAAGCCGGTCATCGAGTCGACCGTGGGCATCCGCGGCACCGATCAGTAACCGGCACTGATCAGTAACCGGCACTGATCAGCAACAGCATCGACGTCTGACCGTCATTCGGGGCGCGTCTCACCGCAGAACTGTGGCGAGATGCGCCCCGATTCGTCGGGAGGCACCCCGAGACGGGGAATGCACTGCAACAATGGCGCGCGGATCCGCAGAGATTCCGGATCCGCTTCGTCTTCGACTTCTTAGAGGAGCAACGACATGACCGTCATGGGACGCACCGTTCTTCTTGCCGGGGCCACCAGCCCCTCGGGCCTAGCCATCGCCCGAGCCCTGTTGGCTGCCGGGGCGCGCGTGATCGCCGTGGGACGCGACCAGGGCAAGCTCGACGCACTCGCGGCGGCTGCGCATCCGAACGCGGCGACCGGTGCGGGGTCGATCCGTACCGAGCGGTGCTCGCTCACGAACGAGGCCGAGGTGGCCATGCTCGCCACACGCCTCGCGGACGACGGGGAACACGTCGACGGGCTGGTGCCGTTGGTCGGGGGCTGGCGCGGCGGCGGCGGCCTCGCCGGGCAGACCGAGGAGGACTACCGCTTCCTCGAACAGGCCTTCACCGCGGTGCGCGTGACGAGCCGCGCGTTCGACGCCGACCTGCGCGCCTCCGAGGCGGGCCGGTTCGCAATCGTCTCCTCCACTGCTGTCGGCCGGCCGCTCGCCGGCGGCGCGAACTACGCCGCGGTGAAGGCAGCGAGCGAGGCCTGGACCCGCGCCGTCGCGCAGGGCTTCGCCAAGTCCGCCCGAGACGCGGAGCAGCCGCTGCGCGCCGCCGCCGTGGTGCTTCGCGTGCGCGGCCTCGACGACGTCATCGATGCGGTCGCCGCGCGGATCGTCGCGCTGTGGGCCGAGGATGCGGCGGAGCTGAACGACCGCGTCATCGACGTGACCTGACCGGATCCGTCACCGGATCCGGCCGCCAGATCCAGACCGCCAGGATCCAGACCACGGATCCCGCTAGTCGCGTGCGGCACTTTCTTTCGCGATGGGATCCTTCCGAGCGCTGCTCCTCCGCGCGCCGCCCCGGCGGGCGAAGAGCGCCTGAACGGGCCCCGAGAGCATCAGCAGGAACATCGCCCCGTAGCCGATCGCGGGGACCAGCACTGCGATGAGCAGAGCGATCGCGAACATCGCGCTCGTCACGATCTCGGCGATGATGCCGCGACGCAGCGACTCCGGGTCGATCCGATGGAGCTCCGGATGGTTGCGCAGATACAGCCGGGTCGCCAGCATGAGCAGCGATGACGCCAGGAGCGCCCCGATGTAGAGCAGCTTCTGCGTCGTGTCGGGATCCATCGCTCCGAGCAGCGCCGTCGATACCGGCAACCAGACGATCGTGAGCATCCACCCGACCTGAAGCCAGACGAGCGGAGAGGTGACCCTCTCGACACGGTCGAAAACACGATGATGGGTCATCCAGAAGACGGCGATGATGAGGAAGCTCAGACCGAAGCTGAAAAGCTGGCTGTTCTCCTCCTGCACGAACTCGAGCGAGCTCTTGCCTTCGCGCGCGAGCTCGGAAACGCTCTCCAGCAGCGGCAGGATCAACAGCGTCATCGCGATCGCCACCACGGCATCGATGAAGGCCTTGAGTCGCTCCGCGGACAGGATCGGCCTGATCTCATCCTCTGGCGTCGGCGTCTCGGCATCCACGGCAGGCTGGCTCACTCCCGCATGCTCCCGTACTCGCCGGATCCGGTCAAGGCGCCGCGCCCGCCACGAGCCTGCCTCCCTCGTCGCGGAGGGCCCGCGGCCTCTTGAGCGGACCGCCGCAGAATAGACTGGGGCGGTGAGCGTTCTGCACGATACAGCCCTGCGCGGCTTCGCGTCCGACAACTATTCCGGCATCCACCCCGAGGTGCTCGCGGCGATCGTGGAGGCCAACGACGGCCACCAGATCGCCTACGGCGAGGATCAGTACACCGAGCGGCTGCAGGAGGTCTTCCGGCAGCACTTCGGCGAGGGCGTGGAGGCCTTCCCCGTCTTCAACGGCACGGGCGCCAACGTGACCGGCCTGCAGGCGATGCTGCCCCGCTGGGGCGCCGTGATCTCGGCGTCGACCGCGCACATCAACGTCGACGAGGGCGGGGCGCCGGAGCGCATCGGCGGCTTCAAGATCCTCTCCGTGCCCACCGAGGACGGCAAGCTCACGCCCGAGCTCGTCGACCGGGAGGCCTGGGGCTGGGGCGATGAGCACCGCGCCCAGCCGCTGGTCGTCTCGATCACGCAGTCCACCGAGGTCGGCACGCTCTACACCGCGGACGAGATCCGGGCGCTCGCCGACCATGCGCACGAGCGCGGCATGAAGCTGCACCTCGACGGCGCCCGCCTCTCGAACGCCGCCGCCGCCCTCGACCTGCCGTTGCGCGCCTTCACGCGCGACGCCGGCGTCGACGTGCTCAGCTTCGGCGGCACCAAGAACGGCGCGATGCTCGGCGAGGCGATCGTCGTCCTCACCCCAGGGGCTGCCGACGGCCTGGTCTACTCGCGCAAGTTCAACATGCAGCTGGCCTCGAAGATGCGCTTCGTGTCGGCGCAGCTCATCGCGCTCCTCGAAGGCGACCTGTGGCTGCGCAACGCCCGCCGCTCCAACGCGATGGCCCAGCGGCTGCGCTCCTCGCTCGAAGCGGGCATCGCCGACGGATCCATCCAGGGCGTGGGCTTCACGCAGCAGACGCAGTCGAACGGCGTCTTCGCGACGCTGCCCGACGGCGTCGCCGACCGCCTGCGCGACACGTTCCGGTTCTACGACTGGGATGCCGCTCGCAACGAGGTGCGCTGGATGTGCGGCTTCGACACCGCCGAGTCCGACATCGACGCGCTCGTCGCGCTCGTCGCGCAGGAGACCAGCCGGTAGGGATCCGGATCCGCGCGCCTCGGTCGGCTCAGCGCAGCACGCTCAGCGCAGCAGGCCGAGGTGCGCGAGCGCCTGACGGATGAGCGTGCCGCGGCCGCCCTCCATCTCGGCGGCGAGCGCATCGCTGGCCGCCTCCTCGGGGCTGAACCAGGTCACCTCGAGCGCGTCCTGACGCGGCTCGCAGGTGCCGGTCACGGGTACCACGAACGCGAGCGACACCGCATGCTGGCGGTCGTCGTGATACGCGCTCACACCGGGGAGCGGGAAGTACTCGGCGACGGTGAACGGGGCGGGCGACGGCGGCAGCATCGGGAACGCCATCGGACCGAGATCGTTCTCCAGGTGCCGGAACAGCGCATCGCGCACGGTCTCGCCGTAGCGCACACGACCGGACACGATCGTGCGGGTCATCTCGCCGAGCGGTGTCGCGCGCAGCAGGATCCCGATGTCGGTGACCACGCCTGCTCCGTCGGTGCGCACCGGCACCGCCTCGACGTAGAGCATCGGCAGGCGGCGACGCGCCTGGGCGAGTTCGAAGTCGGTCAGCCAGCCGGGATTCGCCCCGCCCGACGCTCCGAGGCCGTCGAGCCCGCCGGACAGCCCGGACAGCGCGTCGGGGAGACCGTCGTCGTCGGCCGGATCGGGATCGGGTGTGCGTACCGCCATGGTCTCTTTCTACCAGCGTCTCCCCGTGAGTGTCGGACTGCCGCGGTTTCTCGTCCGAGGCGGGTGCCGCATCCGCCCTGTCGCTGCCTGCGGCAGGATGGAACCATGGCCGAATCCGTGGAGATCGATCGCAGCGCCGTGCACTGGGCGCGACAGGGCGAGGAGCTGCCACTGCTCCTGCTGCTGCACGGGTACGGATCCGATGAGCGCGACCTGTTCTCGCTCGTGCCGTTCCTGCCCGAGGGTGCGACCGTGGCGTCGCTGCCCGCACCGCTGCCCGCACCGTGGCCGATGTCCGGACGGTCCTGGTACTCGATCGACGAACTGGAGCGACGCGACCCGGCCTCCGTGACCGCCGCTGCGGATGCCGTGCTGCGCTGGATCGACGCCGAGGCCGCCGATGCGTCGTCGATCGCGCTGCTCGGGTTCTCGCAGGGCGCATCGGTGGCGCTACAGGCGGCCCGCCAGGATCCGGAGCGGATCGCCGCGGTGGTGAACCTCAGCGGCTACGCGGCCCCCGGGGATCTGCCGGGCGACGCCGAGCTGCGCGAGCGGCGCACCCCGATGTTCTGGGGGCGCGGCTCGCGGGATGACGTCATCCCGCCCGCCCTCATCGTGCACACCGCGCAGTGGCTGCCGGATCATGCGGAGCTGACCGGGCGCGTGTATCCGGGTCTCACGCACAGCGTGTCCGAGGAGGAGCTGGCCGACGTGCGCCGGTTCCTCGACGGCTGGCTGGAGAGCCTTCAGACTCCGGAGGCGCCGGAATCGCCGGAGTCGCCGGAGGGCTGATCCGGCTGCTCACCGGCTCGACGCCGCTGCTCCTCGCGCTGCATGCGCATGCCCGCCCAGGTGAACAGCACCATGACGGCGGCGCCGATCACGAGTCCGAGTGCGATCCCGGTGCCCATGTTGTGCAGCGCGACGCCGAGGGCCACCCCGACGCCCATGCCGATCGCGAGCCCGGCACCGAGCCCCACACGGCGGAGCGTCTCACCGGACGCCGGACGCTGTTCTTCCATGCCTCCAGGCTAGATCTCCTGCGGCGGGCCGGCATCCGCCGTAGGACGGATCCTGATCCGGATCCGCCACTGTCGGGGCTCGATCGACGCGGTTAGATGCTCGCGACACGCCCGGGTTGCACGAATCCCGGGGGCCCGGTATCGTCGTCCGGGTCCTGTCCGCCGTGTAAGGAAGTCCCTTGATCTGAGTCGTCGCCTCCGCGTTCCATCCACGCGCTGATCCGACACTCCTTCCTGCCCTCGCACTTCTCGGCACAGGCATCTCCGGTCCTCCGGATCCGTCCTTCTGCGACGGTCCCGCCCCTCGACGGGCTCACGAACCGGTCCGGCATCAGCGCACCCGAACATCTTCAGGGAGCCGCCCATGTCATTGCTCACCACCTCCTCCGCGGTCGTGCTCGACCGCGTCACCTTCACCTGGCCCGACGGATCCACGGCGCTCGACGCCGTCTCCGGCGCCTTCGGTGCGGGCCGCACCGGACTCGTCGGACGCAACGGATCAGGAAAGTCGACGCTGCTCCGCCTCATCGCGGGAGAGCTCACGCCGACGTCCGGCCACATCAGCGCGAACGGCGACGTGGCGTACCTGCCGCAGCGCCTTACGCTCGACACGCACGCACGCGTCGCCGAGCTGCTGGGCGTCGCCCGTGCGCTCAACGCCGTGCGCGCCATCGCGGCCGGCGACGTCGACCCCGACCGGTTCGACGAGGTCGGCGACGACTGGGACGTGGAGGCCCGCGCCGCCGCGGCCCTGGCCGAAGCGGGCCTGGATCCGTCCTTCCTCGACCGAACCGTCGGCGAGCTCTCCGGCGGCGAGGCGGTGCTCGTCGCGATCGCCGGGATCCGCGCACGGCGAGCCCCGATCACCCTGCTCGACGAGCCGACCAACAACCTCGATCGCGACGCGCGGGCGCGGCTCGGCGAAATGGTGCGCTCCTGGCGCGGCACGCTCATCGTGGTCAGCCACGATGTCGGGCTGCTCGAGTTCATGGACGATACCGCGGAGCTGTACGGCCGCGAACTCAGCGTGTTCGGCGGTCCGTACTCGCAGTGGCGAGCCTGGCTGGACGCCGAGCAGGACTCCGCCCGGCAGGCCGAGAGGGACGCCAAGCAGGCCTTCAAGAAAGAGAAGCGGCAGCGCATCGAGGCCGAGCTGAAGCTCGCGACCCGATCCCAGATGGCGAAGAAGGCCTTCGAGGAGAAGCGCGAACCGAAGATCGTCATGAACGGCCGGAAGATGGCGGCACAGGTCTCGGCCGGCAAGCTCCGCACCGAGGTCGCCGAGAAGGAGGGCTCGGCCCGCGCCGCGCTCGACGAGGCCGGACGGCGGATCCGCGACGATGCCACGATGAAGATCGAGCTGCCGGATCCGGGCGTCTCCCGGAGCCGCCGCATCGCGACGATCGGCGACGCCGAGCGGTCCTGGACGATCCAGGGCCCGGAGCGGGTGGCTCTGATCGGACGAAACGGGGTCGGCAAGACCACGCTGCTGCGGCGGCTCGTCGACGGCGCCCGCAAGGCTCCGGACGACGGCGCGCCGAGCTCAGGCTGGACCACCGTCCCAGTCGCGGATCCGGTGCCCGTCCCGAATTCAGGTTCGATTGCCGATTCAGCGGATGAAACCGCGGATTTCCGCGGATCCACGGAATCCAGCCTGAATTGCGTCGCGCACACGGACCGCATCGGATACCTGCCGCAGCGGATGGACGGGCTCGACGAGACCGCGACCGTCGTGGAGAACGTCGCCGAGCGCGCCCCAAAGATCCCCGAGAAGGAGCTGCGCAACCGGCTGGCCCGGTTCCTGATCCGCGGCGCGGCCATGGACCGTCAGGTCGGCGCACTGTCCGGCGGGGAGCGCTTCCGAGTCGCCCTGGCGACGCTGCTGCTGGCCGACCCCGCACCGCACCTCGTGGTGCTGGACGAGCCGACGAACAACCTGGACCTCGACACCGTCGACCAGGTCGTGCAGGCGCTGCGCGCGTACCGTGGGGCGGTGCTGATCGTGAGCCACGACGACGCGTTCCTGCGGCGCCTGGACCTGGATCTGACGCTCGAGCTCGACGCCGAAGGCTCGCTCACGGAAGTCGCGCTCGGAACCTGACGGCGCGGCCCGGTGCGAGGCACACACGGCCGGATCCCTCGAGGCCGGTCGGGTGCGCCTCGTGAAACCATCTCCGACACATCGGGAATGCGGCCGCCTGATCCCGCTGTTGCGCTCGTCATGACGACAATCGGAATCATCGGAGCAGGACACATCGGCAGCGCCGTCGCAGAGGCTTTGGCGGGTCTCGGCTACGACATCGTGATCGCGAACTCGCGCGGTCCGGAGACCCTCGACGCGCTCGTGACGCGACTCGGGCCGCGCGTCACGGCATCCACCGCGACCGGAGCCGCCGAGGCCGCAGACATCGCGGTGATCACCGTCCCGTTGAAGGCGGTGAACGATATTCCCGTGGCGCCGCTCGCCGGGAAGATCGTGCTCGACACGAACAACTACTACTTCGAGCGGGACGGGCACATCGAGGCCCTCGACCGCGGCGAGACCACCACGTCGCAGCTCCTGCAGGACCACCTTCCCGACTCGAAGGTCGTGAAGGCGTTCAACCAGATCCGGGCCGCCGAGATCCTGACGACCGGAGCTCCGGCCGGCTCACCAGATCGGCGCGCTCTCGGCACGGCGAGTGACGACGATGACGCGATCGCGTTCGTGACCGACCTCTACGACCGGCTCGGGTTCGACACCGTGAGCGCCGGCCCGCTGAGCGAGTCGTGGCGCCTCGAACGCGACCGTCCCGCCTACGTCACGCGGCAGAACGCCGAGGAGCTGCGCGCCAACCTCGCCATCGCGAACCGCCTGCCCTGACGCGCCGGCGGCTCGGCGTGGCTCCTGATCGGTGACCTCGTTTCGAAGCGCGCAAATGGCTCGATTTCACCTCGAAATGCGGCCATTTGCGCGCTTCGAAACCAGACGTGCATCCAGCGGGCGTCCAGGGCACGGGGGCAGGATGAGGGCATGAGCACCCTCGTCCGCCCTCGCAAGGGCCGCATCATCGCCGGCGTCTGCGCCGCTCTCGCGCACCGGTTCGGCTGGCCCGTCCTCCTCGTGCGTCTGCTCGCGATCCTGCTGATGGTGTTCGGGGGCCTTCCGCTGTGGGTCTACATCGTGCTGTGGATCCTCATCCCGAAGGAGAAGTGAGCTCCCCGGCTCCTGCGATTCAGGCGCGCCTCGACCGCATCGCCCGGGTGTGCCCGAGCGCCGGGTCCGCCGCGAGCAGGGCGTACTCCTCCGACTCCCGCGGCACCAGAGCGACCCGTCCCTCCGCGTCGCTGAGCACGCCCCAGCCGTAGCGCTTGCCCAACGGCGAGGCGCGCAGGCAGGCCTGCCCCTTCGCGAAGAACTCCTCCCGCGCTCCGCTGTCTTCCGGATCGAGGCCCCGGCGCAGCGCCCACGTGGAGAAGATGACGTCATCGGAGGTGCGCTCGAAAGGGTGCTCCGCGATCATCCGGTAGTGCAGCGCGGCGATCGTGGGGACGGTCGCTGAGATCGTCGAAGGGCCCGCCGGCGGCTCCTGTGCGTGCTCCACGGGACAGTCCTCGGCCACCTCGATGAACGTGCTGATGTAGTTCGTCGTGTGCTCGGCCATGCATCCATGCTCGCATCCGCCGGTGGCGCCGGGCTTGGAGATCCGCGTCAGATCCCCCGTCGTTGCGCCGAGGGCGGATCCGCCCCCTAATGTCCGCGGCAGCCGCGAAGATGGACGGATGAGCGATGTGCTCGACCGCTTCACCCCCGCGACCCAGGACTGGTTCCGCGGGGCGTTCAGCGCACCCACCGCGGCGCAGACGGGCGCGTGGGAGGCGATCTCCGGCGGCAAGCACGCGCTCGTCGTCGCCCCGACCGGGTCGGGAAAGACGCTGTCGGCGTTCCTCTGGGCGATCGACCGGGTGTTCCGCGAGCGCGCCGCGGAGGCAGGATCCGCGCCTGCGGCGCCGGCGCCCGCCAGCGCGAAAGGTCGCAAGAAGAACGACGCCGAGCGACCAGGACGCACCCGGATCCTCTACATCTCGCCGCTCAAGGCCCTCGGCGTCGACGTGGAGCGCAACTTGCGCTCGCCCCTCATCGGCATCGGTCAGTCGGCCCGACGGCTCGGGATCCCCGCGCCCGCGGTGACGGTGGGCGTGCGCTCGGGCGACACCACCTCGTCCGACCGGCGCCGGCTCGTCGTGGATCCGCCGGACATCCTGATCACCACTCCCGAGTCGCTGTACCTCATGCTCACGAGCCGCGCCGGCGACACCCTGGGCGACGTGCACACGGTCATCATCGACGAGGTGCACGCCGTGGCGGCGACCAAGCGCGGTGCCCATCTCGCGGTCAGCCTGGAGCGGCTCGACCAGCTGCGACGGGCGGCGGGAGCGGAGACGCCCGTGCAGCGGATCGGCCTGTCTGCGACGGTGCGCCCGATCGACGAGGTGGCGCGCTTCCTCGGCGGCGCGCAGCCGGTCCAGATCGTGGCACCGCCCGCGTCGAAGACGTTCGACCTGCAGGTCGTCGTGCCGATCGAGGACATGCTCAACCCGCCGCCGCCTCCGGGCACGGAGGAGACGCCGCGGCCGTTCGGGGCGGATCGGATCGACCAGGCGGTCGGCGGCGCGGACGCGTTCGGCGAGAACACCGAGATGACCGGATCCGTCTGGCCGCACGTCGAGGAGGCGATCGTCGACCGGATCCTGCAGAACCGCTCGACGATCGTGTTCGCCAACTCACGGCGCCTCGCCGAACGACTCACGGGGCGGCTGAACGAGATCTACAGCGAGCGCATCGGACTCGATCTGCCGGCGGCGATGGTGCCGGCCGCGATGATGGCCCAGGCAGGGTCCACAGCCGGTGCGGATCCGGTGCTCGCCAAGGCGCACCACGGCTCGGTCTCCAAGGAGCAGCGGGCGATCGTCGAGGAGGAGCTGAAGTCGGGCGTGCTGCGCTGCGTCGTTGCGACGAGCAGTCTCGAGCTCGGCATCGACATGGGCGCGGTGGACCTCGTGATCCAGGTGGAGGCGCCGCCCTCGGCAGCCTCCGGACTGCAGCGCGTGGGCCGCGCCGGGCACCAGGTCGGCGAGATCAGCCGCGCGTCGCTGTTCCCCAAGCACCGCGGCGATGTGCTGCACACCGCGATCGTCACCGAGCGCATGCTCGCCGGGCAGATCGAGTCGATCAGCGTGCCCCGGAACCCGCTGGACATCCTGGCGCAGCAGACCGTCGCCGCCTGCGCGCTGGAACCGCTCGACGTCGAGCAGTGGTTCGACACGGTGCGCGGCAGCGCGCCCTTCGCCGCCCTCCCCCGCTCGGCGTACGAGGCGACCCTCGACCTGCTAGCCGGGCGCTTCCCCTCCGACGAGTTCGCCGAGCTGCGCCCGCGCCTCGTCTGGGACCGCGAGGCCGGCACGCTCACCGGACGCCCCGGCGCGCAGCGGATCGCGGTCACGAGCGGCGGAACGATCCCCGATCGCGGCCTGTTCGGCGTCTTCGTGGCCGGCGAGACCACGGGCGCCCGCGTCGGCGAGCTCGACGAGGAGATGGTCTACGAGTCGCGCGTCGGCGACGTGTTCACCCTTGGCACCACGAGCTGGCGGATCGCCGAGATCACGCACGACCGGGTGAACGTGATCCCCGCGTACGGGCAGCCCGGCAAGGTGCCGTTCTGGCACGGCGACGGCCTCGGCCGACCGTTCGAACTCGGTGAGGCGCTCGGCGTCTTCAACCGCGAGGTGCACGGCGCAACACCCGCGAAGGCCCGGGAGCGTCTCGCGGCCGCGGGGCTGGACGAGCTGGCGCAGGCGAACCTCCTCGCGCATCTGAACGAGCAGAAGGAGTCGACGGGCACGCTGCCCACCGACCGCACCCTGACGGTCGAGCGCAGCCGCGACGAGATCGGCGACTGGCGCGTGATCCTGCACTCCCCCTACGGGCAGATGGTGCACGCCCCGTGGGCCCTCGCCGTGAACGCGCGCATCCGGGAGCGCCTCGGCGTGGAGGGCTCGGCGGTCGCGAGCGACGACGGCATCATCGTGCGCGTGCCCGACGCCGACGCGGAGCCGCCCGGCGCCGAGCTGTTCGTGTTCGAGCCCGAGGAGCTCGAGCGGATCGTGACCGACGAGGTGGGCGGATCCGCACTCTTCGCCTCGCGCTTCCGGGAGTGCGCGGCGCGCGCGCTGCTGATGCCGCGGATGAACCCCAACCGGCGCACGCCGCTGTGGCAGCAGCGGCAGCGCTCGGCGCAGCTGCTCGAGGTCGCCCGCAAGCATCCGACGTTCCCGATCATCCTGGAGACGCTGCGCGAGGTGCTGCAGGACGTCTACGATCTGCCCTCGCTGAGACGGCTCGCGACCGGCATCGCGGAGCGGCGCATCCGGCTCGTCGAGGTGCAGACCGCGCAGCCCTCGCCCTTCGCCCGCGACCTGCTATTCGGCTACGTCGGCGCGTTCATGTACGAGGGCGACTCCCCGCTCGCCGAGCGCCGGGCCGCGGCGCTGTCCGTGGATCCGGCCCTCCTGGGCGAGCTGCTCGGCACGGTCGAGCTGCGCGAGCTGCTGGATCCGGACGTCATCGTCCAGTTCGAGCGCGAGGCGCAGCGGCTGGATCCGGCCAGGCGGGCACGGGGCGTCGAGGGCGTCGCGGATCTGCTGCGACTCCTCGGGCCGCTGGACGCGACCGAGATCGCGGAGCGGCTGGAGCCCACGGAAGCGTCGGATCCCTCCGGGTCGTTGAGCGAGGACGGCGAAGCCGACCGAGACGAAACGCTGCCTCTGTCGGATCACCGCGTTTCGTCTCGCTTCGCTCGCTCAACGACCGATCAGGCCGCCGCCCACCTCACCGCTCTCATCGACGCCCGCCGCGCCATCGAGGTCACGATCGGCGGCGTGCGCCGGGTCGCCGCGATCGAGGATGCGGGACGCCTGCGCGACGCCCTCGGGGTTCCCCTGCCCGTCGGGATCCCTGTCGCATTCCTGGAGCCCGTCGCGGACCCGCTCGGTGACCTCGTGGCCCGGCACGCGCGCACGCACGGACCGTTCCTCGGATCCGTCGTCGCCACCCGCTTCGGACTCGGCACCGCGATCGTGCGGCAGACGCTGCAGCGGCTCGAGGCCGACGGGCGGGTCACGAGCGGATACTTCCTGCCGGCCCCTTCGAGCGACTCCGAGGCGGGGGCCCGTGCATCGGCGACGTCTGCGGGCCCGGATGAGACCGAGTGGTGCGACACCGAGGTGCTGCGCCGTCTGCGGATGCGCTCGCTCGCGGCGATCCGCGGCAGCGTCGAGCCCGTGCCGCCCGCAGCGTTCGCGCGGTTCCTCCCGGAGTGGCAGCATCTGTCGCTGCCCCTCGAGGGCATCGACGGCGTCGCGACCGTGATCGAGCAGCTCGCGGGCGTGCCGATCCCAGCGAGCGCATGGGAGTCGCTCGTGCTGTCCCAGCGCGTGCGCGACTACAACCCGGCCATGCTCGACGAGCTGACCAGTTCGGGAGAGGTCGTCTGGGCCGGGCATGGAGCCCTCCCCGGCCGGGACGGCTGGGTCTCGCTGCACCCCGTCGACCTCGCACCGTTCACGGTGCCGATCGCCGAGGAGGCGCCGGAGGAGGGCTCGCTCGAAGCCCAGCTGCTCGCCGCGCTCGCCTCGGGCGGCGCGTACTTCGCCGCACAGCTGCGCGAGGCCACGGGCGCCGAGAACGAGGCCTCCGTGGTGGAGGCCCTCTGGAACTTGGCGTGGTCGGGCCACGTCACGAACGACACCTTCGCCCCGATCCGGTCGTTGCTGAGCGGCGGCAACCAGGCGCACAAGGTGGCGCGCCGCGCCCCGCGCACGCGCACGTTCCGTGGCATGTCGCTCGCCCGCCCCGCCTCCACGCCGCGACCTCTGAACGTCGGAGGGCGCTGGTCGCTGCTTCCGGAGGCGGAGACGGATCCGGCCCGGCGCGCCACGGTCTCGGCGGGCCTGCTGCTGGACCGCTACGGCGTGGTCACACGTGGATCCGTGCAATCGGAGGGGCTGCCGGGCGGGTTCGCGCAGGCGTACCGCGTGCTGGCGGGGTTCGAGGAGGCAGGGCACTGCCGGCGCGGCTACGTGATCGAGAAGCTCGGCGCCGCCCAGTTCGCCGCCTCCGCCGCGATCGACCGGCTCCGCACCTTCGCCGGGCTCGCCGATCCGCCGCCGCGCACGGCGCGTACCCTCGCCGCGACCGATCCGGCCAACCCCTACGGCGCCGCTCTCGGCTGGCCCCGCAGGGACGACGTCTCGCACCGGCCCGGCCGCAAGGCGGGCGCTCTCGTGGTCCTCGTCGACGGAGCACTCGCCCTCTATCTCGAACGCGGCGGAAAGACCGTGCTCGCCTTCACCGACGACGAGGACGAGCTGCGCGCCGCGGCGGCCGACCTCGCTGCGACCGCGAAGGCACGCCGGCTCGAGACGCTGACCATCGAGAAGGTGAACGGCGAGGGCATGTACGGCACCGCCGCGGGAACTCTGCTCGGACGGCTGCTGCAGGAGGCAGGATTCGTCGCGACTCCACGTGGCTACACCCTGCGGAAGACGTTGTGAGCCGACCCGGATCCGCTGCGGGTCGGCGGGACGCCTACTCTGGTGGCATGATCCGTGAGTTCGCCGCTGGATTCGGCACCCTGATACGGGGATTCGGTCTGTGGCGCACGCACCCGCGGCTGCTCGCGCTCGGGCTCGTCCCTGCCCTGATCAGCTTCGCGGTCCTGGTCGCCGTGCTCATCCCGTTCGGCTTCTCGCTGGGCTCCATCACCGCCTGGATGACGCCGTTCGCCGACGGATGGATCGCAGGATGGCGCGAGGCGCTGCGCATCGCGATCGGCATCGTGCTGTTCGTCGCCGCCGCGGTGCTGTCGGGCCTCGTCTTCACTGCTCTGACGCTGACGATCGGCGACCCGTTCTACCAGCGCATCTGGCGAGGGGTGGAACAGTCGCTGGGCGGCGCGGCGCCTGTGGGCGAAACCGGGTTCTGGACCACGGTCGGCGAAGGCCTGCGGCTGATCGTGCTGGGGATTCTCGTCGCCCTGCTCACCCTCGTCCTGGGCTTCATCCCGCTCGTGGGCGGAGCGATCGCAACCGTCGTCGGCGTTCTGCTGTCGGGGCGGCTGCTCGCACGGGAGCTGACCGGGCGCGCGTTCGACGCCCGTGGCCTCAGCCACGACGAACGGCAGCGGCTCCTCGCCTCCGGAAGGGGGCGCGTTCTCGGCTTCGGCGTCGCCACGCAGCTCTGCTACCTGGTGCCGCTCGGAGCGGTCATCACCATGCCGGCCGCTGTCGCGGGATCCACCATGCTCGCCAGGACCCTGACCGACCGCGCCGCGAGCGGTGCGGAGATCTCCGCGCATGCCGACGAGGTCCGGCCCGCGGGTGCCAGCGGAGGGACATCCGCGCATGCCTGAGGGCGACACCGTCTACCGGGTGGCGCAGCGCCTCGACGCCGCGCTGCGGGGCGGCGTCGTCACCCGCTTCGACCTGCGCGTGCCCGAGCTGGCGACCGCCGACCTCACCGGATCCGTCGTGCACGCCGTGGTGCCGCGCGGCAAGCACATCCTCATGCGGATCGGCGACTCCACACTCCGTTCGCACCTGCGCATGGATGGCGCTTGGCATCTGTACCGCCCCGGCGAGCGCTGGCGAGCGCCCGGCTACACCGCCCGCGCGATCGTGAGCACGGCGGAGGCGGAGGCGGTCGGCTTCGACGTCTCGATGCTGGCGCTCGTCCCCACCGCGCAGGAGGACACGCTCGTGGCGCACCTCGGACCGGATCCGCTCTCTGCCGACTGGGACCTGGACGAGGCCGCACGACGCCTCGGCGCGGACCGGCGGCCGATCCACGTCGCCCTCCTCGACCAGCGCAACGTGGCCGGGTTCGGCAACGAGTACGCCGCCGAGCTGCTGTTCCTGCGCGGGGTGCGCCCCACGACGCCCGCGAACGAGGTCGACGTCACCCCGCTGCTGGAGCTGGGGGCGCGCACGATCCGCGCCAACAGGGACCGGCTCGACCGCACCTTCACCGGCGTCGCCCAGCGCGGGCGCACGACCTGGGTGTACGGGCGGGCGCACCGCACCTGCCGACGCTGCGGCGCGCTCATCGAGAGCGGCGAGCTCGGCGCGGATCCCACCGAGGAGCGCCGCACCTTCTGGTGCCCCCGCTGCCAGCGCTGAGCAGGACGCCGTCGCCGTCGCCGGCAGGGCACTCGTGGCCCGCGAGGTCCCCTCCGCTCGCTTGTCGCAGGTTGCGGTCATCGCCACAGCAGAACCGCAATCTGCACCACTGAGCAGGCCGGCGGCGGCCGGAACGCGAAGACGCGCACCCCTCTGGGAGATGCGCGTCTTGTGCCTGCGACGGTGCCGTCGGTTCTCACCACGGCCAGGCCGCGGTGTTCAGGCCGCGAGCCACAGGCCCTTGCGGTCGGTGTCCAGCGTCATGCCGGCGGCGACCGTCTCGTCGTCGCCGATCTTCGCGCCGCGCGCGATGTGCGCGCCGGCCCCGACCTCGGTGCGCACCCCGATGGTGGCGCCGTCGCCGATCACCGACCCCTGCCCGATGTGGGCATGGGCCTCGATCCGGGCGTTCACGCCCACGATCGCCTCGGGCTCGATCCAGGCGCCGCGCGCGACATGCGCTCCGGCACCGACCTTCGCACCCGGTTCGACATAGGCGCCGGCCTCCACGACCGCCTGCGGGTGCACCTTGGCACCGTGCGCGATCAGACCACGGCCGTTGGCGTGCTTGCGATAGCGCAAGGTGCCGCCGCGGCCGTCCTCGATGTCGACGTAGTTCTTACCCACGAAAACCTCCCGTGCCCGGGACTTTCCCCGGATACATCTGCAACCGCGAACGAGGCGGATCTATTCCCGCGCACGCACTTCGCGCGTGTCGCTGCGGGACTGTGGTCGCGATCCCGCCGAGATCGTCGCGCACCCGCCGGTACGCTGAACGCATGAGCAAGCGAGGCGCATCCGGCGGACGCAAGCCCGCGGTGCGCTCCGCCAAGGGCGGCGCCCGCAGTACGGCCGCAGGTCCGGCCGGTAAGGGCAAGAGCGCGGGCAAAGGATCCGGCAAGTCCGCGTCTCGCGGCAAGAAGGCGGAGAAGGTCGTCTTCGACGCTCCGGCCCCGATCGCGGAGGAGCCCCGCACGCTGCGCCTCGGCGCGGTCCCCGGTGCCACCCCGGGACGCTGGATCGACACCTGGCACGAGCGGATGCCGCTCGTGACCCTCGAGCTCGTGCCGGTCGCGTTCGACGCGCAGCGCTCAGCGCTGACCGACGGCGTCGTCGACCTCGCGCTCGTGCGCGCCCCGTTCGACAAGGACGGCATGCACGCGATCCCCCTCTACGAGGAGCTCCCCGTGGTCATCGCCTCGGCCGAGTCGCATCTCCTCGCCGCCGAAGAGCTCTCCCCCGCAGAGCTGGAGGGCGAGACGCTGCTCGCCACACGTGAAGACGTGCTGGGCGACCTCGACTTGCCGACTGTCCCGTCGCGGATCCCCCCGCTGGACACCGTGGCGGACGCCGTCGAGACCGTCGCCTCGGGCGTCGGGATCCTGGTCGCGCCGATGTCGCTCGCGCGCCTGCATCACCGCAAGGACGTCGAATACCGGATCCTGCGGGACGCTCCCGTCTCCCAGGTGCTGCTGGCCTGGCCGTCCGACGCCACCACGCCCGACATCGAGGCGTTCGTGGGGGTTGTGCGCGGCCGCCGCGCCAACTCGTCCCGCTGACTCAGCGGCCAGTCCTAGGGCCGTCGAGCGACACTTCGACTCGCTGCGCTCGCTCAGTGCGGGTCTCCGCGAGACGAAACGCGGCGCCCTCGAAAGAGCACCGCGTTTCGTCTCGGTCGGCTTCGCCGTCCTCGCTCAACGACCGTTGCGGTCAGGCCGCCTGCGCCAGCTCCGCGGTCGCGGTGACCTGCAGCACGTCGCCCGTCGCGTCCACGACCACACGGCCGCCGTCACCCAGCTCGCCCGAGACGAACAGGTCCGCGATGCGGTCGTCCACCTCGCGCTGGATCAGGCGGCGCAGCGGCCGCGCACCGTACTCGGGCTCGTAGCCGTGCTCGCCGAGCCAGGCCACGGCCGCGTCGGTGACGTCCAGCGTCACGTCGCGGCCGGCAAGGCGGCGAGACGTCGCCTGCAGCAGGAGCCGCACGATGCGACCCAGCTCCTCCCGGCTGAGCTTCTGGAACAGCACGATCTCGTCGATGCGGTTCAGGAACTCCGGCCGCATGGCCTCGCGGAGCTTGCCCATCACCCGGGCGCGCAGATCCTCCTGCGAGGCGAATCCGTTCGCGGATCCGTCCTGCGAGGCCACGAACCCGAGCGCACCGGAGCGCGACGCGAGGAACTCGGATCCGATGTTCGAGGTCATCACGATCACCGTGTTGCGGAAGTCGATCGTGCGCCCCTGGCCGTCGGTCAGGCGACCGTCATCGAGCACCTGCAGCAGCAGGTTGAACACGTCGGGGTGCGCCTTCTCGATCTCGTCGAACAGCACGATCGCGTAGGGGTTGCGCCGCACGCGCTCGGTGAGCTGCCCCGCCTCGTCGTAGCCGACGTATCCCGGAGGGGCGCCGACGAGCCGCGACACCGTGTGCCGCTCGCCGAACTCGCTCATATCGAAGCGGATCACGGCGGTCTCGTCGTCGAACAGACGGTCGGCGAGCGCCTTGGCCAGCTCGGTCTTGCCGACACCGGTGGGGCCGAGGAACAGGAAGGATCCGACCGGCCGACGCGCGTCGCCCATGCCGGTACGGCTGCGGCGCACGGCCCGTGCCACGGCGGCGACCGCGTCGTCCTGCCCGATCACGCGGGCGTGCAGGTCGGCCTCGAGGTCCGCCAGACGCTCCCGCTCGCTCTCGGAGACCCGGCTGACCGGGATCCCTGTGGCGCGCGCGATCACTGCGGCGATCTCGGCCTCGCCGACGACAGCGGGCTCGGCGTCGACAAGGCGCGCGGTGCTGCCGGCGTCGTCGATCCGCGCCTGGACCGCGGCGATCTCGTCGCGGATCCGCGAGGCCTCCTCGTAGTGCTCGGCGCCGACCGCGGCGTTCTTGCGCGCTTCGAGGTCGGCCAGCTCGGCGAACAGCGCCGCCACATCGGTCACGACGCCCAGGCGGAGGCGCAAACGGGCGCCCGCCTGGTCGATGAGGTCGATCGCCTTGTCCGGCAGTACCCGGTCGGGCAGGTACCGCGCGCTCAGCTCGACGGCGGCACGGATCGCGTCGTCGGTGTAGGTGACGGCGTGATGCTGCTCGTAGGCGGGCTTGAGGCCTTCCAGGATCCGCACGGCGTCCTCGATCGAGGGCTCGGCGACCTTCACCGGCTGGAACCGGCGTTCGAGGGCCGGATCCTTCTCGATCCGGCGGTACTCGGCGAGCGTGGTCGCGCCGACCAGGTGCAGGTCCCCCCGCGCGAGGCGCGGCTTCAGGATGTTGCCGGCGTCCATGCCGCCGCCTTCTCCGGATCCGCCCGCACCGACGACGGTGTGCACCTCGTCGATGAAGACGATGATCTCGCCCTTGTGCGCGGCGATCTCGTCCATGGTCTGGGTGAGACGCTCCTCGAAGTCGCCGCGGTAGCGGGTGCCGGCGAGCATCGCGGGCAGGTCGAGCGCCACGACGCGACGGTCCTTGAGCTGCGCGGGCACGGCGCCGTCGACGATCGCGCGGGCAAGGCCCTCGACGATCGCGGTCTTGCCGACGCCCGCCTCGCCGATCAGCACCGGGTTGTTCTTGGTGCGCCGGCTGAGGATCTCGATCGTCTGCTCGATCTCCGAGGCCCGGCCGATCACCGGATCGAGCTCGCCGGAGCGGGCACGGGCGGTGAGGTCGAGCCCGAACCGGTCGAGCATCGGGGTCTCGGACGCCGACTGGGTGTTCTCGGCCTCTGGCGCGGCGCCCGCGGTCACGGGCTCGCGCAGGCTCTGGGTGAGCGCTTCGGCGGTGACGCCGGCACGCGCGAGGATCTGGCCCGCGGGGGCGTCCTGTCCGAGCACGAGCGCGAAGAAGACGTGCTCCGGCTCGATGTAGGTCGCACCCGATGAGCGCGCCACCTGGTAGGCGTGGAACAGCGCGCGGCTGGCGCTCGGGGTGATCGTCGCGGCGTCGATGTCAGAGGCGTCGCCAGGGGCGGGCAGGCGGGTGTCGACGTCGTCGACGATGGCCTGCGGGGTCACCCCGATGTTGCGGATCGCCTGGTCGACGGCGTCGTCCTCGACGATGGTGCGCAGGACGTGCAGGGCGTCGAGCTCGGTCTGGCCGCGCTCGAGCGCGAAGCGGCCGGCGCGCTGCAGGATGCGCTGGGTGCGCACGGTCAGGAACCGGCTGAGGTCGATGGACCGGGTCTGCCGGGCCTGCTCACCGGCCAGGTAGCGGGCGAGGAACTCGTCGAACGAGCCCGAACCCGCGTCGGTGAAATCGTTGGGCATTTCGCTTCCTCTCAAACTTGAGCGTTGTGCTGTCAAGTTCAACGCGACTCCTTCCTTCATATTCCCGTCCGTTGCATCCGGACCTCGACGGCCTCCGCCGCTCGCCTAGAATCCAGGGATGGCCTCGCTCCTGTATGTCGGCGTGCGCCCTGAGCTGGATGCGGCGACGGCGGAGCGCGCGTCGTTCCGTGTCGCCCTCGGCGTCGATGCTGACGCACTGGACCGCATCGACCTCACCACCACCGCCCTGCCCGAGGACGTCTTCGACCGCTACGCCGGCTTCGTGATCGGCGGCTCTCCGTTCAACGTCACCGACGTTCGCAAGTCCGAGACCCAGCGGCGGGTCGAATCGGACCTGGAGCGCATCGCGGAGCGCGCGATCGACGGCGCCACCACCGCGTTCTTCACCTGCTTCGGAATCGGCGTGATCACGCGCCTCCTCGGCGGAGAAGTCGGCATGGACAACCCCGAGGAGGCGACCGCGGCCGAGATCCGCACCACGGCCGACGCCGTCGCGGATCCGCTGTTCGGTCCTGCCGGGCCTGTGTTCCACGCCTTCACCGCGCACAAGGAGAGCGCTGTCGCCGTGCCATCGGGCGCGGTGCTGCTCGCCGGCAACGACACCTGCCCCGTGCAGGCGTACCGCGTGGGTGCGGACCTGTACGCCACGCAGTTCCATCCCGAGCCGTCGCCGCGCGACTTCGCCGATCGGATGGTCTTCTACCGCACCACCGGCTACTTCGATCCGGACGCCTTCCACACCGTGCAGGAGGCCGTGCTCGAATCCGTCGTCACCGAGCCGGCGCGGATCCTGCACCGCTTCGGCGAGCGCGCACTGGCCCGCTGACGCCGCCGCCACTTTCTGACCTCTGACCGCGAGACTGCAACTGGGCGACGAGACTGCACCAAATCAGCGCAGTCTCGTCGCGGAGATGGAGTCTCGCGGTCTAAAGGGAGGCGGAACGGAGGAGGGCGATGCGGTCGTCGAGGTAGGCGGAGAGCGGCATGAGGGAACCGGCCGCGGACCACCGCACCGACGGCACGCCGTCCACCAGCGCGAGCGGGCCGGAGGATCCCCCGGCCGCCACGGCGTCCAGGTCGATCGGCGTCCAGCCCACGTGCACGGTCTCGCCGTCGTCGAAGCCACCGCGGGAGGCCTCCGCCCGGCGCTCCGCCCTGGCTCGTGCCGACTCGGCCGCATAGCCCCGACGCACCGGGGCTGCGGCGCGCAGCACCTCGGCCGTGGCGTACACGGCATCACCGGCGATGAGCAGCACGCCGACGTGCCAGGCGGATCCGACCCGCACGATGCGCGGCGCCCGCCACCGCCCGGTCTTCTCGCGCCCGAGCGCCTCCTGCGGCACGCCGGAGAGAGCGGTGCGCGCGTCATCCAGGAGCGCGCCGAGCGGGGCGTCCGGTTCGGAGGAGATCACGCGCTCAAGGCTATGCCCGTGCGGCGACCACCGTCCCGCGTCGCACACCTCCGCGCATGTGATCGATATCATGCACGTGTGCCGGGACGACCGCCCGCGCCCACCCACGATCGGACCCCATGACGACCGCAGCGACGCCGGATCCCCGCCGCATCCCGGGAATGGCCGACGTCGCGCGCCTGGCCGGGGTCTCGGCGCAGACCGTGTCCCGCACGCTGAGCGGCAACCCGAGCGTGCAGCCCGAGACCAGGGCGAAGGTGCTCGCGGCGGTCGAGCAGCTCGGCTACCGCCGCAACAACGCCGCCCGCGCACTGTCGTCCGGGCGGAGCAGGGCGATCGGCGTCGTATCGCTGCGCACGGGCTTCTACTCGCGCACAGCGGTGGCGGTCGGCATCGAGACCACCGCGTCCGAGGCCGGCTACATCGTGAACTCCGTCACGACGCCCTCCCTCGATGCGGGCGAGATCGAGCGCGCCATGTCGCGTCTCGCCGACCAGGGCGTCGAGGGCATCGTGCTCGCGGTGCCGCTGATCTCGACCACGCGCGCGATCGACGAGCTGACGCGCACGCTGCCGACGATCACGATCGACGGTTCGCGCACGGCGTCGACCCAGGTGGTGGCCGTCGACCAGCGCGAGGTGGGACGGATCGCGACCCGCCACCTGCTGGATCTCGGCCACGAGACCGTCTGGCACGTCGCGGGTCCGCAGCAGTGGCTGGATGCCTCGAGCCGCACCCAGGGCTGGCGTGAGGCGCTCGCCGATGCCGGCCGGGAGGCACCGCCCGAGATCGACGGGGACTGGTCCCCGGAGTCGGGCCATCGCGCGGGCCGGATCCTCGCACGCATCCCCGAGGCCACCGCGGTGTTCGTGTCGAGCGACGAAATGGCGTTCGGCCTCGCCCGCGCCTTCGCCGAGCTGGGCCGGTCGATCCCTGACGACGTGTCGATCGTGGGTGTCGACGACATCCCGCTCGCCGAGTTCTGCTCCCCCGCGCTCACCACGGTCGCGCAGCCGTTCGGCGAGGTCGGCCGCATCGCCGTGGAGCACCTGCTGCACGCGATCTCGCACCCGGGCGCGGTACCGCCGGTGGAGTCGATCACGCCTCGCCTCGTCGTGCGCAGCTCGACCCAGGCTCCTCGTCACTGACCGCGCACCGCGGCCGCGTCCGCACCCTGCGCGCAGCCGACACGGCGCACGCGGTGATGTTTGCGCTATCTCGTTACGACCAAGCTGCGGCGCAATTCTCGGAATATCCTTGATGTTAGCGATAACTTGCAGGTACCGTGGCCGATGTTCTCCCCGCCTCGACGACGCAGCAAGGAAGACCGATGCCCCCACAGATCCTGTCCCTCCCCCGCACCTCGCGAGGCCTCCTCGCCGGTGCGGCCGCACTCGCGATCGCCGCGACGACGCTGAGCCTCGGCGCCGTCTCCTCGGCGCACGCCGACACCGCACCTCCTGCCGGCGCCGCGATCCCCGATGTGGGCTACACCCTGCTCGACGTCGATTCCGAATCCGCGCCCTACCCCGCGCCGCCCTCTCTCGACGGCACCGCGAAGGGCGCGTTCGACGGCGACTACTCGACCCAGTGGGCGTCGAACTACAACGGCGGCACACCGGATCCGATGCCGCACTACCTCACGTTCGACATCGGCGCGGAGCACCCCCTCACCGGCCTCGGGTACTCGGTCAAGGTGCAGGGCAACGGTCCGGCGAAGAACGTGCAGGTGCTCACCACGAACGACGCCGCGGTCGCGAAGGACGGGAAGAGCAGCGGATGGACGCTCGCCGGCGCGGCGACGTTCTCGCAGCCGACCAGCAATACGCAGATCCAGTACGTGGCGTTCGCCCAGCCGGTCTCCGCGCGCTACGTCGAGTTCCGGATCCTCGACGCCGTGAACGGCTCGAACAACGCCTCGGCCTCCGAGATCGTCGTCTACACGACCGACCCGATCGTCACGCCGACCCCAACCCCGACGCCGACTCCCACCCCCAAGCCCGCTGCCGCCACGGTCACCACCGACTCCGTCGACGACCGCACGTGGCAGTACCCCGACGACACCCCGGCCAGCCCGTTCATCGATGCCGACGGCACGTTCCACTTCGGCGAGTCGCACGCGAACTACTACAACGAGCCCGACGGCAGCAATGGCGACATCCGCCAGTGGAACTGGTACACCGGCACGAACTTCGACACGGCGAAGCCGGACGACGCGCTCAACGCCGCGGGCACCAACCCGGACACCACGGACTTCTGCAACGCCAGCCCGACCGGCGTGGAGTCGACCAAGGCGCCGGCCGGATCCAGCTACACGCAGCCGAACTACTGCGACATCACCCAGATGTGGGTCGACCCCGACTCGGGCGACTGGTACGGCCTCGTGCACAACGAGTTCACCCCCAAGCCCTTCGGCGACGGACTGCACTACGACGCGATCGACTACGCCGTCTCGACCGACCAGGGCAAGACCTGGACCATCCCCGGTCACGCGATCACCTCGCCGTACAGCACGACCCGTGGCGACACCGCCGCGTTCCCGCAGCAGACCTACTACTACGGCGACGGCGATCCCCGCCTCTACGTCGACCACGCCTCCGGATACTTCTACGCGTTCTACGGTTCCCGCGTCGTGAACAAGACCGGCGGCTGGGTGGCGTTCTACGAGCACGTCGCCCGCGCCCCGATCTCCGGGAAGATGGCCACCGGCACCTGGCAGAAGTGGTACGACGGCGCTTGGACGGAGCCCGGCATCTCCGGCAAGGAGAGCAACATGGTCCCCGTCGCCGACGACACCGAGACCGGCTACACCCCGGTCGACGAGGAGTACGACCCGAACACGCCCGGCACCGCGCAGCAGCAGATCAAGAAGGGGCAGATGCCCCCGACCTCGCCGCTGTTCGTGATGGACATCACCTACGACGCCTACCTCGGGCTGTACATCGGACAGCCACAGAACCCCGACCAGTCGGGCAACGCACCGCAGGAGTTCTACGCCACCAAGAATCTGGCGACGCAGAAGTGGTTCCGCCTCGGCGACACCGGATCCGCGTACACCACGGCCTCCTGGTACCGATGGTTCGTGGATCCTGCCAACAAGACGAGCTCGGCGATCGTGGGCAAGTCCTTCCGGTCGTACTGCTCGTTCGGGTGCATGGGCGATGCCTACGCGCAGCTCGCCAACGTCACGATCGACGCCGGCCCCTCCGTCTCGCCCGTGTCCGCGGTCGACACGACGAAGGCGTACACGATCGCCAACGCGGACGGGCGCAAGCTCTCCGCGTCCGGCAACGGAAAGAAGGTGACGACGGCCGGATCCGTGAACCGCAAGAACGGCGCCTGGACCTTCACGGCGACCGGCGACGGCGCATACACGATCGCGACGCAGGCAGGATCGCTCCTGGGCGTCGATGCCTCCTCGACCGCCGGTCGCGCATGGGGCGCCGAGCTGACGCTCACCGACAAGGCGGCGGCCGGCGTCGGGCAGCAGTGGTTCGTCGTGCCGAGCACCGATCCGACCAGCGGAGAGGCGACCAGATCCGTCCGGCTCGTGAACCGCTACTCGGGGCTCGTGCTGGGCATCGACACCTCCGCCGCGGCGACGACCCCGGGCCGCACCTGGGACAAGCCGGCGTCGCACGGAGCCTCGAGCGCCGGGCAGGCCGGCCTGTTCACCCGCCCCGGAGACCAGACGCTGAGCCTGGCCGAGTTCGGCGGCGGGAACTGATCAGCGAGGTGCTCTGACGAAGGATCCTCGACGGAGGGGGCCCGGGCCATGCGCTCGGGCCCCCTCTGCGTCTGCGGATCCGCCCCGGCACTCGGCACGCGAAGGGCGGGCACGATTCGCCTCGCGCCCCGGGGCGCGGCAGAATCGACGCACACCCGCTTGCAAGGAGACGACGCCATGGCGCAGCCCGATACCGCACGACTGCTCATCGCGTGCGACGACCAGCCCGGAATCGTCGCCGCCGTCGCCGGAGTGCTCGCCGCGCATGAGGCGAACATCATCTCCCTGGATCAGCACTCGACAGACGCGGCCGGCGGACGCTTCTTCCAGCGCACCGTGATCCACCGCGACGGGCTCGCCGCCGCACGCCCGGCGCTCGAGGCGGACCTGGCTGCGGTCGCCGAGCGCTTCGGCATGGAGTGGTCGCTGCACGACGCCTCCAAGCGCAAGCGCGTCGCGATCTTCGTGTCCAAGTACGACCACTGCCTCATGGAGCTGCTCTGGCGCACGCAGCGCGGCCAGCTCGACATCGACGTCACCATGGTCGTCTCCAACCATCCGGATCTGGCCGAATCGGTGCGCTCGTTCGGCGTGCCGTTCGTGCACATCCCTTCCGGTTCGGGCGCCGAGGGCAAGGCCGAGATGGAGCGGCGCCAGCTCGAGCTGCTGCAGGGCAACGTGGATCTGGTCGTGCTCGCGCGCTACATGCAGATCCTCACCGACGACTTCATCGGGAGCCTCGGCGCCCCGGTGATCAACATCCATCACTCGTTCCTGCCGGCGTTCATCGGGGCGAACCCCTACGCGCGCGCCAAGGATCGCGGTGTGAAGCTCATCGGCGCCACCGCGCACTACGCCACGGCCGACCTCGACGAGGGGCCGATCATCGAGCAGGACGTCACCCGCGTGACCCACGCCGATTCGGCCGCCGAGCTGCAGGCCCGCGGCGCCGATGTGGAGCGCCTGGTGCTCGCGCGCGCCGTGCAGTGGCACGCCGACGATCGTGTCATCGTGCACGGCCGCTCGACCGTCATCCTCTGAGGCCGGACGCCCCGTTCAGACGCTCGGCACCCCTGCAGCCAGTTCGGCGAACGCCTCCGCGGCGGTCTCATAACGGGCCAGCGACGCCGACTGCCCCATCCACAGCGACTGCAGCTCTCCGTTGTTCTGCTGCCCGGCAGCGGTGCGGAAGCGGCCGGTGATCCAGTTCTGCGCCGGGAACGGGGCGATCGATCCGGCGGCCTCGATCTCGGCGACCACCCTGTTGCGTGCGCCACGGGCGAGCCGGCCGCTCATCGCGCGGGTGAGCATGGTGCCCTCCGCGGGCGTCGCCCGGATCGCCGCCCGATGCGCCTCGTTCGCGGCCGACTCCGCCGTGCCGAGGAAGGCGGTGCCGACCTGCACGCCCTGTGCGCCGAGCGCGAAGGCGGCGGCGACACCGCGCCGATCCGAGATCCCGCCGGCGGCGATCACGGGCACGTCGACCGCGTCGACGACCTGCGGCAGCAGCGAGAACAGCCCGACCAGCGATTCCTCGGCCGGCCGCAGGAACGACACCCGGTGTCCCCCGGCCTCGGCGCCCGTGGCGACGATCGCGTCCACCCCGACCTCGGCGAGGGCGCGCGCCTCGGCGACCGTGGTCGCGGTGCCGACGACGCGGATCCCGCGGCCGTGCGCGTCGTCGACGAGCGACGCCGAGGGCACGCCGAACACGACGCTGAGCACGGCGGGGGCCGTCTCGAGGATCGCGCCGAGCTGCTCGTCGAGCGAGGGCAGATACGCCTCGGGACGGGCCGGAACCTCGACGCCGACCTCGGCGAAGAACGGAGCGAGCGCCGCCGCATAGTCGTCGTGCTCGGCACCGGGCTCGACCTCGTCGCCCCGGGGCAGCCAGATGTTCACCGCGAACGGCCGGCGGGTGGCCGCCCTGATCCCCGCGATGGTCGTGCGGATCCGCTCGCTGTCGTAGCCGTACAGCCCGTACGCTCCGAGGCCTCCCGCGGCGCTGACCGCCGCGACGAGCGGGATCGAGCTGAGCCCGCCGAACGGCCCGAGCAGGATGGGCGTGCGGATGCCGAGGACGTCGGTCAGGGAGGTCATGCTCCCGAGGCTACGCCTGGCCGTGGGCGCCTCGGCGAGTGTGACGGCACGGCGGCTTCCCCTCCGCTCACTGGTCGCGAAGTGCGGTCATCCGGCCGCCAGAACCGCATTCTGCGACCAGCGAGCGGACGGCGGCGATCGTCGCCGACGGGTCGGTTCAGTCCGGCACCACCGAGATGGATCCGGTCAGCGGCGACGGCGGCTCCTCGTCGGGTCCGGCGCCGCGACGACGCCGCGCACCCGCCGTGACCCCGATGCTCGCGACCACGACCAGCGCGATCGCGGCGAGCCGCAGCGGCGACGCCTGCTGGCCGAGCACGAGCAGCCCGGCGATCGTCGCGAAGACCGGCTCCAGGCTGAGCAGGATCCCGAACACTCGCTGCGGCAGCCGGCGCAGGGCCGCCAGCTCGAGGATGTACGGGATGACCGACGCCAGCAGCGCGGTGAGCGCGGCGAGGCCCAGCACCCGCGGATCGCCGACCGCGGTGACGGCAGCCGGCACGCCGATCGGCAGCAGCAGTACGGCGGCCACGGCGAGCGCGACCGCCAGCCCCTCGGTCCCTGTGGTGAGCGCGCCGACGCGGGTGCTCATCCGGATGTACATGATCCAGAACCCCGCCGCGATCAGGGCGAACAGCACGCCCCAGGGGTCCAGCGCCTCCGCGCCGGTGAGCCCGTCGACCCCGAGCAGCGCCATGCCGACCAGGGCGATCCCCACCCAGATCGCGTCGGCCAGGCGGCGCGTGAGAAGGGCGGCCAGCACGAGCGGGCCGAGGAACTCGATCGCGACCGCGGGCCCGAGCGGGATGCGGTCGATCGCGGCGTAGTAGGTGCCGTTCATGGCGGCGATCGAGACGCCGAACAGGACTGCGGCAGTCCATTGCGCGCGGTTCCACCGGCCCAGGCGCGGGCGCGCGATGATCCACACCACGACCGCGGCGATGAGCACGCGCAGGCCGGTGACACCCCAGGATCCGAGGGCGGGGAAGATGGTCGTGGCGACAGCCGCGCCGAACGGCAGGGAGAGGCAGGATCCGACGACCAGCAGCACGCCGAGCGCAGGCTGCTGCCGCGGTTCCGGGGAGTTCACCTCTCAAGCCTGGCACGGTCCGGGCCCGCACCACGCCGCCGCACCCGCCGCACCCGCCGCACCCGCCGCACCCGCCGAGTCGCCCGTCACGCCGCCCGCGATCGCCCGCCCGCAACCGGGAGCGGCGCAGCGAGCCGGCTCTCAACGCGGAGTGAGCCCGACCCGCAGCGGCGCCCCCGGCGCAGCGGCCTGCACCAGGGCGGTGTCCACCGCGGCAAGCGGATGCACGACCCCCACGGCGTCGGCGAACGGGTGCGCGCGCCCGCGGCCCGCCATGAACGCAGCCGCGGCATGCAGCTCGGCACCGGTGTAGTTGTGCACCCCCGCCACCGTCACGAGCCCACGGACGATGCGCTCGGCGTCGAGCGGCACCGGGTCCGCGGGGAAGACGCTGCCCAGCAGCACCACGGCGCCTCCCACATCGACGGCGTCCAGCGCCGCCCCCACGGCGTGCCCCGAAGCCTCGATCACCAGATCGAACCCTTCCTCCGTGACATCGTCCGGGGCGAGCGCAGTGAGCGCGAACCGCTCGGCGAACGCGCGCCGAGCCGGATCCGGATCCGCGATCTGCACGCGGCCGCCCAGCTCCGCGGCGATCACCGCCGCGGTCAGCCCGACCATGCCCGCACCGAGCACCAGCACCCGCTCGCACGCGAGCACCTCCGCGTCCTCCCCCGCGGTGGGGGACGGATCCGGCAGCCGGCGTCCGCGCAGCGCAGCCCCGCGCGCGACGCCCGCCCAGGCGGTCGCCGTGGCGCACGAGACCGGTGCGAGCGCGGCGGCCGGCAGCGCCTCCGGCACGCGCACGATCCCGGTGCCCGCGCGCAGGTGCACGTGCCCGGCGAAGCCGCCGGTGAGCTCCCAGCGCGGTTCGATGCGCGCGTGCCCGTACTTCGCGAGATGGCGGCACTTCTGCGCGACCCCCGCGAGGCAGCGGTCGCAGTGCCCGCACGAGACGGTCACCGACCAGACCACGCGATCGCCGACGTGCAGTTCCCCGCCGTCGACCGCGCGTGCGCCCTCGTCACCGATCGCGATGATGCGGCCGACGCTCTCGTGCCCGAGCACGAGGGGCGTCGGCGCATGGCGGCGCCCCTGCACGGTGTGGAGGTCAGATCCGCAGATGGTCGACATCTCCACCGCGACCAGCACATCGTGCGGGGCCAGGGCGACGCCGGGCACGGCGAGCGCCTCATGCGGGAGGCCGACGCCGAGCCAGGCCATCGCGACGGCGGCAGGGCGCAGCGGTACGTCGTGCCGATGCACCTCTTCGGCGGGGCGGACCAGCGCCGCACGCATGTCAGCCGGCCGCGATCGGCGCGAGAGCCGGGACGAGCCCGCGCTCGGTGAGCGCCGCGAGCAGCGTGGTCACGTCGGGTAGCACCGCATCCGGTTCGGCGCTCTCCAGCGCCACGGCGTCGTGCGCTCCGCTCAGCACGCCGGCCACGAAGCCGGCGCCGGCACGCCGACCCGACTGCACGTCGCTGACGGTGTCGCCGGCGACCGCGACGGCCTGCACCGAGGAGACGCCCGCGCGCAGCAGCGCGGTGAGCACCAGGTCGGGCGCGGGGCGACCGCGGCCCGCGTCGACCGGGCTCAGCACGCCGTCGACGAGGTCGTGCCAGGCCAGCGCATCCAGGAGCGCATCGCGGGTGACCGGGGCGAACCCGGTCGTCAGCCAGACCTTCAGGCCGGCGGCGCGCAGCGCGCGGATGGCGTCGGCCGCACCGGGAATCGCGGTCGCGCCCTGCTCGGTCACGATCTCGGCGTAGGCGGCCTCGAACTGGGCCGTGGCGCGCTCGGCGGACTCCACGTCACCGTCGGCGAGGTGCGTGAACACGTCGATCTTGGACTGCCCCATGGTGTCGCGCACGTACTGCAGCGCCTCGTCCCAGCCGATCCGCGCGGCCACCCCGGTGCGCTCGGCAGCGCGCTGGAACGCCTGCTCCACGACGCCGTCATCGAGCACGGTGGTCCCTGCCATGTCGAGCACGACCAGTTCGATCGGGGTGTGCGGGTTCATGCGTTCTCCTCCTGTGCGATGCCGCCGACGATGGCGGTCGTTCCTGCGCCGCCGACGATGGCGGGGGTCTGGGTGCCGCCGAGGGCGGACGTGCCGACATTCGCGGATCCGGATCCGCCCCAGCCGAAGACGCGGGCGGTCTCGATCTCGGCGAGGCCGAGCCCCGTGGTCATGCCGATGCCGGTGGTCGCGGCGAGCGCGAGCACGCGCGGTGCGACCTCCTCGATGAGGAACTCCTCGGCCGCGGCGGCGTACACCCCCTGCCAGCGTTCGAGCACGCGCATGCCGCCGACGTCCAAGAGCTCGCGCGCCTCCGCGAGGAACGCGTCGAACGCGGCCTCGGGCTGGAACGGATCCGGCTGCACGGCTTTGTGGTGCGAGTCGCCGAGCAGCAGCGTCCCGTCGGGCAGCTGGGTGTACATCTGGTTCAGATCGAGCGCGGCCAGCTCCGGGCGCTCGGCGTGCAGACGCTCGCGCAGCCCCGCCGCCGAACCCAGACCGGCGAAGCGGCGGTACCGCACGAGCGACCAGCCGGTGAGCAGAGGCGCCTGCAGCGGCGACGGCAGATCGGCCGAGACGCGCATCATGTCCAGCGCGCAGCGGACCACACCCGCGCGCTCGGCGAGAGCAGGCAGCAGCTGGTCGACGTCGTGGTTCACGGCCACGACCACGTCGGCCGCCGCGATGTCGCCGCGGGTCGTGCGCACGAGCCCTGTCTGCACCGCGGTGACCGCGGTACGGAAGCGGAACTCGACGCCGAGAGCGGCCAGGTGCCGCACGATCGCACCGGCGGCCTCACGCGGGTTCACCTGCAGATCGCCGGGCACGAGCGCACCACCGCGCACGACCTCCGGGCGCACGGGGGCGAGCGCGGTCACCTCGGCGGGCGAGAGCACGCGGATCCCCGCGGCCTCGTCATCCTCCGCCCGGGCGGCCTCCTCCAGCAGCGCCAGCTCGTCCTGCGCACGCGCGACGACCAGCGTGCCGCTCTCCCGCGCCCAGAAGCCGGCGTCGGCCGCGAGGCGCAACCAGATGCTGCGCGACGCCTCACCGTAGACGCGGGCGGGTCCGTCCTGCGCGCCGATGCAGAGGTGGCCGAAGTTGCGGATCGTGGCACCCACCGGCCGGTCGGTGCGGTCCACGACCACGACGCGCAACCCGCGACGCACCGCGGCATACGCCGCGCCGAGGCCCACGATGCCGGATCCGACGATCGCGACGTCGAACCGATCGTCCGGCGTGACGGTCATCGCCTTCACATCCCTCATCGGAAGACCCTCCGCATCCACATCGCGAGCCCCTCGACCACGAGGACCGTGGCGAGGATCATCAGCACGATCGCCGTGACGACCTCGTAGCGCGAGCCCTGCCCGGCGTTCAGCAGGTAGTAGCCCACCCCGCCGCCGCCGACGATGCCGAGGATCGTCGCCGCGCGGATGTTCGTGTCGAGCATGTAGAAGCTGTGCCCGATGAGCGCGCGCGTGCCCTGCGGCACGGTCGCGGCGGCGTAGGTCTGCATCCGGGTCGCGCCGACCGCGCGGAGCGCGCGCTCGGGGCCGCGGTCGACCTCCTCGAACGAGTCGGCGACGAGCTTGCCGAGCAGGCCGATGCCACCGATCGCCAGCGCCACGATGCCCGCGGTCGGCCCGAGGCCGGTGACCACGATCAGCACGATCGCCAGGATGAGCTCGGGGATGCCGCGGATGCCGACGAGCAGGAACCGGGCGATGCCGCGCACGGTGCCGTTCGGAGCGACGTTGCGGGCGGCGAAGGAGCCGAGCAGCAGGGAGGGCAGCAGCGTCAGCACGGTGGCGGCGAGCGCGATCGCGATCGTGTCGCGCATGGCGCCGAGCATCACGGCCGTGTCGTAGTTGCCGAAGTCGGGCGGCCAGAACTTCGCTGCGGTCTCCGAGATCTTCGCCCACACCGTGATCAGGTCGCCCCACTGGATCTGGCACACGATCAGGCTGCCGATCACGATCGCGACGGCGACCCAGCCGGCGATGGCGTTGCGGCGGCGCTCGCGGGTCCAGGGGCGGCGCACGGCGGTCGCCGGTGACGCTGCCCAGGCGGGCTTGGCCGCAGTCGCGGTGGCCGCCCCGCTCCCGGCCTCCGCGCGGAGGCGCGGGTGCAGGATCCGGTCGATCCACGAACGCGTCTGCGCCGTCTCGCCGAGCATCGCGCCGCGCACGGCGCTGGAGACGATCTCCATGACGACGCAGAGCACGAAGATCACGAGCGCGATGCCCAGTCCGCGGCCGTAGTTGAGCGCCTTGAACGCGTACGACATCTCCAGGCCCAGGCCCGCGACGCCGACGTAACCGAGCACGACGCTGCCGCGCAGGTTGATGTCATTGCGGTGCAGCACGGTCGCGACCCAGCTGGGCAGCACCTGCGGCAGCACGCCCGCCGTGAACTGCTGCAGTTTCGTGCCTCCGGCGGCGCGGATCGCGAGGCGAGGGCCCTCGTCGATCTGCTCGATCGCGTCGGCGAACATCTTGGAGATCATCCCGATCGAGTGGATCCCGATCGCGAGGATGCCGGGCAGCGTGCCGAGCGAGAACATGAGCACGAAGGCCATCGCCAGCACCACGTCGGGGATCGAGCGCGTGAGCACGCCGATGAACCGGGCGATGCCGCGCCAGACGGGGCCGGGAGTGGTGTTCGAGGCGGCGAGATAGGCGATCGGCACCGAGAGCGCCGCGGCGACGAGCGTGCCGACCAGCACCAGGCCCACCGTGAGAGCGATCAGCCAGAGCAGGTCGAGCGGTGCGGGGAACGTCAGGGCCCCCACACGGGTCATGAAGCGCTGCGCATTCCCCCAGCTCGACAAGACGCCGGCGAGGGAGAAGCCGCTCTGCACCAGCGAGGCGATGCCGAGCCCGACCAGCACGATGAGTGTGAGCGCCGCCGCGATGCGCTCCGGCGACACCGGACGCTTCGGCGCGCGCGCCAGCAGGCCGCCGACATAGCCCTCGCGACGAGGGGCTGCGACTGCGGTCACGAGCGCGCTCCGGAAGGCGCAGCGGGCGTCGCGATCCCCTGCTCGATGAGCTCGGTGGTCACCGCGGTGAGGTCGGCGGTGGTCGTGGCGACCCGGCCGTAGATCTCCATGACCTCGGCCTTGCTGAGACCGTTGGTCGAGGTGTTCAGCACGACTTCGCCATGACGGAGGCCCACGATGCGGTCGGCCCAGCTGATCGCGAGGTCGACCTGGTGCAGGCTGCACACCACGGTGAGGCCCTGGTCGGCGGCGATCTCGCGGATGAGCGCCATGACCTGGTCGCTGGACTCGGGATCGAGCGAGGCGACCGGCTCGTCGGCGAGCAGGATCTCGGGACGCTGCATGAGGGCGCGAGCGATGGCCACACGCTGCTGCTGGCCGCCGGAGAGGGTATCGCTGCGCTGGTAGGCCCGATCGAGCAGTCCCACGCGCTCGAGGTGGCCGAGCGCCCGCAGCTTCGCGTCCTTGGAGTAGCCCCAGAGTCCCAGCCGCGGGCCGCGCACGGACGAGAGCGAGCCGGTCAGCACGTTCTCCAGCACCGTCAGCGACGGCACCAGCTCGAACTGCTGGAAGATGAAGCCCACCCGGCTGCGCAGGCTCCGCAGCGCCTTGCCCTTGAGCGCGGGCACGGAGGATCCGAGCACCTCGACGGTGCCGGACGTCGGAGTCTCCAGGCCGTCGAGGTGCCGCAGCAGCGTCGACTTGCCGGATCCGGAGAGCCCGAGGAGCACGACGATCTCGCCGCGCGCGACCTCGAGGTCCGCACCCTTGAGGGCGGTGGTGGCGCCGAACTGCTTCGTGACGCCGGCGATGCGGATGACCGGCTCGGACGAGGCGGGGGTGCTCATGATGTTGCGCTCCTGGTTCGGGGTAGGCAGGAGGGCCGCCGGACGAAGCCGGCGGCCCGGGAAGGGATCCTCAGATCACTTCTTGCACTGGTCGGCCTTCGTCTTCTCGCAGATGTCACGGATGATGTCGTAGTACTTGTCGTCGACCGGCTTGGTGGCGTAGAAGGTCGCCTTGAACGCGTCGCTGTCCGCGCCCTTGATCCCGACCTTCACGATGTCGTCGATCGTGATCTCCTTGAGGGCGGTCACGACCTTGTCGGCGGTCTCCTTCGGCAGGGCCGAGTTGTAGACCAGCGGGGCGCCGGGGACCATCGTCTTGTCGACGACGGTGACCTTGTCGCTCTTGGCGACCTCGGAGTCCTCGGCGAAGCCCGCCTCGCACTCGGTGCCCTCGCCGACCTTCTGCACGCTGACGTCGTGCTTTCCGGCGAAGACCGGGGAGACGCCCGTCTTCGGGTCGATGCCGTCCTTGAGCAGGTTGTAGCTCGGGAACAGGTAGCCCGAGGTCGAGGACGGATCGACGAAGCAGACCTTCTTGCCCTTGAAGTCCTTGATCGAGGTGATCGAGGATCCCTTCGGCACGATCGCCTCGGAGTAGTAGCCCGGCTCCTGGCCCTGCTTGGTGACGATCGAGGAGATCGGGGTCAGCTTGGCGCCCGCGTTGGTGGCGGTGATGTAGGTGAAGCCAGAGAAGGATGCGACGTCGACCTTGCCGGCGACGGCGGCCTCGATGAGCGCGGCGTAGTCGGTCGACTCGTGGTACTCGACCTTCTTGCCGGTCTCCTTGGCGATGTAGTCCATGAGCGGCTGGTAGTTGGTCTGCGTGTCGACCGAGTCGGGCACGACACCGAAGACGAGGGTGTTCGCGTCGACGGCGTAGCCGCCGTTCGCGGCGGCGGGCGCATCGGTGCCCGTGGCGGCGCCGGCGGTGCCGGAACACGCGGCAAGACCGAGAGCGAGCACGGCGGCGCCGGCCGCGACGGTGAGAGCGCGAAGCTTCATGAGGACCTTTCGGGTTCAGGTGCGGAGGGAATCCTCGAAGACTCTCTCAAGGCCGCGGCCGAGATGTATACCTACCTCGGCACTGTTCGCCGACTGTTCACCCGCGATTCGCTTGAGTGAACTCCACAGGAACAGGGGCGCGCCCGGCCGGCGCGACGAAGTAGTATGCCTACGTGCCTGAAGTTGTCTACACCCAGATCGCCGACGATCTGCGCGCCCGGATCGCGTCCGGTGCGCTGCGCCCCGGCGATGCCGTGCCGACCGAGGCCGAGCTCGCCGAGCGCTGGAGCACGTCGCGCGGCCCGATCCGCAACGCTCTCGCCGCTCTCCGCGCGGAGGGGCTCATCGAAACCGCCCGAGGAAGGCCCGCGCGCGTCGTGGAGCGCAAGGCGACGCAGGCCGTCGACGTGTCCGTGCCGTTCACGCGCTGGGCCCGCGATCTGGGCGCCCGGCCCGGAGCCCGCACCCAGGAGCTGAGTCTGCGGAGGGCGGGAACCGAGAAGGGCCAGGCCCTCGGCGTGGACCCCGGCGACACGATCGTGAGCGTCGTGCGGCTCCGTTTCCTCGACGACCGCCCCACGATGCTCGAGCGACTGTTCTACACCGAGGAGGTCGGCCGCCTGCTTTTCAGCGTCGACACCGATGCGATCTCGATCACGGAGTTCCTGGGTTCGCAGGGCCACCCGATCGTGGGCCTCCAGCACGAGATCGACGCCGTCGCCGCCGACGAACAGGACGCGGCGCTGCTCGAGGTGCCGCAGGGCACTCCGATCCTGCGCCTCAGCCGCACCTCGCGCGATGCGGAAGGCCGCATCTTCGAGGCCAGCGAGGACCGTTACCTCTCCAGCATCGTACGGTTCACGGTCTCCGGATCCGGCATCTCCCCCGACGGCCAGTATCTCCGCGCGGTGGGTGGCTGAGCGCGTCGCCGACGGTCGAGACCGCGCGGCCTCACACGGCGAGCAGCGCGATCCCGGCGACGACGACGGCCGAGGCGCCGACCCGCCAACCCGGGCGTCCTTCGCGCAGCACGAACGCGCCGAACAGGCTCACCAGCACCACGCTCACCTCGCGCAGCGGTGCGACGAGGGCGACAGGGGCGATCCTGATCGCGTGGAGCACGAGGATGTAGGACAGCGGCGAGAGGATCCCGAAGGCCAGGATCCGGCGCCACTCCCTGCGCCCGAAGGCGGCGAGCGCCGCCCAGCGCCCGCGCACCGCCACCGTGTAGAACGGGATCTGCACGAGGGTGGTGCCGACCATGAAGGTCACCGGGTTCAGCGCCAGAGAGCGCACGACGAAGGCGTCCCAGATCGTGTAGACCGCGATCGCGACTCCGGTGAGCAGGCCGAACAGCAGCCCGGGATCGATCCGGCGGCGAGCCAAACGCACGCCCGAGTTCTCGAAGTCGGCCGATCCCGCCCGATCCACGAAGCCGATCGCGACGATCCCTGCGATGACCACGGCGACGCCGACCAGCGCGATCGGCGCGGGCCGCTCGCCGAACAGCACCATCGCGATGATGACCGACAGGAACGGCCCCGTCCCGCGCGCCGTGGCATAGACCGTCGAAAGGTTGCCGACGCGGTAGCCGTGCTGCAGCACGACCATGTAGGCCACATGCAGCACGCTCGACACGAGTACGCCCCGCACGAACCCGCCGAGATCCCCCGTGCCGATGCCGCCGGTGAGCGGCACGGCGCCGAGCCAGACGAGGGTGCTGGAGACCGCGCCCCACCACAGGAACGGGTAGCCGGCGCGGCTCACGCCGTGGGCGAGCACGTTCCAACTCGCGTGCGCGACAGCCGCGGAGAATACGAGGACGAATGCGAGAAGAGACATGGGGGAACCTTCGGTCCGGCGCGGGCGCGACGGACGTGGTTCCTCCAGGCTTTTGTCCGTTCAGATGACGCCAGGCCCACGAAAGCCCGACGTGGCGCCGCTCGGACCAGTCGGGCGGACCCCGGAACCCTAGGCGCTGTCGAGATCAGCCTAGCCGCGCCGGAGGCACCGGTCACAGACGCTTCCGAACCGCCGGTGAAATACTGAACAGGTTCCACGACAAGGAGGTCGCCCTGTGCCGGACACGAGGACCGAGAACGAGCGCGCGCTCGAAGAGGGCATCGTCACCGATCTGAAGGATCGGATGACCTACGGGTCCTACCTCGACCTGGATCGCCTTCTCGGCGCGCAGCACCCGGTCAGCGTGCCCCAGCACCATGACGAGATGCTGTTCATCATCCAGCATCAGACCACCGAGCTGTGGCTGAAGCTCGTGCTGCACGAGCTCGGCACCGCGCGCGACCGGCTCGCCGAGGACGACCTGCGCTCGGCTCTCAAGCACATGGCGCGGGTGAAGCACATCCAAGAGGTGCTCACCCAGCAGTGGTCGGTGCTCGCGACGCTCACGCCCACCGAGTACGCGCAGTTCCGCGGCGACCTCGGCAACTCCTCGGGGTTCCAGTCCGTGCAGTACCGCGCCGTCGAGTTCGCGCTCGGCAACAAGAACGAGCGGATGCTGAGCGTGTTCCGCTCCCACCCCGAGAACCTCGCGATGCTCACCGCGGAGTTCGAGCGACCGACTCTGTACGACGAGTTCCTGCGGTTCGCCGCGCGCCGCGGCCTGCCGATCCCCACGGAGATCCTCGATCGCGACGTGCGCCAGCCGTACCGCATGCACGATTCGCTGGTGCCGGTGCTCACCGAGATCTACGAGAACCCGCACGATCACTGGGATCTGTACGAGGCGTGCGAAGAGCTCGTCGATGTCGAGGACAACTTCCAGTTCTGGCGCTTCCGGCACTTGCGCACGGTGACCCGCACGATCGGACGCAAGGTCGGCACGGGCGGGTCCAGCGGCGTCGACTTCCTGCAGCGCGCCCTCGATCTGACGTTCTTCCCCGAGCTGTACGCGGTGCGCACAGAGATCAGGCAGCCGTGACCGAGGGCTCCTACATCGGCGGTTTCACCGACCACCACGTGCACCTGCAACTGGCCGATCACGAACGCCTCAGGGGCGGTCTGCTCGGCCGGGTGCTGGATCTCGGATCCGCTCCCGCGACGATCGCGTCGATCGCCGCCGATCCGCCGGGCGTCGCGGTCTCCTTCGCCGGAGCGTTCCTGACCCCGGTCGGCGGGTACCCCTCCGACCGGAGCTGGGCGCCGGAGGGATCCTTCCGCGAGATCGCCGACACCGACGCGGCCGAAGCCGCCGTCGTCGAGATGAAGGCGGCCGGAGCCTCCGTCATCAAGGTCGCCAGCAACAGCACGGCCGGCCCCGTCTTCGGCGATGACCTGCTCCAGACGATCGTGCGCATCGCCGATCGTCACGGCCTGCCGGTGGTCGCGCATGCCGAGGGCCCCGGCGAGGCGCAGCGCATGCCGCGGCTCGGCGTCAGAGCCCTCGCGCACACCCCGTTCACCGAGAGACTGAGCAACGCCGAGGTGTCCGCCCAGGCCGGCCGGATCGCGTGGATCTCCACACTCGCGATCCACGAGGGCGAGGCCCGCGCGATCGCCCTGGACAACCTGCGCCGCTTCCACGCGCACGGGGGCACGGTGCGCTACGGGACCGATCTCGGCAACGGCGATCAGCCGGTCGGCCTGAACCCCGCCGAGGTCGAGGCGCTGCGCGAGGCCGGCGTGCGCGGGGCTGCACTGATCCGCGCGCTCGTCCCGGTCGCGGCGACCACGGAACGCCGGTTCCTGCTTCCCGCCCGCGACGCGGATCCGTTCGGTCTCGAGCCCGTGCCGCACCCGCACGGGGCGGCGCGCCCGCACGGGCGCCCCCACGCGTACGGACCTACGCGGTCCGAGCATCTGACATCGCCTGAGGGCGCCCGATAGGCGCCCAGCCCGCGCTTCGGGCGACGCCGCAGGCGTGGGTCAGACCGCCCCCAGGTCGATGCCGGCCGCGGCCGGCTCCGCGTAGGCGACTTCGCGCCACACGTCGCCGACGCGCTCGAAGGACGTGACGCTCGACAGCGCGCACCGGCGTGTGCGCGGGTCGTGCCGCAACGGCAGACCCGCGACTGACAGGTGCGTGATCCAGATCGGCGCCTGATGCGAGACGAACGCCACGTCGCCGTCCGGGGCCTCGTGCCACGCCTCGTCCATGGCGGCGCGCATCCGTGCGGCCACGGCGACGTACGGCTCGCCCCAGCTCGGCACGGAGGGTCGGCGCAGATGCCGCCAGTTCCAGGGGTTCATCAGGGCGCGGCGCATCTGCGTGCCCTCGAACACGTTCCAGGGCTCGATGATGCGCTCATCGAGCCCTGGAACCAGTCCGAAACGGGCGGTGAACGGCTCGGCCGACTCCTGCGTGCGCTCGAGCGGTGAGCACCGCAGCGCGGTCACAGGACGGTCCATCGCCGCGACGTGGTCGGCGGCGGCCTGGGCCATCCGCCGACCCGCCTCGCTGAGGTGATAGCCGGGCAGTCGCCCGTACAGCACGTGCGCAGGGTTGAAGACCTCGCCGTGCCGGACGAGGTGCAGACGTTCCGCGGGCATCAGCTCGGATGACGTCCGCTCAGGCGCGGCGGTACTGAGCCGAACCGAACCCGATGATGAAGTATCCGATGAACGAGAACAGCCAGAGCAGGAAGAACGAGAACACGCCGCTCTTGCCGAAGTTCTTGCCGAGTTTGATCGCCACGATGATCGACATCACGATGTTCACGATCGGGATCAGGTAGAGCAGCACGAACCAGCCGCTCAGGCCCGCGATCTTGATGAGGAAGATCAGGTTGACGATCGGGATGATCGCGAGCCAGCCGGGGTGACCGGCCTTGGTGAAGACCTTCCACAGCGCGATCACGACGATCACGTAGAAGATCAGCGAGACCGTGATGTTCGCGCCGGAGAACAGCGCGGCGTAGATGTTGCCCGCGGCGTCGGTCGGGTCTTCGGTGGGGAGGATGTGCATGTGTAGCGCCTTCCAGGGTCGATTCGATGGGTGGTGCCTGCCGCGAGTCTAGTGATGCGCTCGTCCTCCCCACGAGGGATTCCTCGCGTCCCCGTAGAATGGCGGGGTTCCCTTTTCCCTAGTTGGAGGCGTATTCCGTGCTTCGCACCCACACGGCAGGCTCACTGCGAGCCGAGCACATCGGTCAGACCGTCACCCTTGCGGGGTGGGTCGATCGCCGTCGTGATCACGGAGGAGTGGCCTTCATCGATCTTCGGGATGGATCCGGGATCGCCCAGATCGTGATCCGCGACGAGGAGATCGCGCACCCGCTGCGCAGCGAGTTCGTGCTGCAGGTGACCGGCGAGGTGTCGCGCCGCCCGGCCGGAAACGAGAACCCGAACCTGCCCTCGGGCGAGATCGAGATCGTGGCGCAGGACGTCGTCGTGCTGAACGAATCGGCCCCGCTGCCGTTCCAGGTCTCCACGGGCCTCGCCGAGACCGACCCGGTCGGCGAGGACGTGCGCTTCAAGCACCGCTACCTCGACCTGCGCCGCCCCGCCGCGATCGCGCCGCTGCAGCTGCGCTCGAAGGTCTACAAGGCCCTGCGCGACGTGCTGCACGAGCGTGACTTCGTCGAGGTGGAGACACCGACGCTGACCCGCTCCACCCCGGAGGGCGCCCGCGACTTCGTCGTGCCCGCACGCCTGCACCCGGGCAGCTGGTACGCCCTGCCGCAGAGCCCGCAGCTGTTCAAGCAGCTGCTCATGGTCGGCGGCGTTGAGAAGTACTTCCAGATCGCGCGCTGCTACCGCGACGAGGACTTCCGCGCCGACCGGCAGCCCGAGTTCACCCAGCTCGACATCGAGATGTCCTTCGTCGACCAGGAGGACGTCATCGAGATGATGGAGGCCGTCATCCGCGCGATGTGGGCCACCATCGGTGTCGAGGTGCAGACCCCGCTGCCGCGGATGACCTACGCCGACGCGATGGCGAAGTACGGGTCCGACAAGCCCGACCTGCGCTTCGGACTCGAACTCGTCGAGGCGACCGAATACTTCTCCGAGACGACTTTCCGCGTGTTCCAGGCCGACTACGTCGGCGCGGTCGTGATGCCCGGCGGCGCCTCGCAGCCCCGCAAGGTGCTCGACGCCTGGCAGGACTGGGCCAAGCAGCGCGGCGCCCGCGGCCTCGCCTACGTCCTGTTCAACGAGGACGGCACCCTGGGCGGCCCGGTCGCGAAGAACCTGAGCGAGGCCGAGCAGGCTGGTCTCGCGGAGTTCGTGGGCGCGAAGCCCGGCGACTGCGCGTTCTTCGCCGCCGGTTCGGTCAAGGACTCCCGTGCCCTCCTCGGCGCCGCACGCGTCGAGATCGGCCGCCGCCTGGGTCTGCTGGACCCTGACGTTTTCGCCTTCACCTGGGTCGTCGACGCGCCGATGTTCGAGCCGGCCGCCGACGCGGTCGCCTCAGGCGACGTCGCCGTGGGTGCCGGCGCCTGGACCGCCGTGCACCACGCCTTCACCGGGCCGAAGCCGGAGTTCGAGGCCACCTTCGACACCGACCCCGGATCCGCTCTCGCCTACGCGTACGACATCGTCTGCAACGGCTCCGAGCTCGGTGGAGGATCCATCCGCATCCACCGCGAGGACATCCAGAAGCGCGTCTTCGAGGTCATGGGCCTCGCCGACGACGTCGCGCAGGAGCAGTTCGGCTTCCTGCTCGACGCGTTCAAGTTCGGCGCTCCGCCGCACGGCGGCATCGCCCTCGGAATGGACCGCGTGCTGCAGCACCTCTCGAAGACCGAGTCGATCCGCGAGGTCATCGCGTTCCCGAAGACCGGCAACGGCTTCGACCCGCTGACCGCAGCCCCGGCGCCGATCACCCCGGAGCAGCGCAAGGAGGCCGGCGTCGACGCCGTGGCCGAGCCGGTCGACGCACCGGCGCTCGCGGAGGCCTGAGCCGATCGCTTCACACGGAATTGCGCGCTTCGCTCGGACGGATCCCCGGATTCCGTCCGAGCGAAAGCGCTCTTCTCCGTGCAGAGCGCCCGCGATCGGGCGTGAAAGGATCGGACCATGCTCGCCGATCTGACGCTTCCGGTCCCGCTCGACACCCGGATCGGGCCGGTGACGCTGCGCCGGGCGCACACGGACGACACAAGCGCGATCGTCGCACTGCTCGCCGACGACGCGATCAGCGCGGCGCGCGGCGACACCGCCTCCGACGATGACCTGCCTGCCTACGCGGCGGGCCTGGAGTCGGTGCTCGCCGACGACTCCAACGACCTGCTCGTGGCCGAGCACGACGGCGCGGTCGTCGGCACCTTCCAGCTGACGCGCATCCCCGGGATGTCCCGCCGCGGCTCAACCCGGTTGCTGGTCGAGGCGGTGCGGGTGCATTCCGATCTGCGCTCGAGCGGCGTCGGATCCGCCCTCATGCGCTGGATCATGGAAGTCGCGACCGTCGAGCTGGGCAGCCCGCTGGTGCAGCTCACCTCGGATGCGCAGCGCGTCGAGGCGCACCGCTTCTACGAGCGCCTCGGATTCGCCGGATCCCACAAGGGCTTCAAGTACAACGCGCCCCTCAGGGGGTGACGAAATCGACCGGCGCTCAGGCCTCGTCCGGATCTGACAGGTCCTCGACCGCGACGGGGGTGCGGCCGGCGAACATGACGCCCACGCCGTACTCGTCGCCGATGCTCAGGCCGCACTCCGCGAACCGCATCATCCACGTCCCGTCCTGCCACACGACCGCCTCGGGCGCACCGAACGGCGGCTCCGATTCTGCGAGCCGCGCCCGATCGGCGTCCGACAGCGCGCCGCGCGGCCCCGCCAACTCGTCCACCAGGTAGCGGATCGCGGACTCGGTGAGCGCCGCGAACTCCGTCACGACGCCCTGGGCCGTCTCGCGCGCCTCCGCGCTGGGTTCCTCGGCCGGTTCCGCGATGACGCTCACCGTCCAGCCGCCCTCCCCGCCCTCGACCCCCGCGGTCCAGCAGGCGATGTCCTCCGGCGCGTCGATCCGGATCAGGGTGGCGCCGTCGAGCTCGATGGCGTCGGGAAGAGTGCTCATGCTCCGATCCAACCAGACCGGGCCCCGACATGCAGTGCGCCGTTCCCGATGACGGATCAGGCCCGACAACGGACCCGGCCCGACAACGGACCCGGCCCGACGAAGGATCAGGCACGACGACGGATCCGGGTCCCACCCGCCCTGGACTCGAATCGTTCACCCCGCATTCACCCCGGTCCGCCTCACCGGTAACTCCACCGCCGTACATTCCCTCTCGACCCGACCCCGGCGGCTGCGCCGGACACCGAGAGGAAAACATGCTCATCAGCAACCGTCGTGCGCGCATCGGCGCCGGCATCGCGCTCGCGACCAGCGCCGCGCTCCTGCTCTCCGCCTGCTCCGGATCCGCCTCCGCCGACCCGACCAGCTCGGGCGGTTCGGGCGTCAAGGCCGCCACCGCCACCTCCCTCAAGGACTTCGGCACCCTGGCCGACCTCGAGAAGGCCGCCGAGGCCGAGGGCAAGCTCAACGTGATCGCACTCCCCCACGACTGGGCCAACTACGGCGAGATCCTCGCGGCCTTCACCAAGAAGTACCCGAAGATCACCGTGAACGAGGCCACCCCCGACGCGTCCAGCGCCGAAGAGATCCAGGCCGCGAAGACGAACGAAGGCCTGGACACGGCTCCCGACGTGTTCGACCTCGGTCTCACCGTGACCCTGCAGAACACCGACAAGTTCGCCGCCTACAAGGTCGAGAAGTGGGACGAGGTGCCGGCCGAGCTGAAGGACAAGGACGGCCTGTTCACCGGCGACTACGGCGGCTACATGTCGATCGGCTACGACTCCTCGAAGTTCCCGGAGCCGAAGACTCTGGCCGACCTGAAGAAGTCCGAGTACAAGGGCGCCGTGGCGCTGAACGGCGACCCGACCCAGGCCGGCGCCGCCTTCGCCGCCGTGGGCCTCGCCACGGTGCAGTCGGGCGGGAAGCTCGACGACTACCAGAAGGGCATCGACTTCTTCTCCGAGATGCAGAAGGCCGGCAACCTGCTCAAGGTGGACGTCACCACGGCGACCGTCGCCAGTGGCGAGACCCCTGTCGTCTTCGACTGGGACTACCTGAACGCCGCGCACGTCAAGGACAACAAGAACTGGAAGACGGTCGTCCTGCCCGGCACCGGCTACGCCGGCTACTACAACCAGGCGATCAACAAGGCGGCCCCGCACCCGGCCGCCGCGCGCCTGTGGCAGGAGTTCCTCTACAGCGACGAGGGCCAGAACCTCTGGCTCAAGGGCGGCGCCCGCCCCGTGCGCATGGACGCGATGACCAAGGCCGGCACGGTCGACAAGACGCTCGCCGCTGCCCTGCCCGCCGCTCCCAAGGAGACGGTCGTGCCGACGGAGGCGCAGAGCACCGCTGCCGGCAAGCTCCTCGGCGAGAAGTGGGCTGCGGCCGTCCAGTGATCTCCGACACCGCTGCGGCGCCCGCCGCATCCCGTGCCGGGTCGGAGCTGCGCGCTCCGGCCCGGCACGGGTCGTCCGGAAGGCATTGGACGAGCCTGTTCCGTCGCGGCCTCGCCGCCATCGGGCTCGTACCTTTCGCCGCCTACCTGCTGCTGTTCCTCGTGCTGCCGACCATCCTCGCCGTCGCGACGGGGTTCTTCACCCGGGCCGGAGCGTTCACGTGGAGCAACGTCTCCGCCCTGTGGGATCCGACGGTGATGCTCACCTTCGCGAACTCCGCCGGGCTCTCCCTGCTCACTGCCGCGATCGGCGCGGTGGTCGGCGCCCTCGTCTGCTACGCCCTGCTGGGTCTGCGCGCAGACAGCGGAGTGCGCACGGTGGTGGATGCCGCAAGCGGCGTGCTGGCGCAGACCGGCGGCGTCATGCTCGCGTTCATGTTCATCGCCACCCTCGGACTGCGCGGCGTGGTCACCGGACTGATGAAGGACGCGTTCGGCATCGACCTGTTCGCCCGGGGCCCATGGATCTACGAGCTGCCCGGACTGATCCTGCCCTATCTCTACTTCCAGATCCCGCTCATGGTCATCACGTTCATGCCCGCCCTCTCGGCGCTGAAGCCGCAGTGGGCCGAGGCCAACGTCACCCTCGGCGGCACCCGCGCGAGCTTCTGGCTGCGCATCGGGATCCCCGTGCTCGCCCCGTCGTTCCTCGCGAGCTTCCTGCTGCTGTTCGCCAACGCGTTCTCGTCCTACGCGACGGCGGCCGCCCTCGCGAGCCAGGGATCGCAGATCGTGCCGCTGCAGATCCGCGCCGCGCTCACGAGCGAGACCGTGCTGGGCAGGGAGAACCTCGCCGGCGCCTTGGCGCTCGGCATGATCGTCGTCGTCGGGATCGTCATGTGGCTGTACTCACTGGTCCAGCGCCGGGCAGCGAGGTGGCAGGCATGAACCGGCTCGCCCCATCCGCGCTCACCCGATGGATCATCGGGATCCTGGTCGGGCTGTTCTTCCTGATCCCTCTCGTCGCGACCCTCGCCTACACGTTCCGCGGTGAGGACGGCGCGTTCACCCTCTCGCACTGGGCCGGCCTCGGCGATCCCGCGAAGGCTGCGGTCTACCAGCCGATCTGGACGGGCCTCGGCAACTCGCTGATCCTCGCGATCGTCACCGTCCTCATCGTGCTGCTCGTGCTCGCGCCGACGATGATCCTGGTGAACCTGCGGTTCCCCCGGCTGCGCCCGGTGTTCGAGTTCGTCGTGCTGCTGCCGCTCTCGATCCCGGCGATCGTGCTCGTGGTCGGCCTCACGCCGATCTACCTGCAGATCGGGCGCTCCTTCGGCACCGGCGCCTGGACGCTCGCCTTCGCGTACGGCATCACCGTGCTGCCCTTCGCGTACCGCTCCATCCAGGCGTCGATCGACGCCGTCGACATGACCACCCTCGCCGAAGCGGCCCGCTCCCTGGGCGCCGGGTGGGGCACGGTCGTGCTGCGCGTGCTCGCGCCGAATCTGCGCCAGGGTCTGCTCGCCGCATCCCTCCTGTCCATCGCGGTCGTGCTCGGCGAGTTCACGATCGCGTCGCTGCTGAACCGCGATGTGCTGCAGACCGCGCTCGTCGTCGTGCAGAAGCAGGACGGCTGGGCCCCGGCGATGTTCGCCCTGATGGCGCTGACGTTCAGCTTCCTCCTGCTCCTCATCATCGGACGGGCCGCCCGCGGCCGGTCTGGAAAGGCCGACTCATGAGCGACATCGCGCTCCCCCGCACCGCGGACAACCCCCTGCTCGCGGATCGGGCCGACGGCACCCGCGTCCAGTTCGACGGCATCGTCAAGAGCTACGGCCGCACCCAGGTGCTGCACGGCATCGACCTCGACATCGCGCCCGGCGAGTTCGTCTCCCTGCTCGGACCCTCCGGCTGCGGCAAGACCACCCTGTTGCGCGTGCTCGCAGGCCTCGAGGAGGCGGACGGCGGCGCCGTGCTGCTCGGCGGCAAGGACGTCTCCGGCGTGCCGACGAACAAGCGCGACCTGGGCATGGTGTTCCAGTCGTACTCGCTCTTCCCGCACCTGCGCGTGGTGGACAACACCGCGTTCGGCCTGCGCCGGCGCAAGGTCGCCACCGCCGAGGCCCGGCGGCGCGCTCTGGATGCGCTGGCCCTGGTCGGGCTCGACGCGCATGCCGACAAGTACCCGCACCAGCTCTCGGGCGGTCAGCAGCAGCGCGTGGCCCTCGCCAGGGCGCTCGTGACCGAGCCGCGCGTGCTGCTGCTGGACGAGCCGCTCTCGGCGCTGGACGCCAAGGTGCGCGTGCAGCTGCGCGACGAGATCCGCCGGCTGCAGCTGCGACTCGGGATCACGACGGTGTTCGTCACGCACGACCAGGAGGAGGCGCTGAGCGTCTCCGACCGGATCGCCGTGATGAACGCCGGCCGGATCGATCAGATCGGCACGCCCGAGGAGCTCTACCTGCGCCCCGCCACGGCGCACGTCGCATCCTTCGTCGGGCTGTCCAGCGTGGCGCGCGGTGTCGCCGACGGCGCGAACGTGCGGGTGTGGGGCGCCGAGATCCCGCTGCAGCTCCCGGCGACCGGCGAGGTGGACGTGCTGCTGCGGCCGGAGAACGTGCGCCTGGTCGAGCCCGCCGGGGCCGCCGTGACCGGAACGGTCGAGGAGAGCATGTTCCTCGGGAGCATGCGACGCACGCTGGTGCGCACCGAGGATGGCCTGCTCGTGCGCGTGCAGCACGCGGCGCGGATCCACCCGCAGTACGGCGACATCGTGGGGCTCGCGGTCGATCCCGAACCGGTGGCGGTGCGTCAGGCCGGCTAGCCTGCGGCAGGCGCGAGGCCGAGGTGCGGGTAGAGCGCGCCGAACGTCATCAGCAGCCCCTGGGGGAGGATCCGACGTGGTCCTCCCCCGGGACCGTGAACACCTGCGTCTCGAATCCCGCCCGAGGTTCAGCCCGCGAGCGACCGCGCCAGCGCCATGTACTCGGCCGGCGACGCGTTCGGAAGGTACGCACGGCCGATCGCCAGGCCGATCGCGGGCAGCTGCCCGTTGTCGGCGTAGAACAGACGCATCGGGCGGTACTCGGGGTTGAACTTGCCCTTGTAGCGCAGCAGCGAGGCGAAGCCGTAGGCGGGCTCGAGCACCCGGCTCAACCAGCCCAGCAGCCGGGTGATCGCGGGGTCCGCGTCGGCGTCGCCGTCGACGGTCTGCGCGAGCGGCGCACCGGAGAGGCTCATCACCTCGAGCCCCTGCTCCTTCATGTGCAGCGCCGCCGAGGCGATCGCGAACTCCATCACGCCCGGCATCGCACCATCCGCGCGGCGCATGAAGTCGAGGGTGCGTCCGATCAGCCGCCCCTCGCGCCATACGGGCATCCAGCTCGTCACCGCCTGCAGCTCGCCCTCCGGTCCGATCGCGAGCAGGATCTCGACCTCCGGATCCCTGAGCTCGTCCATGCCGCCGAGGGTGAAGCGCATCTCCGGCAGCGCCTTCTCCGCGATCCACTGCTCGCTGAGCGCGTCCAGCTGGGCGACCAGCCCGGCGGGCAGCTGCTCCCACGTGGTCCACAGCGTGGTCAGCCCGTCGCGCTGTCCGCGGTTGTACGGCTGGCGCACCTTGGTCCACACCTTGCCGGTCAGCTCGAAGCGCTCGAGCGGCACCACGGTCTCCTCGGCCACCGAGATGCTCTTCCAGCCGAGCTCCCGGAAGGCCGGGGCGAACTCCTCATGCGTGCTGTAGAAGACGGGCGTCCAGGCGTTCGCGTCGCAGAAGTCCAGGAACCCGCGGATGGTCTGCGCGGTGTCTCCCGCGGTGCAGACCGGATCCCCCACCGCGATCGCGATGTCGTTGACCACGCGGTAGGCCACGGCACCGCGGCCGTCCGCCGTGAACCAGTGCTCGTTGCCCTCCCACGTGCCCATGAACCCGAGGGTGCCGCCGTCCGTGGTGCGCAGCTGGGTGCGGAAGCGCTCCGCGTGGTCCGCCGTCCTGCGCGAGCGTCCGAGCAGGAGCCCCACCATGGCGATCGCGAAGACGAGCCAGAACAGCGCTCCCACATCGCGGTGCAGTGCGAGCGCGAATCCGGTGAGCGGGGTGCGCCCGCCGGGGTGGCCGATGATGGTGGGCAGGAAGCGACGCAGCGTGGTGCCCAGGGCGGACCAGAACGACGGCGAGTGCGAGACGACCGACACCAGGATCATGTTCGCGGTGGCCAGCACGACGAAGGCGATCCCGATCGTGAGCGAGAACCGCCGTACCGCGCGGCGCGATGCGCGCACCGCGAACCGGCGATGGGTGATCGCGAGTACGATGCACATCCCGACCGGGATGAGGATCGCCAGCACGGAGAAGCCGGGGAACTGGCGGTCGATCTCGACCACGTCGGTCGGCTCCTTGAGCGAGTGCGCGGCCACGCTGAGCCCCGTGAGCAGCGCCATCACGGCGTTCACGCCGATCGCAAGGAACCAGGCCGCGCGGCGTCCCGCGCGCAGGCCCCACGCGGCGATGAGGCTCAGCAGCAGCGGCACCAGGCTCATCAGCACCACACCGGTGCCGGCGGCGACCGCCGTGCTCACTCCGGCGACGCAGTGCGCCGACGCGTTGTTCCGCGCGCAGGCGTCGGTGATCCCGGAGATGTCCACGCCGCGGAGGCCCGCGACCACCGGCGCCAGCGGCCCGATGCCGACCCCCGTCAGCAACACGATCAGCGGGCCGAGGCCGGTGACGGCGACCATCGCCGCGATGAGGGTCCTGGTCTCGCGGTAGGAGCTGCGGTACCAGGCGGGCCGAGGTCGGCCGCTCGTGAGGATCACGCCCAGCACAAGGCCCGTCAGCCCGGCCAGCAGCCGGTACACGCTGTCCGCATCGCCACCGTAAAGCGTGTAGGTGACCAGCAGCGAGAGGCCGAGCAGGCGGATGCGCCGTCGATACAGCGCGGGGGCGAAGGCGCTGCCCGCCATGATCGCCCCGAGTATTCCGATCGACGGATCGAGCACGGCGCCTCGCGCGTCCACGCGCGCCCACACCTGCCCCCAGGACCACGCCAGCGACTGGATCCCCAGACCGAGCAGGCCGCCGAGCATGCCCGTCATGAGGAAGGCGCCGACGACGCGCCACGTTCCCATCAACCGCTCCGCGTAGGCCAGCAGCGTGAGCGCGAGCAGCCCGGCCAGCAGCAGGCCGCCCCACGAGTCCGGCACGAGCAGCGCGGTCAGCGGCGTCCACCACTCGCGCTCCCGGCCGAACGCGAGCGGACTGAGCCCGACTCCCACGGGGCGATGACCCCGCAGCGGACCGAGCACCAGACCGCTGACCAGCAGCAGGACGCTCAGCACCATCGCGAACGGATGGCTGCGCGCATAGCGCCCTGCCCTGCGGCCCACGGCCGCCGCAGTCTCGCGCCAGGCGGTCATCGGGCGAGCCCCAGGTGCGGATACAGCACGTCGAAGGCCTTCTCCAGGCCGCCCCGCAGCCCCGGCCCGGTGTGCGTGGCGTTCGGCACGAGATAGTAGGTCGTGGTGAATCCGGCCGCTTCGGCGAGGCCGGCCGACACCTTGTTCGCGGGTCCGTACTTCTTGTCGAGCGCTCCGGCGGCGAAGATCGCGTAATGCCCGTCGTAGGCGCCGGGGTGCTCGGCGAGGATGGCCTGCGGCTTGCTCGCGTCGAACAGGGCCTTGTCCCCCCGGAACGCCTTCTCCACCGACTTCGGATCCCCGAAGCCCGACCATGGTTCACCGGACGCGGTGGCGATGTTGCCCCAGATGTCGGGATGCCGTGCGCCGTAGATGAACGCGCACGCTCCGCCGTTGGAGTAACCCGAGATGGTCCAGTACTTCGGATCCTGCAGGACGCGCAGATGTCCGCGGATCCAGTTCGGGATGTCGGTGTTGAAGTACGTCTCGACGCCCCCGTAGGCGGCGGAGTCGATGCAGCCCGGATTCTGATCCTGCGCGCCGAGCTGGTCGGCGATGATCACGATCGGCGCGAGGCCGTCGTGCTTCGCGGCGAACTCGTTCATGACGTCCACCATCGGATGCGGGTTCGGATAGCCCGGAAGGCCCATCATGAACACGACGACGGGCAGCGGCGGCGGATCCTTGACCAGGGCGGCCGGTGGCAGGTAGATGGTGGCCGCCCTGGGCCGGAAGCCCGCGGAGGACTTCAGCGCGTTGGCGCCGATGAGCGCGCCGTAACGGCCGTGCGCAGGCATGTCGGCCGGCGGTGTCCACGTGTCCGCGAGCGGCTGGGCGGGATCGGCCTTGCCGGGCAGCGGAGGAGCGAAGTGCGTGAGAGGACCCAGCGTGTTGATGCCGAGGATGTCGCCGAGCGTGCGATCCAGAGCGAACGCCTGGTTGACGCCGATGCCCATGGACAGCACGGAGCCGATCACCGTCACGATCGCGACGACCTTGCGCCACCAGTGCGAATCCCACAGGCTCGCGATCGCGAGACCGATCGCGGCGAACCCCGCGGTCGTCCACCAGTGCACAGCGCCCGGCATCGGAACGCCGAAGACGTCGGCGACGTCCACGAACACGACCAGGAACCAGCCGATCAGTGCGCCTGCCACCACCGCGATCGAGGCGCGCACGATCCAGCGCCGTCGCAGCGGCCGGATGAGAAGGGCGACGAGGCCCGCGGCAGCGAGCCCCCAGATGATCCACGGCACCGGCCCGTCGGCGAGATCCAGCTCCAGCAACCAGCGCGGCATGAAGGGCGTGCTCCGTTTCCCGCCTCCGGACGGGGCGACGACCCATCGTAATCCGTGCCGACCTGGCAGAACCGGTGCCGGCGCTCTGACCGGGCTTGGAGAAGCCTATGAGACGCGCCGGGGGCGCATAAGTCCCCCGGCGCGTCTCACAGCGTCCGGCTCCCGCGCCTCGGGGGTCGCCCCGAGGCACGGGTTCACAGCACGCGCGCGAGGAAGTCCTTCGTGCGCTGGTGCTGCGGGTTCGCGAGCACCTCGCGGGGGTCGCCCTCCTCGAGGATGTGCCCGCCGTCCATGAAGATCAGGCGCGAGCCGACCTCCCGGGCGAAGCCCATCTCGTGGGTGACCACCATCATGGTCATGCCCTCATCGGCGAGCGTGCGCATCACCTGCAGCACCTCTCCGACGAGCTCGGGGTCGAGCGCCGACGTGGGTTCGTCGAACAGCATCATGTCGGGGTTCATGCACAGCGCCCGTGCGATCGCGACGCGCTGCTGCTGGCCGCCGGAGAGCTGACCGGGAAAGGCATCGGCCTTGTGCGCCATGCCCACGCGCTCCAGCATCGCCTTCGCGACCTTGTCCGACTCGGCCTTGCTGCGCTTCTTCACCTGCCGCTGCGCGATGGTGAGATTGCCCAGCACCGACATGTGCGGGAACAGGTTGAAGCTCTGGAACACCATGCCGATGCGGGTGCGCACCCGGTCGATGTCGACGTCGGGGTCGGTGACGTCGATCCCCTCGATCAGGACCTCCCCGCCGGTCGGCTGCTCCAGAAGGTTCACCGAGCGCAGCAGCGTCGACTTCCCGGATCCGGAAGGGCCGATCACGCAGACGACCTCCCCGGCATGCACGGACAGGTCGATGCCCTTGAGCACCTCGTTGTCGCCGTAGCTCTTCACGAGCCCGCGGATGTCGATCGCGGGCGCGCTCAGGTTGATCAGGTCGGTGCTCATCGTTCCCTCGCCATCCGACGCTCGAGCCACGCGGTGAAGCGGGTCAGCGGAATCGTCACGATCAGGTACAGGATCGCGGCCATGATCAGGGGCGTGCCGTTGCTGTTCTGCGTGCTCGCGTCACGGGCGAAGGTCGTGAGCTCCTTCGACCAGATGAACGTGCCCACCACGAAGAGCAGCGACGTGTCCTTGAGCAGCAGCACGAACTCGTTCGTGAGCGGCGGGATGATGATCCGGAAACCCTGCGGCACGACGATCCAGAAGGTCGTCTTCATGGGCGACATGCCGAGCGAACGCGCGGCCTCGGTCTGGCCCTTCGGCACCGCCTGGAGCCCTGCGCGGATCGTCTCCGCCATGTAGGCGGAGGCGACCAGGATCAGGCCGACGAGACCCAGCACGACGGGGCCGCCGAGTTTGGTCCCCGGCACCCCCGCCGCGATCGGCACGATGAACCCGATGGCGAAGATCGTCAGGATCGCGGGAAGACCGCGGAACAGTTCGATCCAGGCCGTGGCGATCCACCGGAAGGGTCCGATGCTGCTCATCTTCAGCAGCGCCAGGAACACGCCGAGCAGCAGACCGCCCGCGAACGCCACCGCCGTGAACCACAGCGTGTTCACCAGCGCCACGGTGACGATGCTCGGGAGCATCTTGGCCGCGACCGCCGGGTTGAAGAACAGCGGGCCGAGCTTGGCCCAGTTCGCGGTGAACGCCACCCACAGGACGATCGCGATCAGCACGACGTAGACCGAGTAGCGGTACAGCTTCTGTTTCTGAGTGCGTCTCAACGCCATCGCCGAGATCCTCCCGTCGCCGACCGTGTGGCGATCACTTGGCGGTGAAGTACGTGTCGTAGATCTTCTTGGCCTCGCCGCTGTCCTTGAGGTCCTTCAGCGCGCCGTTGACGGCCTTCAGCAGAGCCGTCTTCTGGCCCTTCTGGAACGCGAAGCCGTAGGACTCCTTGGTGTTGTACGTCTCGACGATCTTGTACGACTTGTCGGCCTTCTCGTGCTCGAGGTTCACCGGCTGGTCCTGCAGGATGGCGTCGATCTGCCCGGCCTGGATCGCCGGCCACAGCTCGCCGTCGGAGGGGTACTGCACCAGGTTCGCGCCCTTGGCGTGCTCCTTGGCGTAGCTCTCGCCCGTGGTTCCCTGCTGCACGCCGACGTTCTTGCCGGACAGACCGTTGATGTCCTTGATGCCGGAGTCGGTCTTCACCAGCAGCGACTGCAGGGAGTCGTAGTACGGGTCGGAGAAGTCGATGTTCTTCTTGCGGTCCTCGGTGATGGTCATCGCCGATGCGCCGACGTCGCAGGTGCCGGAGGCCAGCGTGGTGCCGGACTGCAGCGCGTCGAAGCCCACGTCCTGGACGGCGAGCTTCAGGTCGAGCTTCTTGGCGATCGCGCCGAGCATGTCGATGTCGAACCCGGTGTAGCCGGTGCCGTTGTCACCGCCCTCGAACTCGAAGGGCGGGTAGGGGATGTCCGAGCACACCGTGAGCGTGCCGGCCGTGACGAGACCGTAGTCCGCGCCGGCGGCTGCGGTGGACCCGCTTTCGGACGGGGTGCCGCTGCCGGAGCAGCCGGCGAGGGCGAGGGTGGTGGCCGCCGCGAGGGCGAGTCCGTAGGCGATCTTCGAGCGACGTTCCATGTGCGACTCCTGTGTCGAGGACGCGGGCGTCCTGGTGCGGGTTGCCGACAATCTTGACATGGTGCGGTTACCGCCGTGTAACACCGAGAGTCTCGAAGGCGTCTCGGTTCGGTATCGGCAGGTCGGAAGCCGCGGATTCCCGCGGTTCTCGGCTCTTCCGGGCCGTCCAGAATGTCTGAGATCCGAGACGATGCCTGGGGAGACTGTCCGGTGACGCCCGATCCCCCCGCTAGTCAGACCTCGAAGTCGACGGCCGAACGTCCGCCCGAGACCGAGCGCACATAGCCCACGACCTCCTGGTGCGCCGGGTGCACCTGGTACGCATCCAGGCCCGCGGCATCGTCGAAGTCGGCGATCAGGGTCACATCCCAGTTGCCGTCGATCGCGAGAGCGTTCACACCGGCGGTGAGCGCGCGGATCGACGGCACGACGCCGACGAGGCCCTCCAGCCGTGAGGCGACCCCCGCGGCATGCTCCGCGCGCTCGGCGGGATCCGTCGTCGCCATCTTCCAGGTCACCACATGCCGCAGCGTCATCGCTTCTCTCCTTCCGCCGCGTCCGCGGCTCGTCCTGCATCTCCCGCTGCGCCGGCCTTCTCGGCGAGGGCCTCGCGCAGCCGCTCCGGGGAGATGCGCCAGTGGCCGTGCAGCTCCCCGTCGATGAGGAGCACGGGGATCTTCTCCCAGTACTTCTCGTAGAGGACGGGGTCGTCGAGGATCGACAGCTCGGTGATCTCCATGTCCTCGGCGAGCGCATCCGGCAGCTCGGCGACGACCGCGTCGACCACGTCCGACGCCACGTCGCACAGGTGGCAGTCGGGCTTGCCGATCAGAGTCAGTGCGATCACAGCGCGGGGGTCTCGATCGCGCGTCCGTCCGCGATCCACTCGGCCGTGCCGCCCTCCACGTTCGTGGCGTCGTAGCCGCGGGCCTCGAGGGCCTCCACGACACGAGCCGAGCGCCCGCCGAGCTGGCAGATCACGTCGAACGCGCCGTCCGGAAGCTCATGCAGCAGGTCTCCGAGCTCCGACATCGGCAGGTTCACGGCGCCGGGCACGTGCCCGGTGGCGAACTCGTTCCTCTCGCGCACATCGATGAGGGGCGTCTCGGTGCGCTCGGCCAGCTGGGCGACGGTGATCGTCTTCATGGATCCGATTCTTCCAGACGCCCGTGTCCGCGGGCGCGCCGGACCATCGGTGCCGGAAATGCACGAAGCGCCCCGGCGATCCGAAGATCGGGGGCGCTCAGTGACTTGCGCGCTACGCGCGGCCGCTTACTTCTTGTTGCGGCGCTGGTGGCGAGTCTTGCGAAGCAGCTTGCGGTGCTTCTTCTTCGCCATGCGCTTGCGGCGCTTCTTGATGACAGAACCCACGGAAACCTCACTAAGTCAGGGGCTGGGCGTCGCACACGGACGATGCCCGGGATCGGGGCATGAAAAAATGCCTCGGAACAGTCTAGCGCACGGCGCCGCCGACGTTGACGCACGAGCGTTCGGGACGCTCCGCGGCGGTCCGGGCGGGACTCGCGCGCGCTCAGCCCGCGTCGGCGATCGGAGTCTGCAGGGCCGCCGTGACGGCGGACTCGGGCACTCTGTAGCTGCGGCCGAAGCGGATCGCGGGCAGTTCGCCGGCGTGCACCAGCCGGTACACGGTCATCTTGGACACGCGCATGATGGCCGCCACTTCGGCGACGGTCAGGAACTTCACGTCCGGAAGCTGTTCGGGCATCCCCATCCACCCCTCTCCCGTCGCGCGAGCTGCACGGCGGGTTGCGACAACTGTAGGGGCTGCTGGCGACACGTGTAAACCCATGTGAACGCTGTGACAGAGGACGCTCAGACCACGGCCGATCTCGCGATGCGCTCCGCGGCGTCCTTGCGCACCTGGCGCTCGTTCTTCTGCGCCGCCCGCAGCGCCTTCTCGGCCTCGCGCACGCTCCTCACCGCCGCACGCACGCGCTTGTCTGCGGCGAGCGCGGGGTCTTCCGGGACGAAGACGGGAGGAGTCCGAGCGCCCTCCGGCCGCGCGGCCGCGAGACGGTCGATATGGGCGGCGATCCCGTCCAGAACGCGTTCGATGCCGAACAGCATCGGGTCCCTGTCGCCGTCGATCGCCCCCTCGTCCAGCGCGGCGCGCGTGTGCGGATAGGCGTCCGCGTCGATCAGCGCCCGGAACAGGGCCGCCTCCTGCGCACCGACCTCCTCGAGCGTCCGCCCGCTCGAGCGCGCGGCCTCCGCATAGCCCGCCGCCACCGTGCCGAACCACCGAGCCTGTCCCATGATGGCGAGCATCGCTCCCATCCGCTCGTCCTGATCGAGCGGCGTCTCTGCGAAGGCCGCAAGGTACGCATCCATCCAGGCGGCGGTCCCCGGCGTGACCGGGGTACCGCTGATCGGCAGGCTGAGCAGCCAGGGATGCCGCAGGTAGACGTCGAGATGCGCGCGGTAGAGCCGCTCCGCCTCCTCCCGCCAGCCCGGATCGGCCGCACCGGGCTCCGGGAGCGGAGGGAGTCCCGACGCCTCCTCCTGCATGAGCAGCAGGAGGTCGTCCTTCGCGGTGACATAGCGGTAGAGCGACATCGGCGTGAATCCGAGCGCCTTGGCGACGGCCGCCATCGACACTGCTCCGAGCCCGTCGCGGTCGGCGAGCGCGACCGCCTCTTCGACGATGCGCTCCACGCTCATCTCGCGCTTCGGCCCGCGCTGCGGACTGGCCGCCATACCCCAGGCCAGTGCGATGCCGCGCGGCAGATCGGGCAGGTCGACGGGATCCGGCTCTTCGGTCATGAATCCAGAATAGGACTGTTTACGGTGTAAACAGTGTGTTATGGTCATAAACAGTTTCATCCGTACACAGAAAGGAACGGCGATGACCACGGCCATCGAAGTCGCAGGACTCACCAAGCAGTACCGCGGCACCCCCGTGCTGCGCGGCGTCGACCTCACCGCAGAGCAGGGCGAGATCGTCGCCCTGCTCGGTTCCAACGGCGCCGGCAAGACCACCACCATCTCGATCCTCACCACGCTCACCCGTGCCGACGCCGGCACCGCCGTCGTCGCCGGGTGCGACGTGCGGCGCGACCCCGAGGGCGTGCGGCAGCGCATCTCCCTCACGGGGCAGTCCGCCGCGGTCGATGACGCGCTCACCGGCGTGGAGAACCTCGTGATGCTGAGTCGGCTCTCCGGGCTGAGCCCGCGTGCCGCCCGCCGCCGTGCGGACGAGCTGCTCGCGCAGTTCGCCCTCGCCGACGCGGCGGGGCGCAAGGTCTCCACGTACTCCGGCGGCATGCGGCGCCGGCTCGATCTCGCGCTCAGCTTCGTCGTCACCCCGCAGGTGCTCTTCCTCGATGAGCCCACGACCGGCGTGGATCCGCGCAGTCGCCTGGACCTCTGGGCGGTCATCCGGGGTCTCGCCGACGCGGGCACCACCGTCTTCCTCACCACCCAGTACCTCGAGGAGGCCGACCAGCTGGCGGATCGCATCGCGGTCCTGCACGAGGGGCGTATCGTCCGCACCGGCACCGCGTCGGCATTGAAGGCGCAGTTCGGCAGCGACGTGCTCGTCGCGGAGGGCGCCGACGGGGCCTCGCTCGCGGAGATCACGACCGACGGATCGATCGACGGTATCCGCCGCGCGCTGGACGAGCTCGAGGCCGCGCATCCGACGGCACGCGTTCAGCTGCGCCGCCCCACGCTCGACGATGTCTTCCTCACCTTGACCGCGACCGGCGACGCCGACCGCACGACCATCCGGGAGTTCGCATGACCGCTCTGTCCGCCCCTGTCGCCCCGCGCCCGCTGGATCCGGTCCCGTCGCCCGCGTCAGGGATCCGCCCGCGCCTGCGCGGCTTCGCCGCCGAGCGCGTGTTCGTCCGCCGCAGCCTCATCCTGTCGCTGCGCGACGGCGAGACCCTGTCGATCTCGATCATGCTGCCGGTCACGCTCATGCTGCTGTTCACGTTCGTCTTCGGCGGGGCGATCGAGGACGACGGCAGCTACGTCGACTATGTCGTGCCCGGCATCATCCTGCTGTGCGCCGGCTTCGGCGCCGCGTCGACGGCGACATACGTGTCGCGCGACATGTCCACCGGGATCATCGACCGGATCCGCACCATGCCGCTGCGACCGGGATCGGTGCTCACCGGCCACGTGATCGCGAGCCTGGCGCGCAACCTGGTGTCGACCGCCGTCGTGTTCGGTGTCGCGCTGCTGCTCGGCTTCCGCCCGAGCGCGGGTGTTCTGCAGTGGATCGCCGCGTTCGGCGTGATCGCGGTCTACATCCTCGTGATCACGTATCTCTACGCCGCCATCGGCCTCGCCGCGGGCAGCCCCGAAGCCGCCGCGGGATACGGGTTCATCCTGATGTTCGTGCCGTACCTGTCCAGCGCGTTCGTGCCGGTGGACACGATGCCGACCTGGCTGCAGTGGGTGGCGGAGAACCAGCCCATCACGCCGATCATCGAGACGATCCGCGGCCTGCTCATGGGCACGCCCCTGCACGCCCAGCCGTACTGGGCACTGGGCTGGTGCGCCGCGATCCTCCTGATCTCCGTGCTGTGGGGTCGCTGGCTGTTCGGCAAGGCGCGGCGCTGAGCAGCTGCTCGCTCACCCTCGCAGGGTCGACGCGACGCCCGGATCCGCCCGGATCCGGGCGTCGCGCGCGTCAGGCTCCGAGCCGCTTGAGTGCGGTCTGCACGACGTGCTTGGCGGATGCCGCGGCGCGACCCACCACCTCGGCCGCGTGCGCGGCGCCGTCGGGCAGGGGCGGGACCCCGATGAGCCCGGAGATGTCGGGCGCGGAGTCCCCGTACGCGTCGGCGAGGAACGGGACGAGCCAGTCGTCGACCTCTTCCAGAGGCGCGGCCTCGATGCTGTAGAAGCGGCGCTGTCCGTCTTCGCGCACGGTGACCAGCTCGGCCTCGCGCAGCACCTTGAGGTGCTTCGAGACGGTGGGCTGACTGATGCCCAGCTCGCTGACGATCTGCGTCACGCTGGTACCGGCGTCCCCGTCCTCTGACCGCTGGCGCAGGAGTTGCAGGATGTCCCGTCTCGTGCCGTCGGCGATCACGTCGAAGATGTCGGTCATGCCTTCACAGTAGCCGCGCCGAGGGCGGAGTACCATGACGAAGGCTTGGCGGACGGAGGATCGGAGGGGCTCGACCATGGCGCGCACCGCTGCCCCGCGATCCTTCTCCGAGATCGCCCGACGGACCGTCCGTCTCGGCAAGACCCTGACGACCTCATCGCCCTCTCGGTTCGCGATCGTCGTGTTCTCGGCGCTCATCCTGATCACCACGGCGCTGCTGTCGCTGCCGATCGCGAGCGCCGACCGCACGGTGACGCCGCTCGCGGACGCGCTGTTCACGGCGGTCTCCACGATCTGCGTCACCGGCCTGTCCACCGTCGACATGTCCACGCACTGGTCGGGCTTCGGGCTCGGCGTGATCTTCGTGGGTGTCAACATCGGCGGCCTCGGCGTGCTGACCCTTGCCAGCGTGATGGGCCTGGCGATCTCGAAGCGGCTGGGGCTGCGCGCCAAGCTCATCGCGGCGGGCGACACCAACCCGATGCGAGCGCACGGCGGCCCCGTGAACGAGAGCCAGACCGTGCGCCTCGGCGAGGTCGGATCCCTGCTGCGCACCGTGGCGATCTCGGCGTTCACGATCGAGGCCGGGCTCATGGTGCTGCTCTACCCCGCGCTGCTGACTGCGGGGGTGCATCCGGTCAACGCCCTGTGGGAGGCGCCGTTCTACGCCGCGATGGCATTCACGAACACCGGATTCACCCCGAACCCCGGGGGGCTCGAGCCGTTCGCGCAGAACTACTACGTGCTCAGCGTGCTCATGCTCGGCGTATTCCTGGGCAGCCTCGGCTTCCCGGTGATCTACACGCTCACCCGGCAGCGCTGGCACGTGCGGCGCTGGTCGCTGCACGCGAAGCTGACCATGCTCACCACGATCGTGCTGTTCGTGGTCGGCGCCGCCGTGTTCCTGCTGCTCGAGTTCGACAATCCGAAGACCTTCGGATCCATGGATGCCGGCGACACCACGTTCCAGGCGTTCTTCCTGTCCGCGATGACGCGTTCGGGCGGCTTCAGCGTGGTGAACATGGGGGATCTGAATGGATCCTCGATGCTCGCCGCCTCGATGCTCATGTTCGTCGGCGGCGGCTCCGCCTCCACGGCCGGCGGCATCAAGGTCACCACGCTCGCCGTGCTCGCCCTTGCCGTGATCAGCGAGGCCAAGGGACGTCCTTCGGTGCAGGCGTTCGGGCGCCGGATCCCTTCGGACGTGCAGCGCGTCGCCCTCAGCGTGGTGGCCTGGGGCGCCACGACGGTCGCGCTGTCCACGATCGCCATCAGCCAGATCACGAAGTACCCCGTGGAGGAGGTGCTCTTCGACGTGGTCTCGGCCTTCGGCACCGTGGGCCTGTCGACGGGCGTCACCGAGAGGCTGCCGGATGCGGCGACGTACATCCTCGCCGCGACGATCTTCATGGGACGCGTCGGCACGGTGACCCTCGCGGCCGCGGTGGCCGCGACGTCGCGCAATCAGTTGTACTCGCTGCCCGTGGAGCGGCCGATCGTCGGCTGACCCGCAGCAGCCGCGGTCGGCGGAGTCGCGAGGGGCGTCACGTCCTCCCCGATTCGGCTGACGCGGAACGCCCCAGCGGCGGACAGTAAAGTGGGCGGCATGGTTGAAGTGCTGCGCAACGACGCTCCGGTGCTCGTGATCGGCCTGGGCCGCTTCGGCGCCGCCTGCGCCGGCGAACTGGACCGCCTCGACCGGGAAGTGCTCGCGATCGACACCAACCTCGAGCTGGTGCAGAAGTGGTCGGAGCGGGTCACGCACGCCGCGCAGGCCGACACCCGCAACATCGACGCGCTGCGCCAGATCGGCGCCCAGGACTTCCAGGTCGCCGTCGTCGCCGTCGGATCCTCGATCGAGGCCTCGGTGCTCATCACCGCGAACCTCGTCGACCTCAAGGTGCCGCAGATCTGGGCGAAAGCGGTGTCGCAGTCGCACGGCAAGATCCTCGCCAGGGTGGGTGCGAACCACGTCGTCTACCCCGAGCGCGAGGCCGGGGAGCGCGTCGCGCACCTCGTGTCGGGCCGCATGCTCGACTTCATCCGGTTCGACGACGACTTCGTGCTGGCCAAGATGTATCCGCCGAAGTTCATCCGCGGCGTGGGCCTGAACCAGTCCGGTGTGCGCAGCAAGTACAACGTGACCGTGGTCGGCGTGAAGAGCCCCGGCAAGCCGTTCCGCTACGCCGAGGCCGACACCGTCGTCACCAACCACGACCTCATCATCGTGTCGGGCACGAACAGCGACATCGAGCGGTTCTCCTCGCTGGATCGCTGAGCCTGCGCGGCACCGGGCCGGCACCTCCGTCGGTACGTGGCGCCCGGCGTGACCGCGAGACCGAACCCTCGTCCCGAGACCGACGTTCTGATCTGCTGTCTCGGCACGCAGAATCGGTTTCGCGGTCACGGCATGTCCGTCGCGAGGGGGATGCCGACCGCGCCGGCGCGTGGTCGGATGGAGACATGACCGACTTCACAGCGCCCTTCGCCGCCGCGCCGCCGGTGCTCTCGCTGCAGGGCCTTCGCAAGCAGTTCGGACAGAAGGTCGCTGTCGACGACCTCTGGCTCGATGTCCCCGCCGGATCCATGCTCGGCCTCCTCGGCCCCAACGGCGCCGGCAAGACAACGACCCTCGCGATGACCACGGGGCTGCTGCGCCCCGATGCCGGCTCCGCCCAGGTGCTCGGTGCGGACGTCTGGCGGGATCCCGCCGCCGCCAAGGGTCGCATGGGGGTGCTGCCAGACGGCGTGCGGATGCTCGATCGCCTCACCGGCGCCGAGCTGCTGCGCTACACCGGTCTGTTGCGCGGCATGACCGAGGCCGAGGTCGTCGCCCGGACCGGCGAGCTGCTGGACGCGCTGGGGCTCGCCGACGCCGGCAGCACGCTGGTCGTGGACTATTCCGCGGGCATGCGCAAGAAGATCGGCCTCGCGTGCGCGCTCATCCACGCGCCGCGCCTGCTCATCCTGGACGAACCGCTCGAGGCGGTCGATCCCGTCTCGGGCGAGACGATCCGGCAGATCCTTCGGGCGTTCGTCGACGGCGGCGGCACGGTCGTGCTGTCCAGCCACGTCATGGAGCTCGTCGAGTCCCTGTGCGATCGGGTCGCGATCGTCGCCGATGGGCGCCTTCTCGCGAACGGCACCCTCGACGAGGTGCGCGCGGGCGAGACGCTGCAGCAACGCTTCCTCTCCCTGGTCGGCGCGCACGAACTCGGATCGGAGACGCTCGCATGGTTGCGCTCCTCGTAGGCCTGCGCTGGCGCCAGCTCGGCCATCAGCTCGGGCGCAACCCGTGGATGATCGTGTCCCTGATCATCTCGGGGATGATCGCCCTCGGCCTTCTCGCCGCCCTCGCGGCGGGTCTTGTGGCGCTGCGGATCGCGGCGCCCGATGCGGCCGTGCGCACGCTGGTCGTCGTCGGCTCCGGCATCGTGCTCGTGTGGTGGATCGGCTCGATCGTGGTGAGCGTCGACGACTCACTCGCCCCCGAACGCTTCGCCCTGCTGCCGGTCACGGCACGATCGCTGCTGCCGGGGCTCGTCGTCGCGGGCGCCACCACGATCGGCGGCATCGGCACGACCGTGGCGCTGCTGCTCATGCTCGTCGGGTGGTCGGTGAGCCCGCTCGCGCTCGTGGCCGCCGTGGTGCTGATCCCGCTCGCGCTCGCGACGTGCGTGCTCGGCGCCAGGGTGGTCAGCGGCGTGCTCGCCGGGTGGCTGGCCGGACGGCGGACGCGCGACCTGGTGATCACGCTCGGCGTGCTGCTCGTCGCCTGCTCCGGCCTGCTGATCAACGTGCTCGTGCGCGCTTTCGCCCGGCTCTCGGACCCCTCGGCGGTCCTGCCCGCGATCGCCGACGCCGCCGGATGGACGCCGCTGGGCGCCGTATTCGGCGTCTCCGCCGCGCTCGCCCAGGGCGATCTGCTCGCGGCGGGCCTTCGGCTGCTCATCGCCCTCGCGACGGCCGCGGCCCTGTGGTTCGCCGCGCGCGGACTGCTCGCCGCACGCCTGGTCGCGCCGATCCAGAGCCGCAGCGGCGGCCGCGTGCGCTCGGGCGGACTGCTTGATCGCGTACTCCCCGCCTCCCCGGTCGGAGCGATCGCGGCCCGCACCCTGCGCTATGCCACGCGCGATCCGCGCCAGGTCATCAACACCGTGATGATGGTGCTGCTGCCCGCGCTCCTGATCGGGATGACTCTGATGAACGGACGCGGGGAGGGCTCATTCGCGCTGGGCCCCGCCGCGATCCTCATCCCGGCGATCAATGCGCTGCTGATCGGCACGATCCTGCAGCTCGGCATCGCCTACGACAACGACGCGATCGCCCTGCATATCCACAGCGGCGTGCCGGGACGGGCGGATCGCGCGGGCCGCCTGCTCGGGTTCGGGATCATCGCGGTGCCCGTGACGATCGTGCTGTGCGTCGCGGCGAGCATGCTCGCGGGGCGGATGGACCTCATCCCGGCCAGCCTGGGCGCGGCCCTGGGCCTTGGCACGGCGGCGGCCGGCCTCGGGGTGTGGGTGGGCGCATTCCTGCCCGGCCGCGCACCCGCCCCTGAGGCGAATCCGTTCGGACGCGGATCCTCCGGCGGGGTGCAGTCGATGGTCGCGATGATGATCATCACGCCGCTGAGCCTGGCGATAGGAGGGCCCGCGTTCGGCCTTGCGATCGCCGCGATCTGGACGCCGTGGCTCGGCTGGCTGAGCCTCGCATTCGGCCTGGTGTGCGGAAGCCTCGCCATGTGGGGCGGCGCGGTGCTGGGCGGACGGATCCTGGAGCGGCGCTGGCCCGAGGTGCTCGCCGAGGTCGCCAGCGAGGCGTGAGGACGGAGGGCCCGGTACATCGGGCCCTCTGCGTCAGGCCCCGGCGGCGAGTTCGCGTGCCCGCGCGAGCGCGGCGTCGGTGGCGCGGGCGAACAGGCCGTGCAGAGCGGCGTCCTGCAGCACGGCGATGGCGCGCTCGGTGGTGCCCTTGGGGCTCGTCACGCGTCGGCGCAGCTCTGCAGGATCCTCGCCCGACGCCTCCAGCAGCGCGGTCGCGCCGATGAAGGTCTGCTCGGCCATCAGTCTCGCCTCGGGCTCGGCGAAGCCCTTGCCGATCGCGGCCTTCGTGAACTCCTCGATGAGCAGGAAGACGTAGGCGGGACCGGATCCGGAGATCGTGGAGAGCGGGTCGATCTGCTCCTCCGCGACCTCGATCACGGATCCGACCGTCTCGAACAGTCGGCGCACGAGGGCGCGCTCCTCGTCGGTGACGCCGGGAGCCGCGGCGAGACCGGTGACCGCGCGGCCCACGGTGGCCGGTGTGTTCGGCATGGACCGGAGCACGCTCGTGCCGGCCGGCAGGTGTGCGGCGAAGGTCGCCAGGGTGACGCCGGCCGCGATGCTCACGACGATCGCGTCCTCCCGCAGATGCGGGGCGATCTCGTCGAGCAGGTCGGGCACCATGGCCGGCTTGACGCCCACCACCACGATCCGCGCGCCCGCTGCCACGTCGTTGCCGGAGGGCTCCTGCTCCAGCGCGATCGAGCGCACACCCGGCAGACCCTCGAGCTCGGCCGCGCGCACCGAGGTCCGATTGGTGGCGGTGATGCCGCCGTCGACAGAAATCCCGCTCGCGACGAGGCCACGCAGGATCGCGCCTCCCATCGAACCGGCACCGAGGAACGCGACAGAGGGAAGGGCATCGACCATGCCGCCATCCTACGAGCCCGCTCCGTGCGGTGGCAGGGCCGGCGTCCGCCCGCTGCCGATGCCGGTCGGGCCGTCATGCGTCCCGCCGCCGCGCATAGACTCGTGGCATGAGTGCATCCGGTGGTGGCAAGGCGATCCTGGCGGCGTTCCTCGCGAACATGGGCATCGCTCTCGCGAAGCTCGTGGCGTGGCTGCTCTCCGGATCCGCCTCGATGCTCGCGGAGGCCATCCACTCCGTCGCCGACTCGGGCAACCAGCTGCTGCTGATGCTCGGCGGCCGCAAGGCGCAGCGCCGCGCGGATCGCGAGCACCCGTTCGGCTACGGCCGCGAACGCTACGTGTCCGCGTTCGTGGTGTCGATCATCCTGTTCTCCGTCGGCGGCGTGTTCGCGATCTACGAGGGCGTGCAGAAGCTCATCGAACCGCACGAACTCGACAAGACCTGGTGGTGGCTGCCGCTCGCCGTGCTGATCGTGTCGATCGTGCTGGAGTCGTTCTCGCTGCGCACCGCGATCAAGGAGAGCAACCACGTGCGTCCGAAGGGGCAGTCGTGGATCTCGTTCATCCGGCGCGCGAAGGCCCCCGAGCTGCCCGTCGTGCTGCTCGAGGACACCGGGGCGCTCGCGGGTCTGCTCTTCGCCCTGCTCGGCGTGGGGCTCACCCTCCTCACGCACAATCCGGTCTTCGATGCTCTCGGCACCCTGATGATCGGCCTCCTGCTCGTGCTCATCGCGATCGTCCTGGGCATCGAGACCAAGAGCCTGCTCGTCGGCGAAGGGGCCAACGAAGCCGACTTCGACCGCATCGTCGATGCGATCCACGCGGGCGACGAGGTCGAGAAGCTCATCCACATCAAGACCCTCTACCTCGGCCCCGACGAGTTGCTCGTCGCCGCGAAGATCGCCCTGACCTCGGACAAGACCGTGCGGGCGGCGGCCGACGACATCGACACGATCGAGGCGCGCATCCGCGAGGCGGTTCCGGCCGCACGGGTGATCTATCTCGAGCCCGACATCTACCGGCCGGCTCAAGACCCCTCCCCCTCCACCGACGCGTTCGTGCTGCGTTCGGCCGACTGACCGGGCGGATCCGTCGTGGTCGACCCGCTCGCGGCCGCACTCGCCGACCCCACGGTCTCCGCGGACGCGCGGCAGAAGCTGCAGCACGTGCAGGATGTGCTGCGCGAGGATCCGCAGGCTCGCCTGATCTCGCTGTTCTTCGAGGGCGAGGAGCCCCGCGCCGCCGTGGCGTTCGGCGACGTCGACGCGGCGGAGCTGATCGTGGTCGTGCTGCACGGGATCGACACGGATCTCGCCGTGTTCGCACGCTGGGCGGACATCGCCCGGCGGCTGTGCGCGGATACGATCCGGGCCAGCACGCTGCGCGGCGGAACCGCCCGGATCGCGACCGTCGCCTGGTTCGGCTACGACTCCGGCACCCACCTGTCGGCGCTCGCGACGAAGCACGCGACCGTGGGGGCGGCGCGGTTGGCCGGCGATCTGGTGCGGATGCGGCACGGCCATCCGCAGGCGCACATCGCACTGCTCGCATACTCGTACTCGTCGACGCTGTTCGGCGAGCTGGTGCTCTTGGACGGCGCGGGCCCCGTATCCATGGCGTTCTCGATCGCCTCGGCCGGAATGACGCACATGGCCGCGGATGCGGTGGCCGAGGCGATCTCGAAGCGCTCCTTCTCGTTCTACGCGACGGAGGCCTCGAGCGACGCAACCGCTCCCCTCGGACGGCTCGGCGCGCATCCGGTCGACCCCCGCGACATCGAGGGCGCGATCGTCTACTCCTCCGACGGCGGCCCCATCCCAGGGTCAGGTGGCGAGCAGGGCGAGCCCACCGACGGGCATGCCTCGCAGACCGAGGTCGACGAGCACGGCGAGCGGCACCGCGGCTACTTCGACCCACGTGCGCAGGCGTATCTGTTCGCCGTGCAGCGCCTGGCCCGGCTGGCGTCGCGACACCCCAAGGCCTGATCCGGCACCTCGCGAGCGTCTCGTGCGCCGGGGTCAGCGCCGCTCTGCGAAGAACGCGCGCAGCTGCTCCACGGCCTCGTTCTCACGGACGCCGCCGATGACCTCGGCCCGGTACGGCAGCCGGCGGTCGCGCAGCACGTCGTAGAGCGACCCGGCGGCTCCTGCCTTGTCGTCCCAGGCGCCGAACACGACCCGGCCGATCCGGGACTGCAGGATCGCGCCGGCGCACATCACGCACGGCTCCATGGTGACGACGAGCGTGCAGCCGGTGAGGTTCCAGGACCCGTGTGCGGCGGCGGCCGCGCGCAGGGCGACGATCTCGGCATGGCCGGTCGGATCCGTCGTCTCCTCACGGTTGTTGCGCCCCTCCCCGATGGGCCGGCCCTCCGGGTCGAGCACGACGGCGCCGACCGGGATCTCGTCCGCGACTGCGGCTGCGGCGGCGAGGGCGAGGGCGCGCTCCATCGCCGTGTCGTCCGTGACGGGTCGTGCTGCGCTCACCGGTCCTCCCGACGGTCGAGCCTAGCCGCATGCCCCTCACCGGATACGCTGTCTCTATGCGCGTTCACGTGGCCGACCACCCCCTCATCACCCACAAGCTGTCGGTGCTGCGCGACGCGCGCACGCCGTCGCCGGTGTTCCGCCAGCTCACCGAGGAGCTCGTGACGCTGCTCGCCTACGAGGCGACGCGCAACGTGCGGGTGAGCCCGATCGAGATCACGACTCCGGTCACCACGACGATGGGCGTGAAGATCTCGGAGCCGCGGCCGATCGTGGTCCCGATCCTGCGCGCCGGTCTCGGCATGCTCGAGGGCCTCGTCAAGCTGCTTCCGACCGCCGAGGTCGGCTTCCTCGGCATGGTCCGCGACGAGGAGACCTTCGAGCCGACGACCTACGCCGAGCGCCTGCCGGATGACCTCAGCGGACGCCAGTGCTTCGCGATCGACCCGATGCTCGCGACCGGCGGATCCCTCGCCGCCGCGATCCAGTTCCTGTTCGATCGCGGTGCGGACGACGTCACCGCGATCTGCCTGCTCGGCACGCCCGAGGGTGTGGCGGCGATCGAAGCACTCGTGGGCGACCGCAACGTCACCCTGGTGCTCGGCGCCCTCGATGAGCGTCTGAACGAGAAGGGGTACATCGTGCCCGGCCTTGGCGACGCGGGCGACCGCCTGTACGGCACGGTCTGAGACCGGCGATCACACGGCCAGCACGTAGCAGCGATCCTCGCCGTAGGCCATGAACCCGCAGCGCGCGAGGATCGGCGCCGAGGTCTCGACGCGCCCCTTGACGAGCGCCGTGGTCGCCCCGAACTCGGCACCGATGCGCAACCGCTCGGCGAGCACCGCCCGGTAGGCGCCGCGCCCGCGGAACTCGGGCAGCGTCGCCGCGCCCCAGAGACGGAGGAAGCCGTCGACGACGGTGCAGCCGCCAGTGCTGATGGGGCGCCCGTCGATGCGGGCCAGTGCGCGGGCCCCCGTGCGAGCTTCGAGCTCGGCCGTCACCTCGGCGACCTCGGTACGCAGGCCGGCCTCGCTCAGCGGCTCCTGGCCCCAGACAGGGACGTTGACGGTGTCGACATCTCGAACGTCGAGCACGGTGCGCACCGCAGCGACCTCGACGCCGACCGGCACTGCGATCGGATCGCCCGGGATCGGGCGCGCGAACACGGTCACGGTGTCGTCGTGCACGGCTCCGCGCCGTCGCAACTCGTCCTCGAGGTCGGGACGGTCGGCGGCGTTCGTCCAGAACGTCAACCGGTCCTCGCCCCACGCCCGGGTGCGTGCGATCGCGTGGTCCAGCACCGACGGTGCGTCGAGGTCGGATGCGACCTGCGAAGCGCGCACACCGCCGCCGAACCGGGCCGGGTAGCGGACCAGCTGCAGAGCGGACTTCTCCTGCTCGCTCCCACGCGGGAACCACACCCAGGCTGCCGAGGCGCGGGCGATCTCGGTCTCAGAATGCATCGGCATCCCGGGAGGATCCCGCCGCGACGAGCGCATCGCCGGCGACATCGTGCTCATCGCCCTGTGACTCTGCGTCCTGATCGGCGCCGACGAGGTGCGCGAACGCGCTGAGCCGGGCCACGCCCTCGGGCGTCCAGGGCAGGTCGTCCAGCAGGGCCGGCGAGTGGACCAGGTAGGCGGCGACCTTGGCCCGCGAGATCGCGACGTTCAACCGGTTCTGCAGCAGCAGGAACTCCGGCCCGCGCGGGGCATCGCGTCCGCTCGATGCGGCCAGCGACGTGATCGAGACCACCGCCTCCCTGCCCTGGAAGTTGTCGACCGTGCCCACCGCGACCTCCTCGAGGCCGGCATCCGCGAGCGCGTCGAGGATCAGCTGCTTCTGGGCGTTGTACGGCGCGACGACGATGATGTCGGCCTGCTCGAACGGGCGCGGCAGTGCGCGCGCCATGCCGTCGGTGTAGTCCCGCCCGATCAGGGCGCGCACGATGCGGACGACCTCCGCGGCCTCCTCGGGCGACTGCGTGGCGTTGCCGCGATGCCGGATCGGCCGCACGTGCAACCCTGGCTCGATACCGTCGATCACGCGGCGCTCCGTGCCGGGCGCCGATGCCAGCGCGCCCGCGTAGGCGAGCTGCGAGACCGGGGCGGCGACCTCCGGATGCATCCGCCAGGTCCGGGCGAGGAACGCTCCGTGCGCGGGGTCGATGACCGCCTTGTCGTGCATGACCCAGCCCAGAGCCGAGGTGTCGACGGGCTCGGGGTGCGTGCCCTGGCTCACCTGCCGCAACTGCTGCGGATCCCCGAGCAACAGCAGCCGCTGCGCGGCCACCGCCACGGCGATCGTGGAGGCGAGCGAGAACTGCCCCGCCTCGTCGATCACGAGCAGATCGAGCTCGCCGCGCTGCACACGCCTGGTGCTGGAGAAGTCCCAGGCCGTGCCGCCCACCACGCAGCCGAGGCCCGCGGCGCGCTGCTCGGCGAGATACGCGGCCATGCCGTCCTTGCGGATCGCGGTGAAGACGGGCTCCGACCCGTGCGGATCCTTCGGCGCCTTCGCCACCTGGGCGGCCGGAACCCCGGCAGCCACCACCCGTTCGAGCAGGTTCTCCACGATCGCGTGCGATTGCGCGACCACGCCGATGCGGTAGCCGTGCTCGTTCACGAGCCGGGCGATGACGTGCGAGGCGGTATACGTCTTGCCGGTGCCGGGAGGGCCCTGGACAGCGAGGTAGCTGCGGTCCAGGTCGAGCACACCTCGCGCGATCGCGTCAGCAGCCTCCGGCAGACGATCATCCGGTGACGTGGCGCTGTCCGCGGTGTCGGCGTTCCCGCCGGGATGCCCGTCCGGCCGCGGCTCCAGGACCGGGAGCGGCTCGCCCGAGACAGTCCGCGGCACCACACGGCGCAGCACGTCGGTCGCCGCATCCTGCGGGAACGCGGGGGCCGCCGACAGCACGGATCCGGCCCATTCCTCGATCGCTCCCTGCAGGGAGTTCACTCGGGGTGGCGAGGCAGGGGTGAGGGCGAGCGGCAGCTCGTCCCAGGTCTGCCCGCCGATCGAGCGCTCGCGGATGCGGTAGCCGTCGTCGAGCACCTCGACGATCTCCACCTCGTGCGGCACGTGGATCACACGCGCGGGGAACTCACCGAAGAACGGCGCGGGAGCCTCGTAGAGCGCGAACGGACTGCCGCCGACATTCAGAGTGCTGCCGGGCGCGACCTCACCGTGCAGGTCGACGAGACGCGTGACGGCGCGGGCGCCTTCCTCCATGCCCCAGTCCTGCGCGACGGCCGAGCGATCCGGGTCCACCCGCAGCACATCGCGCGTCGACTCCCACAGCGTCACCGGTTCGCGCAGGCGCTGGAAGTGCGAGATCCAGAAGCTCTTCGCCTCGCGCGGGAAATAATCGATCGCGGCCGCTGCGACTCGATGGAACTGACCGGCCTGCTCGAGTGCAGCGCCCGTCGCGCCCGCGCCCCGAGCCTCATCCTGCTCACGCTGCCCCGCGGCCTGCAGGGCGAGCGACAGCGGCGCGGGTTCGTAGGCGCGCGTCTCGGGCTCGTCCGGCGGAGCCGGCAGCACGCCCGCCTCGCGCGCGAGGCCGACGAGCCAGTTGCGCAGCCGCCTCGTCGAGACGCAGTCGTAGCGGTTGTAATCGGCGAGGTCGGCGAGGATCCCCTCGGCCTCGGCGGTGCGGCCCGAGGCGGCGAGCCCCCGCGCCTGCACGTACTGGACGATCGAGTCGTCGCCCTTCTGCACGTCGCTCGTGCGCACCTCGGCCCCCATGTAAAGCGGCTCGAGCTTCTTGATCGAGTACGACCGCGATCCGATGCGCACCGTCCGCAGCACCAGCGGATACAGGTCGACGAACACGCCCTCCCGGAGCAGCCGGTCGACGTCGGCCTCGCCCACGCCGTAGCGCTCCGCCATGTTCTGCAGATGCGAGGTCTCGTAGGGGGCGTAGTGGTAGATGTGCATATCGGGGTGCGCCGCCCTGCGCGCCTTCACGAAGTCCAGGAAGTCCTGCAGCGCCTGCCTCTCGGCCGCGAAGTCGTGCGCCCACAGCGCGGTGTACTGCTCGGCGTCGTCGACCCAGCCGAACAGGTAGTCGAGCCCCCAGTGCTTGTTCTCCCGAGCCTGCCCTTCGCCCGGCTCGGTGTAGAGCGGATCCCCCTCGAAATCGAAGAACAGGTCGCCGCGGCTGGGCCGCGGCATCAGTCCGATCGCCGCCGCCGAGACGACCTCGAACGGCGGCGTGGGGTGTGCGCCGTCCCGTCCAGGCTCGCCGGCGTCTTCGGCCGCCATCGCGGCGAGCTGCAGCCGGGCCTGCGCACGGAGCGCCTGGAACGTCTCGACGTTCATGCCCTCCGGCGCATCCTCCGCCGCGGCAAGGTCGTCGATGGTCCTGATGCCGGAGGCGCGGAGTCGCGCCCGCTGCACCGGGCGCATGCGCGCGACGAGCAGCAGATCCCGGTGGGCGACCGCCTCGAGCTCGCAGGTGGCGCAGCGTCCGCAGGCGACGATCTGCAGATCCCCACGGTCGTCGCCCCAGGCGAGCGGCGCACCCGCCGCGCCCTCGTCGATGCGGCGGTCGGCGATGAGGGCGCGCAGGCGCGCACGGCGCACGTGGAACAGCGGCAGCAGGTCGCTCACCGCATGCGTCGAGATGCTGCGGTCGCCGAGGATCAGATCCACCTCGTCGGAACGCGGGATGCCGACGCGGTCGAGTTGATCAACATATGCTGCCAGCTGCATGAGCGCCGTCACGCGCGCGGTGCGGGCGAGCTTGGAGTCCTGCACGCGCCACCGCCCATCGGGGTCGCGCCGCAGGAAGTCCGCGAACCCGACGAACTCGGGCGTGGAGAACGCGGCCTGGTAGATCACCGTCGCGTCGGACCGCAGCGCGCGCAACGTGTCAGCGACGACCTCCGCCAGCGCCTCGGCATCGGTCGAGGACACCTTGGGCAGCTCGATCACGCCCGGCCCGCCGTCGACGGATCGTCCGAGCTCCGCGATGTATTCGTCCAGCACCACGAGCTCGTGCGCGTCGCCCATCGCCGCGGCGCGGGCGAGCGTCGCGTCCTCCGGATCCTCGACCGGCTCGACCCTCCCGAGCTTGGCGTCGACCGCGCGCGCCCAGGCGAACTCGCACTCGGCCGCGAGCTTCAGATCCGTGGCACTCCAGATCACGCGCTTCCGGTCGGATCCGACGTTCTGATCGGATGCGGAAGCGGTGATCACGCGCACGAGGGCTCCTGTCGTTCGGGGGCGACCGATCGGGCCGTCGCTTCGACCCTAGACGGGACCCCCGACATCACGGGCCGGCGTCAGCGCCACCAGGTGTCGTCGGGCGTGACCGGCTGGCGGCGCTTGTGCGAGGTCGCGAGGTAGCGCGCCTCGATGCGCTGCGCCACGTCGGCCGCCACCTCACGCCCCTCCAGATAGTCGTCGATCTGCTCGTAGGTGAGGCCCAGCTCGTCCTCGTCGGCGCGGCCGGGCGTGCCGTCCAGCAGATCGGCCGTCGGCACCTTGTAGGCCAGTCGGTCCGGCGCGCCGAGCGCCAGCAGCAGCGCCCTGCCCTGGCGCTTGGAGAGCCCGGCGAGCGGGGTCAGGTCGCAGGCTCCATCGCCGAACTTGGTGAAGAAGCCGGTCACCGCCTCCGCCGCGTGATCCGTGCCGATCACGAGCATGCCGCGCTGACCGGCGATCGCGTACTGCGTGACCATGCGCAGACGCGCCTTGATGTTGCCGCGGTGGAAGTCCGCCACGTCCTCCAGGCCCGCTGCTTCGAGGTCGTTCTCAAGCCCGTCGACGCCGTGCTCGATGTTGACCTCGACCCCCTCGTCCGCGGCGATGAAAGCCATCGCCGCGGTCGCGTCGTCGGCGTCGTGCTGTACCCGATAGGGCAGGCGCACGGCGATGAACGTCGCCTCGCCGCCCTCGGCGCGCACCCTCTCGACGGCGAGCTGCGCGAGCCGCCCGGCGAGAGTCGAGTCCTGTCCGCCCGAGATGCCGAGCACATAGCCCTTGGCGCCCGTGTGCTGGAGGTAGTCGACGAGGAAGCCGACCCGGCGGTCGATCTCCGCGGCGGGGTCGATGTCGGGGCGCACCCCGAGGCCTGTGGCGATGTCCTGCTGCAGGGTCATGCTTCTCCTTCGGTCGTGGAACCAGTATCCAACGGCGACGTTTCGCGCGCGTGAACGCCGCCGCCGTCCGGGCGGCGCCTGCGAGGATGGAGGCATGAGACTCCTCGTCGCCGCCCTCGCGTCCGAACTGCAGGCCTTCCCCGAGGAGCTTCCCGGCTTCGACCGGCTCGTGACCGGCCCCGGCAAGCTCAAGGCCGCGTACGGCCTGACCCGCGCGCTGGACGCGACTCCCTACGAGGAGATCGTGGTCGTCGGCACGGCGGGAGGCGTGGATCCGGATCTCCCCGGCGGCGTGTACGAGATCACCGCGGCGATCCAGCACGACGTCCAGGACCTCGACGGCGTGATCGGACAGCACGTCTCGCTGCCGCCGCGTGTCGCGACCGGCCGCGACGGACTCGTCATCGCGACCGGGGACAGCTTCGTCGATGACGTCGCAGTGGTCGAGCGGATCCGCGGCCTCGGCGGGGTGCTCGTCGACATGGAGACCTACGCCTACGTCTGGGTCGCCGACCAGTTCGACGTGCCGATCCGCGTGCTGCGCGCGATCTCCGACACCGCTCAGGACGGCGCCACCACCGTCTGGGACGAGACCGTCGCGGCCTGCAGCGTGCAGTTGCGCGAGCAGATCCGGGACGAGTACGGAGTCTGAGAACGCACCGCAGTCGACCGGTCGTGGACATTTCAGTTAACGCTCGCTAATCTGAATCACGAGTCCACGACCGCTGCGAAGTCGCCCAACGGAGGGTGCCGTGTCCGAATCAACCGCGCCGAGCATCGGTGCGCCGACCTACCGCGAGCTCGTCGACGAGCTGCGCGCCCGGCGCGCCGAAGCCGCCCTGGGCGGACCGGAGAAGAGCCGCCTCCGCCACACCGAGCGCGGCAAGCTGCTCGCCCGGGACCGGATCGATCACCTGCTCGACACCGGCAGCCCGTTCCTGGAGGTCGCACCGCTCGCCGGCTACGGTCTGTACGGCGGTGACGCCCCCTCGGGCGGCGTGGTCGCCGGGATCGGGCTCGTGCACGGGCGGCACGTCATGGTCGTCGCGAACGACGCCACGGTCAAGGGCGGCACCTACTACCCGATCACCGTGAAGAAGCACCTGCGCGCGCAGGAGATCGCGGCGGAGAACCGGCTGCCCTGCATCTACCTCGTCGACTCGGGCGGCGCCTTCCTGCCGATGCAGGACGAGGTGTTCCCCGATCGCGATCATTTCGGGCGCATCTTCTACAACCAGGCCAGGATGTCGCGGGACGGGATCCCCCAGATCGCCGCCGTGATGGGGTCGAGCACGGCCGGCGGCGCTTACGTGCCGGCGATGAGCGATGAGACGGTGATCGTGCGCAATCAGGGCACGATCTTCCTCGGCGGCCCCCCGCTCGTGAAGGCGGCGACCGGCGAGGTCGTCACCGCGGAGGACCTCGGCGGCGGCGAGGTGCACACCCGGGTCTCGGGCGTCGCCGACCACCTCGCGGAGAACGACGAGCATGCGCTGCAGATCGTCCGGGACATCGTGGCGACGCTGCCGCCGTCGCCGGAGCCCTTCGACAGGCTCAGGGACCGGGCAGATCCGACCGCCGCGGTCGCGGATCCTCCCGTCGTCGACCTGCTCGACGTGGTCCCGGTCGAGCTGACCGTGCCCTATGACGCGCGCGAGATCATCCGCGGCATCGTCGACGGCGGCGCGTTCACCGAGTTCAAGACCGAGTACGGCACCACCCTGGTGACCGCGTTCGCGCACATCCACGGCCACCGGGTCGGGATCATCGCCAACAACGGCGTGCTGTTCGGGGAGTCGGCGCTCAAGGGTGCGCACTTCATCCAGCTCTGCGAGCAGCGCCGCACCCCGCTGCTGTTCCTGCAGAACATCACCGGCTTCATGGTCGGTCGCGAGTACGAGGCGAACGGCATCGCCAAGCACGGCGCGAAGATGGTGAACGCCGTCGCGACCGCGACGGTGCCCAAGCTCACCGTCGTCGTAGGCGGATCCTTCGGCGCCGGAACCTACTCGATGTGCGGAAGGGCGTACTCGCCGCGGTTCCTCTGGCTCTGGCCGGGCGCCAGGGTCTCGGTCATGGGCGGACCGCAGGCCGCGTCGGTGCTGTCGACCGTGCGACGCGACCAGATCGAGGCGGCGGGCGGATCCTGGTCGGCCGAGGAAGAGGCCGAGTTCCAGGCCCCGATCCGGGCGGCGTACGACGAGCAGGGCAGCCCCTACTACTCCACCGCCCGACTGTGGGACGACGGGATCATCGAGCCCGGCCAGACCCGCGATGTGCTCGGCCTCGCGCTCGACGTCGTGATGCGGGCCCCTTCGACCGACCAGCCGGCCGCCGGCGCAGCGGCAAGCCGGCAATACGGCGTCTTCCGGATGTGAGTGAGATGCACCGCACTGAGCCTTACGTGTTCGACACCGTCCTCATCGCCAACCGCGGCGAGATCGCCTGCCGCGTCATCGCGACGCTGCGCCGTCTGGGGATCCGCTCGGTCGCCGTCTACAGCGACGCCGACGCGGGCTCCCGCCACGTCGCCCTCGCCGACGTCGCCGTGCGGATCGGCCCCGCACCCGCGGCGCAGAGCTACCTGAACATCGACGCCGTGCTGGACGCCGCCAGGGCGACCGGCGCGCAGGCGATCCACCCCGGCTACGGGTTCCTCGCCGAGAACGCCGCCTTCGCGCAGGCGTGCGCCGACGCCGGGATCGTATTCATCGGCCCCACCGCCGCCGCGATCCGCACCATGGGCGACAAGATCACGGCCAAGCTGGCCGTCGCGGAGCGCGACGTGCCCACGGTTCCGGGGGTTGCACGCCCCGGCCTCACCGATGCCGACCTCATCGCCGCCGCCGGAGGGATCGGCTACCCGCTGCTGATCAAGCCCTCGGCGGGCGGCGGCGGCAAGGGCATGCACGTGGTCACGGACGAGGCGCACCTGGCCGACGCGATCGCCGCCGCTCGGCGCGAGGCCGCCGCGAGCTTCGGCGACGACGCGCTGTTCCTGGAGCGCTACCTCGCCACCCCGCGGCACATCGAGGTGCAGATCCTCGCGGACGCGCACGGCAACGTCGTGCACCTCGGCGAGCGCGAGTGCTCGCTGCAGCGCCGGCACCAGAAGGTGATCGAGGAGGCTCCGTCCCCGCTGCTCGACGAGTCCACGCGCGCGGCGATCGGCGTGGCCGCGTGCGAGACCGCCCGGAGCGTGGACTACCGCGGCGCCGGAACCGTGGAGTTCATCGTCGAGGCGGCGAAGCCGGACGAGTTCTTCTTCATGGAGATGAACACGCGTCTGCAGGTCGAGCACCCCGTGACCGAGCAGGTCACCGGGCTCGACCTCGTGGAGCAGCAGCTGCTCATCGCCGCCGGTGCTCCGCTCGGTTTCGGGCAGGAGGATGTCGTGCTGCGGGGGCACAGCATCGAGGCGCGCGTGTACGCCGAGGATCCGGCCTCCGGCTTCCTACCGACGGGCGGCCGTGTGGGGCGCGTGATCCACCCCGAGGGCGAGGGGATCAGGGTCGACACGGCGATCGCCGACGGCCTGGACGTCTCGATCGACTACGACCCGATGCTCGCGAAGATCATCGCGCACGGCGCGGATCGTGACGAGGCCCGCCGCCGACTGGTGCGAGCGCTCGACGGGACAGCGGTGTTCGGCTTCCCGACGAACGTGGAGTTCGTGCGGGCGCTGCTCGAGCTTCCCGAGGTGGTCGCCGGCGACCTCGACACGGACCTCATCGCCCGCCGCTTCGACGATCTCGCCTTCGCCGAGGCCGGCGCACGCGTGTTCGCCGAGGCGGCGCTGCTGTTCGATGCCGCGCCGCGCTCCGAGGCCGCGACGGTGTCCGGCCCGTGGACTCGCCGCGATGGCTGGCGCCTCGGCGTTCCCGCCCCGCGTCGCTACCGACTGGTCTGCGGCGAGCACCGTGCCGAAGTGCGCGTGACGGGATCCGGATCCCGCCTGTCGGTCGAGGTCGACGGATCCGGTCCGGTGGCCGCCGCCTCGCGCGCCGAGGGAGCCTCGCACCGCACGATCACGATCGATGGCATGACGCGGACGGTCGCCGCGCTCGAGATCGAATCCGGCCGGGTTGCCATCGCGCACAGCGGTGCAGTGTTCGAGGTCGCCGTGGAGCGGGTCTCGCATGCGGGTGCGACGGCGGCGGAGAACCGCCCGCATCTGGACTCCCCCATGCCCGGGACGGTCGTGCTCGTGCACGCCGCCGACGGCGCGCACGTCGCGGAGGGCGATCCGGTGCTCGTGGTCGAGGCGATGAAGATGGAGCACGTGCTGCGCGCCGGGGTGGCGGGCACGGTCGCCGTCCACGTCGCGCAAGGCGACACGGTGGCCCGAGGGCAGACCCTGGCCGTGATCACTCCGGACCCTTCGGCAAGCTCAGGGACCGAACCGGGTGCCGGTTCGGGGACCGATGTCGAGGAGGTCGCGGAATGACGGGGAAGCGCATCGAGCAGCGGGGACTCTACTTCGAGGAGTTCGAGGAGGGCGCGGTCTACCTGCACCGCCCGGGGCGCACCGTGACCGAGGCCGACAACGTGCTCTTCACGACCTTGACCATGAACACCCAGGCCCTCCATCTGGACGCGGCGTGGAGCGCCGGAACCGAGTTCGGCGAGCGGCTCGTGAACAGCATGTTCACCCTGTCCACGCTCGTGGGGCTCTCCGTCGCGCAGCTCACGATGGGCACGATCGTCGCGAACCTCGGCTTCTCCGACGTGTCCTTCCCCGCGCCGGTGCGCATCGGCGACACCCTCTACGCCGAGACGCTGATCGTGTCGAAGCGGCTGTCGTCGTCGCGCCCCGGGCAGGGCGTCGTTCAGTTCGCGCACACCGGGCGCAATCAGGACGGCACGGTGGTCGCCCTCGCAACGCGGTCCACCCTCATGCAGTGCCTTCCCGCGGAGGCCGCGCGATGAGCGCGCTGCAGGGCCCCGCACTGCTGTTCTGCCCCGCGGACCGCGACGACCGGTACGCGAAGGCCCTCGCCGCCGCCGACTCCGTGATCCTCGACCTGGAGGACGCGGTCGCCCCCGCGGACAAGCCCGCCGCCCGTGTGCGCCTCGCCGCCGCGGGCCTGGATCCGCGGCGCACGATCGTGCGGGTGAACCCGGCGGACACCCCCGATCACGCGCTCGACCTCGCCGCCCTCGCCGGCACCGTGTACCGCACGGTGATGCTGGCCAAGGCCGAGTCCGCCGCCGACCTCGACGCCCCGCATGCTGCGGGGCACCGCGTGCTGGCGCTGTGCGAGACCGCGCGCGGTGTCGTCCACGCCGAGGAGATCGCCGCGCACCCCGCGACGATCGGGCTCATGTGGGGCGCGGAGGATCTCGTCGCGAGCATGGGAGGACGCTCGAGCCGGTTCACCGCGGGCGCCCACGCGGGCCGCTATCGAGACGTCGCACGCCTCGCGCGCTCTCGCGTGCTGCTGGCCGCGAAGGCGTTCGGGAAGGCCGCGATCGACTCCGTTCACCTCGACATCGCCGACGTCGACGGTCTGCGCGCCGAGGTTCTCGATGCCGCGGCGAGCGGCTTCGACGCCACCGCGTGCATCCACCCGAGCCAGGTCGCCGTGATCCGCGAGGGCTATGCCGCCACCCCGGCCGAGCGCGACTGGGCCGAGCGCGTGCTCGCCGAAGCAGAAGGACAGCCGGGGGTGTTCCGGTTCGAAGGCCGCATGGTCGACGAGCCCGTACTGCGGCAGGCCAGGGCGATCCTCGGGCGCTAATCGCCGCGCCCGAGCATCGCCCACCGTCGACCCCGACCTCGCCCCTATCTCGTCAGCGCCCGTTCCTCGAGCAGCTCGCGCACCCGCTCGATCGGCAGTCCTCGCACGCTCTGCCGGTGCCCGGCCATGTCCTCCCCCGCGACCAGAACGTTGAGCACCGCCTCCTCCGTCGCCTCGACCACCGCCGTGTAGAGCGGATCCATCCGCCCCCAGGGCACGGCGCGCACCTCGTCCAGCACGACCTCCTCGCCCTCCGCCGGGAAGCGGCTGGCGAGCGCACCCGGATTCGCCGTCGAGAAGGCGAGGAAGATGTCGCCCGAGAAATGCGATCCCGCGGTCCCCGTGCGCGCGAGGCCGAGAGAGACTCTCCGCGCCAGCGCCGTGCATTGTCCGGGCAGCAGCGGCGCATCCGTCGCCACGACCACGATCACGCTGCCGGCGCCCTGCGGCGGCGTCGCCGATCCCGCCGCGGACGATGCGACGTCGCCCGATTCCGCGGCCACCTCGTTCTTGAGCACCGAACCCACCGGCTCCCCGCGCACCGTCAGCTCCGACATCTCGCCGAAGTTCGCCTGCAGGAAGACGCCGACCGTGTACTCGGCATCTCCCAGCACGACCCGGCGCGAGGCCGTCCCGGATCCACCCTTGAATCCGTAGCAGATCATGCCGGTGCCTCCGCCGACGGCTCCCTCGTCGACGACCCCTGACCGGGCGGCGTCCAGCGCCGCGACGGCGTGCCGGGGCCGCACATGCAGACCGTTGATGTCGTTCAGGCGTCCGTCCCAGGTCTCCGCCACGACCGGCAGGAGCCATTGATCCGCCGCGCCCGGAACCGTGTCGAGCATCCAGCGGATGGCGCCCTCATGCGCGGCTCCGACGGAGTGCGTATTGGTGATGAGAACCGGGGTGCCGAGGCTTCCCGACTCCGCGATCCACACGGATCCGGTCATCTCCCCGTTGCCGTTCAGTGAATGCACTCCGGCTGCGACAGGAGTTCCGGCGCCGGCGCGGCCGCGCGGCAGGATCGCCGTGACGCCGGTGCGGACGACGACGGCCTCGCCGTCCTCGATGAGAGTGGTGTACCCGACTTCGACGCCCGGCACGTCGGTGATCGCATTGTGCGCACCAGGGATCCCCCCGCGCACCAGCCCGAGATCCCGCGCGCGTGCCCGGCTCATCCGCGCACCTCGTCCTCGAGCTCCTCGTCCGCGGGCAGCGGCAGCGTCCAGCGATCCGGCTTCCCGCGCAGGTAGAGCGCGTAGTAGAGCATGCCGAGGGCGAAGATCCCGACGGCGACCGCGACCGGGATCCAGTCGGCGATCAGGCTCATCACCAGGATCACGAGGGTTGCGAGCGTCATCAGGATCGGCGCGACCGGCCACATCGGCATCCGGTACTCGGCGGCGTCGGTCGTGTGGTTGATCCGGCCGACGAACGCGGCGAGACCGACCAAGGCGTAGAGGATCACAATCCCGGCGCTGGTGGCGACGAGCAGGACGTTGAATGGGACCAGCCACAGGCAGAGCGCGGCGATCACGCCGACGATGATCGTCGCGATGACCGGGGTGCGCAGCGTCGGATGGATCCGGCCCAGCGGGCGGTTGATCGCGTCGGGCCAGGAGCGGTCGCGTGCCGAGGAGAACAGGGTGCGGCCGAACTGCAGGATGATCGCGAGCACCGCGTTGATCACGGCGACGGCGATCCCGACGCTGACCAGGGTGTTGACGACCGGCCCCGCACGCTCGGTGAGGAACTGCGTCATCGGCGAGGGAGAAGCGACGAGGGCCGCGAGGTCCTTCGAGCCCAGCAGCACGGCGATCGTGGGGACGATCTCCGCGACCACGGCGATGAGCAGCGACCACAGGATCGCGCGACCGATCGTGGAGCGGGCGTTCTTGGTCTCCTCCGCGTAGTACACCGCGGCGCCGTAGCCGTTGAAGGCGAACAGGGCGGTCGCCGTGTAGGAGACCACGAGGCCGGCGGAGGTGCTCACGAGCACGCCTCCCGGCCCGCTCGTGGCCACCGTCCACAGCGTGGAGATCGGCTGACTCACGTGCAGGAAGCCCACCACTGTGAGCACCACCAGCGCGCCGATCTCCAGGATCAGGAAGACGCCGGTGACCCACGCATTGGTCCTGATCCCGAGGCAGGCGATCACGGTGGTCACCAGGATCACCACGATCCCGACCCACCCGCCCCCGAGAGCCTCCGAGAGCACCCCGAGGTACTGGCCCGCCCCCGAAGCGATCACGCCGATGATGAGCACGCCGCTGACCAGGTTCAGCAGGAACAGCCCGAAGCCCCAGGGCTTGCCGAGCGTGCGCGCCACGAACGCGTACTCGCCGCCGGTGATCGGGAAGGCGCTGGACAGCTCGGCATAGCAGAGCGCGACGAAGACGCCGACGAGAGCGCCGATCAGGAAGGCGAGGGCCGACGCCCCGCCGATGCCGTTGATGATCGCAGGCACGATGATGAACACGCTCGACGCGGGCGTCACCGCCGAGAGCGTGATCAGGATGTTCTCCTTGAAGGTCAGCCCCCGGGAGAGCTGCTGTTCGTACTTCCCCGCGTCGGGCACGACCCCTGGAGCCTTCGCCCCCAGCGCGCCGGCCGCCTCGCCGAGCTCTTCCTGCAATCCGTCGCTCATCGTCGAGCCCTTCCTCGAATGGGTTATTTGATTGCCCAGTCAAAAGTAGGATTCCTGTTAAGTCAACGGTTGGCCGCGAACTTTTGACTCACGAATCAAACTCGTAACATTCGGAGAGGATCTCGATCGGATCCGCGGGACGACTCCCCACCCTGAGAGGATGGGCGCATGGCTAGCGCGAAGAAGACGCCGGAGCGTCGCGACCAGCTGATCCTGGCGACGCTCGATGCGATCCGCGACCGCGGGATCGCGAACCTGCGCGTCCAGGACGTCGCCGAACGGGCCGGGGTGTCGACCGGCACCGTGCACTACCACTTCAACGACCTCGATCAGCTCATCGACGATGTCTACACGTGGGCGTGCGAGCGGTTCTACACGACGCGCCTGCAGGCCCTCGCCGACATCCCGGATGCGCGGGAGCAGCTCGTCGCGATGATCGACGCGGGCATCCCGAAGAGCGAGGACGACGCGCTCGTCATCGCCATGCACGACATCGACCTGTTCCGCAGAGGCAGCGCCACGATGGGTCCATTGCTGCAGGCGCTTTACGACCGACAGGTCGCGCTGTACTTCGCCGCATTGCAGCTCGGCGTCGCGCAAGGGCACTTCCGACTCGCCGGCCCCATCATCGACCTCGCGCAGAACTTCGTCTCCCTCGAGGACGCCTACGAGCTGCACATCATCAGCGGCAACCGCTCGGCGAGCCCCCGTCGCGCGCGCGAGCTCGTCCTCGGCTACGCCCGCATCGTGACCGGCTGCTCCGAGCTGTCCCTGTGACCCTGAACGGCGGGGCTCACCCTCCGACGAGAACGCACCGGGCGGCCGCCGCGAGGATCGCGCGCTCGTGCACGGATCCGGCGACGGAGTTGTGCGCGGTGGAGTTCAGCAACCCGAACACCGCGTGCATCATCACCTGGCGGTCGGCCTTCTCGAGCTCGGGCCGGATGCGCCCGACGACCTCGGCCCACAGGTCGAGGTACTGGCGCTGCAGCTTGCGCACCTGACGGTTCGCGGCCTTCGGCAGCGTGCCGAGCTCGCGGTCCTGCACCCGGATCACATCCCGGTGCGCCAGGGCGAACGTGAGGTGGAAGTCGATCAGGTCATCCAGCAGTGCCCGATCGGACGAGTGCAGTGCGCCGGCGATCTCGGATCCGCCGCGCAGCAGGAACTCGCTGGTGCCGAGCAGGATCTCCTCGAGCATCGCCTCCTTGCTCGGGAAATGCCGGTACAGAGCGGGCCCGCTGACCCCGACCGCGGTGCCGAGCTCGCCGATCGAGACCGCGTGGAACCCGCGGTCGGCGAAGAGCCGGGCGGCGGCGTCGAGGAACAGCTGCCTCGTCCGTGCCTTCCCCTGCGCCCTCGCGGTGGTCATCCCGTAAGGATAGCGATCCTGGACAGTCGAGTGAACGCGCGCTAACATTTGTTTCAGTTACCGATCGTTCACTGAGGAGCTGATCAGCGTGTCCGAGGCGATCCCGTCCGAACTCCCCGAGGAGTACCGCGAGCTGTCCGCGACCGTCCGCGATTTCGCCGAGCAGGTGGTCGCTCCCGTCTCCGCCCAGCACGACCGGGAGCACAGTTTCCCCTACGAAGTGGTCGCCGGCATGGCCGGGCTGGGCCTGTTCGGCCTGCCGTTCCCCGAGGAGTACGGCGGCATGGGCGGCGACTACTTCGCGCTCTGCCTGGCGCTGGAGGAACTCGCCAAGGTCGATCAGAGCGTCGCCATCACCCTCGAGGCCGGCGTCTCGCTCGGCGCCATGCCGATCTTCCGCTTCGGCACCGAGGAGCAGAGACAGCGCTGGCTGCCCTCGCTCGCCGCCGGCACGACTCTCGGGGGCTTCGGCCTCACCGAGCCGGACGCGGGCAGCGACGCCGGCCGCACCCGCACCACCGCGCGCCTCGACACCGCTGGTTCAGGCGCAGACGAATGGGTGATCAACGGCTCGAAGCAGTTCATCACCAACTCCGGCACCGACATCACCGCGTTCGTGACCGTCACGGCCGTGACCGGCGAGACCGAGCGGGGCAAGGAGATCTCGACGATCATCGTGCCCTCGGGCACGCCGGGCTTCACCGTCGCGCCGCCGTACGACAAGGTCGGCTGGAACGCCTCGGACACCCACGGACTGTCGTTCGACGACGTGCGCGTGCCCGCCGGCAACCTGCTCGGCGAGCGCGGGCGCGGCTACGCGAACTTCCTGCGGATCCTGGATGAGGGACGCATCGCGATCGCGGCCCTCGCGGTCGGCGCCGCGCAGGGCTGCGTCGACGACGCCGTCCGCTATGCGAAGGAGCGTCAGGCCTTCGGCACGCACATCGGCGGGCATCAGGCCATCGCGTTCAAGATCGCCCGCATGGAGGCGCGCGCCCAGGTCGCCCGTCGCGCCTACTACCACGCAGCCGCGCTCATGCTCGCGGGCAAGCCGTTCAAGCAGGAGGCGGCGATCGCCAAGCTCACCGCGAGCGATGCGGCGATGGACAATGCTCGTGACGCCACCCAGGTGTTCGGCGGCAACGGCTTCATGAACGAGTACCGCGTGGCCCGGCACTACCGCGACTCGAAGATCCTCGAGGTCGGCGAAGGCACCACCGAGGTGCAGCTCATGCTGATCGCCCGCAGCCTCGGACTCTGAGAACTTTCGTTTCGAAGCGCGCAAATGGCTGCATCCGGAGGTAGATCCAGCCATTTGCGCGCTTCGAATTGACAGGCGTCGGGCGGATCGGCCCGACAACCGACGAGATCTGCCCGAATTCGGGCAGATTCTTGTCATTCGGCGAGTCGGATCCGCATACTCGTGTCATGACCGACGATGACCTGATCCACCGGATCTCGGCGTCGACCGGTCTGCCGGCGAGCGTCGCCGCGCGGGTCGTCGACGACGTGCTCGCCTGGTACGACGAGCCGGTCGAGGCCTTCGTGCGGCGCCGCCACAGTGAACTGCAGCTCTACGGCACGCGCAACGCCGAGGCGTTCGCCCTCATCGCCGCGGAGCTGCGGGGGCGTCGCGTCGCGGCCCCGGACCTGTCCGAGCGGCAGCTGCGCCGCATCGTGTACGGCTGAGCACCGCCCGCCCAGCCCGCCCCGTTCATCCCCCACGGATCTCCATCCACCATCGACCTCTGAGGAGCCCACCATGTGCGGAATCGTCGGATACATCGGCCACCAGGCCGCCGCCCCCGTCCTCGTCGAAGGCCTCACCCGCCTCGAGTACCGCGGCTACGACTCGGCCGGCGTCGCCGTCCTCGGCAGCAAGGGCACCACGGCGATCCGCCGCGTGGGCCGTGTGCGCGAGCTCGAGGCCGCCCTGCCGAAGCGGCTGACCGGCACGGTCGGGATCGGCCACACGCGCTGGGCGACGCACGGCCCCGCCATCGAGCAGAACGCGCACCCCCAGCGCAGCCAGGACGGCCGGATCAGCGTCGTGCACAACGGGATCATCGACAACGCGGCCGCCCTCCGATCGCAGTTGGCCGAGGCAGGCGTCCCGCTCACGAGCGACACCGACACCGAGGTCATCGCGCACCTCATCGCGCAGTCGGAGGCGGCGACCCTCGAGGAGGCCGTGCTCTCCGCGCTCGGGCGGATCACCGGCACTTACGCCCTCGCGGTGCTCGATGAGCAGCACCCCGAGCGGATCGTCCTGGCGCGCAGCGGATCCCCCCTGATCATCGGCATCGGCGACAAGGAGATGCTCGTCGCCAGCGACGTGGCCGCGCTCGTGCGGCACACCGACCGGGTCGTGCACCTGAACGACGGCGAGCTGGCGACCGTGACCGCGACCGGCTTCCGCACCTTCGACCGCGGCAACACCCCGACCAGCTCGGAGCCCGTCGAGATCAGCGTCGCCGCGGAGGACCTCGAGCTCAGCGGCTACCAGCACTACATGCTCAAGGAGATCCACGAGCAGCCCGACGCCGCCGCGATGGTCCTGCGCGGCCGGCTGGACGAGCGGTTCGCCACTGCCCGCCTGGACGGACTCGGACTGGATCCGCGGGAGCTCCGCGGCTTCCGGCGGATCAAGATCCTCGGCTGCGGATCCGCCTACTACGTGGGCCAGCTCGGCGCGCAGCTCATCGAAGACCTGGCGCGCATCCCCGCGGACGCGGAAGCCGCATCCGAGTTCCGCTACCGCCAGCCCATCATCGAGTCGGACACGCTGTACGTCGCGGTGAGCCAGAGCGGCGAGACCGCCGACACCGCCTTCGCCGTCGAGGAGATCAAGCGCAAGGGCGGCCGCGTCATCGGCGTCGTCAACGTGGTCGGCTCGACGATCGCCCGCACGGTCGACGGCGGGATCTACCTGCACGCGGGGCCGGAGATCTCCGTCGCCTCCACCAAGGCGCTCACCAACATGGCCCTCTCGTTCGCCCTGCTGGCGCTGCACCTGGGCCGTCTGCACGACCTGTCGCACGCCGACGGACAGCGCATCCTGCGCGGTCTGCAGCGCATCCCCGAGCAGATCCGGGACATCCTCGAGAATGCGGATCCGATCGCGGACGTCGCCGAGGACATCGCGAAGGCCAAGAGCGCGTTCTACATCGGTCGCGTGCGCGGGTTCCCCGTGGCGAGGGAGGGCGCGCAGAAGCTCAAGGAGATCAGCTACATCCACGCGGAGGCCTACCAGACGAGCGAGCTCAAGCACGGTCCTCTCGCACTGATCGACCCCGACATGCCGACGGTCGCACTCATCCCCGAGGACGAGCTGACCGACCGCAACCTCGGAGCCGCGGAGCAGATCCTCGCGCGCAAGGGGCCACTCATCGCGATCACCCATGCCGGAGTCGATCTCGCGCACCTCGACGCCCGCACGATCGTCGTGCCCAAGAACGAGCCGGAGCTGGATCCGATCCTGCTGACCATCCCGACGCAGCTGCTCGCATACTTCGCTGCGGTCCGGCTCGGGCACGACGTCGACAAGCCCCGAAACCTGGCGAAGTCGGTGACCGTGGAGTGATCGCGGGACCGCCGCACGCGCCCGGCCTGCCCGGCAGAGAGACAATGGTTTCATGAGCAGCAGAGACGCCGTCATCGTCGCCGCCCGCCGCACGGCGGTCGGCATCGGCAAGCCCGAACGCGGCGTCTTCAGCGGCGTCCACCCGGTCGATCTCTCCACGCATCCCATCCGGGCCGTGCTGGCGGACACCGGTGTGGATCCCGCCCTCGTCGACGATGTGCTGTGGGGGTGCGTGTCGCAGGTGGGCGAGCAGTCGTTCAACGTGGGCCGCAACGCCGCTCTCGCCGCGGGGCTGCCCGAGCATGTGCCGGGGATGACCATCGACCGGCAGTGCGGCTCGTCGCAGCAGGCGATTCAGAGCGCCGCCGCGGCGATCATCGCGGGCTACGCGGACATCGTGGTGGCGGGCGGGGTCGAGGTCATGTCGCGCGTGCCGATGTTCTCCAGCGTCGCCGGCGCGGATCCCTACGGCCCGCTCATGCACGAGCGTTTCCCGGATCTGGGCAACCAGGGCGTCGGCGCCGAGCTCATCGCGCAGAAGTGGGGCCTGACCCGCGCCGAGCTGGACGAGTTCGCGGTGCGCTCGCATCAGCGCGCCGCGTCCGCGACCGCTTCCGGCTTGTTCGCCGATGAGATCGTTCCCGTCCCCACCGCCGCAGGTGTCGTGACCACTGATCAGGGGATCCGGCCCGACTCGACCGTCGAACGCCTGGCGACCCTGCCGACGCCGTTCCTCTCCGGCGGTGTGGTGACGGCCGGCAGCGCCTCCCAGATCTCCGACGGCGCGGCCGCCGTGCTCATGATGACGAGCGCGCGGGCGGCGGAGCTCGGGCTCACCCCGATCGCGCGCGTGCACAGCGTCGCGGTCGTGGGCTCGGATCCGATCCTCATGCTCACAGGTCCCATCCCGGCCACGGCGAAGGTGCTGAAGCGCGCCGGCCTCGACATCGCCGACATCGGCGCCTTCGAGGTCAACGAGGCCTTCGCCCCGGTCGTGCTCGCCTGGCTCGCCGAGACCGGCGCGGATCCCGACCTCGTCAACCCGCGCGGAGGGGCGATCGCCCTGGGGCATCCGCTGGGCGGATCGGGCGCACGCCTGGCCACGACCCTGCTGCACCACATGCAGCAGAAGGGGATCCGCTACGGCCTGCAGACGATGTGCGAGGGCGGCGGCATGGCGAACGCGACGGTGTACGAACTGATCTGACGGCGCTCGGCCTCCACGATTCGGACACACGCCCGCCCGTCAGGGCTCGATCACGCTCGGGCCGTCGGGGGTCGCGCGGACCGTGATCTGGGCGGGGATCTGCTCCTTCATCGCCTCGACGTGACTGATGACGCCGACCGTGCGGCCACCTGCGCGCAGTTCGTCCAGAGTGCGCATCGCCACGTCGAGCGTCTCGCCGTCGAGGGATCCGAAGCCCTCGTCGATGAACAGGGTGTCGAGCTGGATGCCGCCGGCACGAGCGGTGACGACTTCGGCGAGGCCGAGCGCGAGCGCGAGCGAGCCGAGGAACGTCTCCCCGCCGGAGAGCGACTGCGCGGGCCGAGTCTGGCCGGTGAACGCATCGAACACGACGATCCCGAGACCGGAGGCGGCCCCGCGTGCGGCCCTGGCGTCGCTGTGCTGCAGCTGGTAGCGGCCCGATGACATGTCCGCGAGGCGCAGATTCGCCGCGGCGACGATCTCCTCGAGCTCGGCCGCGAGCACGAAGGTCTCGAGGTTCATCCGATAGGTGTTCGCCCCACGGCCGGCCACGGCATCGGCGAGCTGTTGCAGCACCTCGTGGTCCGCGGCGGCCGCCGCACCGCGGGAATGCTCGGCCGCCGCCGTCTCGAGGAGGGCTCGGAGTTGAGCGGCGATCGCGTCGGCCCGGCTGGCGGCGTCGACGGCGGCCGTCCACGCGATGCGCGCGGTGGATTCGGCGGATTCGTGGGGAGCGAGGTCGATCGGCTCGTCAGGGAGGGTGCGCAGTTCGAGATCGAGGAGGATCGCACGTTCCTTGGTGCGCTCCGCGGCATGTGCGGCGATCCGCTCCTCGAGCCCGACCTGATCGGCCGGGCTGCGCAGCGCGGCTCCGGCCGCGGTCGCATCGTCGAACGGCGACGCGGTCAGCGCCTCCTGCTGCTCTGCGAGCGCGGCAGCTGCGGACTCGGCGCGGGCCTCACTCTCGTCCAGCGCCGTGGCGAGCGCATTCGCGGCGGAGATCCGGACCGCCGCATCGTCGATCCGCGCGGCGACGCTGTCGAACGCACCACGCGCCTGGGCAACGGACTCCTGCGCCGTGGCGAGAACCTGCCGCGCGAGCACCACGCGCTCGCTCGCCTCGGCGTGACGGGCGGACAGATCGGCGATCGTCGCGTCGAGACGGACGCCCTTGCCCCGCAGCTCGGCGAGGCGCTGCTCCGCCTCCGCGGCCGCCGTCTGCGCGGCCGAAGCGGCGTCCTGCTCCGCGCGCGCAGCGACGAGTTCCGCCTCGGCGGTCTCGACCGTGCGCCCGTCGGCGCGTACGGCCGCGGCAGCCAGCTCGGCATCCAGCGCAGCCAGTGCCCTCGTGGCCGCGCGCACGAGCTCGGTGGCGCGCTCCCGCGCGTCCGTGGCCTCGGCCACATCGTCCGCCGAGACCGGATCCGCATGCGCGGCCGGCGCCGGGTGCTCGGTGGATCCGCACACACTGCAGGCCTCGCCCGGAATCAGGGCCTCGGCGAGCTCACCGGCCATCCCCGCGTCGCGGCGGCGGCGCAGATCCGCAGCACGCGCGAAGGCGGCTGCAGCCTCCTGCTCGCGGTCGGCGACCGTCCGCTCGACCGCACTCCGCTCCTGGGTGCGTGCCGCAGCGTCCCTGGCGCCCTCGAGCCGCACCGCCGCCGATGCCACGGCGGTCTCGAGGTCCGCGGCACGATCGGCTCGTCGGCGCAGATCGTCGCGCTCCGCGGTCAGGGCATCGATCGCGGCAGGCAGAGCGGCGCGCTCCGATTCGTGGATCGCGCGGTCCGCTGCCGCGGCCGCCTGCTCGCTCAGGGCGGTCTTCACCGCCGCCTCATGGCCGGCGAGCTGCCCCTCGGTCGCGGCAGCCTGCTGCCAGGCGCCGCTGGCCCGGATGAGGTCGGATGCCCACGTCCGCAGTGCTTCCGCGGAGGAGCCGTCCGGCGCCTGATCATCGCCCGCGGCGATCCCTCGCCATGCCGCTTCGGCCTCGGTGGCCACCGCGGTGGCAGCCGTGGCCGCGGCCGCGGTGCGCTCCGCCGTGCGCAGCACGTGCCGGAGGGCTTCGGCGGCCCTGGCATCGTCCAGGGTGCGACGATCGGCGGCGATCCGGAGAGCTTCGGCGTCGAGCGCGGCGAGCGCGGCGCGCGCGCGATCCCGCTCCGTCTGCGCCTGGCGTTCCTCTCGCGCCGCGGCGAGCGCGGTGGTCGCGGCGCGATGCGCCGCCTCGGCCAGGTCGCGTTCCTGGCGGCGCTGCTCGGAGCGGTAGTCCGCCCGCGCTCCTGCCCGGTGCAGCGCGTCGAGACGTGCGTCGACCGAGGCGTCGGCGTCGGCCGGCACCGTCTCGGCACCGGCGCTGGCCCCGTGCAGGTCGTTCTCGGCGACGAGCTGCTCGGCCTGCTCGACGCGGGCCATCACGGTCGCGCGTCCCGCGCCCAGCGCCTGCTCCGACGCGCGGCGGCGCTCGTCGAAGCGGGCCTGGTAGTCCTCGAACCGGCCGGTGCCGAAGAGCCGGCGCAGCAGAGATTGGCGCTCCCTGCTGTCCGCGAGCAGGAATCGTGCGAAGCGCCCCTGCGCGAGCAGGATCACCTGCAGGAACTGCTGCAGGTTCAGCTGCAGGATCTCATCCAGCTCGTGCGCGACGTCGACCTCCCGCGCAGCCCGGCCGATCCAGTTCCCGCCGACGAGCTCGTCCAGCGCCGCGGCGGACGCCTGCTTGGTCAGCCCGCCGCCGCGCTTCGCCGGGCGCTGATACTCGGGCGATCGCGTGACCCTGAATCGGCCGGCGACGGTGCTGAACTCGACGACCACCTCGGTCGGATCCGCGGGCTCGCAGTGGTCACTGCGCAGGCGCTTCTCGCCGCCCTCGTAGCGCGGCACGTTGCCGTAGAGCCCGAAGCACACGGCATCGAGGATGCTCGACTTGCCCGCGCCGGTGCGACCGCCGATGAGGAAGAGGCCGTCGTCGGCGAATGCGTCGAAGTCGATCGTCTGCCGCCGCAGGAACGGGCCGAACCCCTCGATCTCGAGTCGATGCAGCTGCACTAGACGAGGGCTTCCGCCAGCGCGCGGTCGTCGAGCACTTCACGGATCAGCTCCTGCTCGCGTGCGGTCGCCCCCGCGCCGTCCCGCACATGCGCGAGGAAGGCGTCGATGCGCTCCTCGTCGGTCGCGGCGGTGCCCAGCCGCTCGCTGTAGGAACGCTCCTCGACCGCAGACGTGCGCGCGGGCTCGTGCTGCACGAGTGCGCAGAACGGGTACTTCTCGCGCAGGCGCCGCATCGGCTCGGTCTGCGGCAGATCATCGGTGTAGACCGCGCACACCCAGTCGTCGTGGTGCGCTGCGACGTTCTCGGCCGAGAGGATCTCGTCCAGGGGCCCGGTCAGGGTCACGAGCCGGCGCGGCACGGGCAGCTCCAGCCACTGCGCATCAACCCTGCCGTCGGCCGCCAGGTCGATGAGCCAGGATCCGCGGGGCTTGTGCTGCTCGCCGAAGCTGTAGTGCAGGGGCGCACCCGCGTAGCGGACGCGCTCGGTGAGCGCCTGACGCCCATGGATGTGCCCGAGCGCGACGTAGTCGGCGCCGTCGAACACGGACACCGGCACCATGTCGATGCCGCCCTGCCGGATCTCGCGCTCGAGACCGACCGTCGCGTCGACGCCGGCGGCGAAGCAGTGCGCGATCACGACGGCGCGCCCCGGATGCTCGGCCATCCCGGCCCGGACGAGCCCCATGGCGTGCGCAAGCGTCTGCGCCTGGGTGCGCAGCGGGCGCCCCTCGGCGTCGCCGGAGAACACGGCATGCTGCCGCACGATGGCGGGCTCGAGGTAGGGAATCCCGAAGAAATGGACCGGACCGTCGGCGTCTTCGATCGTGATCGGCTCGCCGATGCTGCGCGGATCCGTGACGACGTGGATCCCCTCGCGCAGCAGACGTGCCTGGAAGCCCAGCCGGGCCGCCGAGTCGTGGTTGCCGCTCGTGACGATCACGCGGGCACCCGTCGCGTGCAGCGCGACGAGGGTGTCGGTGAGCAGCGTGTAGGCGGGAGCGGCCGGGGTGGCGGAGTCGAACACGTCGCCGGCGACGACGACCACGTCGACGCCGTTCTCCTGCACCTGCACGACCAGGGCGGCGAGCACCTCGGCGAGCGCTTCCAGGGTGGAGTGCCCGTGGAAGGTCCGGCCGATGTGCCAGTCCGAGGTGTGCAGGATCTTCATGCCCTCAACGCTACGGATGGGGTCCGACATTGCCGCCGAGGCGTGCCGGAGACCCGGCCGGAGAGGACCTGCCGGACGGTCTTGTCCGCGCGTAACAGAACGTCACACTCGGCGCGCCTGACGATAAGGCTCAGCGCACGCGCAGCAGACCGGCCCGCTCGGGGTGCGCGTCGAACCAGTCGGCGACGTACCAGCAGACCGCGTCGATGCGCCGATCCCCGCGCGCCGCGATGTCCTCGACGGCACCCGCCACGACCCTGGCGGCGTAGCCGGATCCGCGGAAAGACGGGATGGTGAAGGCCCTCGTCAGCGCCATCGTGCGTCCGTCGTCGTGATAGTCGAGCACGCTCACCAGGACGCCGCCGCGCGTCAGCGTGTAGCGCGACGCATCCTCTTCGCGAGTGAGTACGAATCGATCCGGGCCTGCAGAATTCCCCACGGTTTCACGCTACGCCCGAATTGTTCGACCGGGTCCGTTTTGACACGGGAGGTCACCTTCGGTAATAATCGGGCCCATGACCACCAACGCACGCCCCTTGTCCGCCCAGGAGGCGAACGGGACGACCGGGATGATGATGCCCGGTTGCGTTGGTATGTGTTGCCGAATGTGTCGCTGAAGCCACAGCACTCCGTCTGACTCGCTCGTCGTGATCTTCGCGAGCTGAGTCTCCGAGCACCCATCCGCGTGCTCTACCCCTCCGGCTCGCCGGTCATTCGCAACACCTTCCGAGTCGTCGACCGACTCCCTCCTTTCAAGGACCCATCATCATGTCGAACACCGCCCTCCTCGAGCGTCCCGTCACCGTCTCCCCCGTCGCCGCACCCCGTCTGCACGCCGTGCCGCGCACTCAGATCGATGCACCGGCTCCTGCCGTCGACGCGCCGCCGGCGCGGTCGCCCCGCGGCTTCGCCCTCTACGTCGGCATCGACGAGCTCAAGGCCGCCACGAACGGCGTGAGCCTGCCGCTGCTCGTCGACGCCCTGCGCCGCACGCTCGCCGAGCTCGCCCCCGACGCCGAGACCCACGCCACCGTCGCCCTCGCCCCGCAGGGCACCGGCGGCCGCGACCTCGACGTCGTGCGCCTCGCTCTGCACGAGCCCGGCGCCATCGCCCGCTCCAAGGCCGAGGCCGAGGAGCGCGAGCCGGAAGACGGCGGCGGCGTCGTGGTCGACATCTCCCGCAAGCGCGTGCTGATCGACGGCGACTCCGCCGCGTTCACGTACAAGGAGTTCGAGCTGCTGCAGTACCTCGTGCTGCGCGAGGGTTCGACCATCGAGCGCAGCGAGCTCGTGGGCGCCCTGTGGCAGACCTCCGACGAGGAGGCCCCCGGCGAGCGCACGATCGATGTGCACGTGCGGCGCCTGCGCGCCAAGCTCGGCCGCTACGAGGACATCGTGCGCACCGTGCGCGGCGTCGGCTACCGCTTCGACCGCCACGCCGACGTCGTCATCCGCTACGGAGTCGGCACGCCCTCCCCCGACCGGTTCTGAGCGCTTCTCCGGTTCGCGCCGTGTGAATCGGATCCGTGTGAATCGGATCCGTGTGAATCGGATCCTGAATCCCGCTGTCGGCGGACGGATCTAGGGTGTTCCCATGACCCTCGCCGCGGATCCCGCGCCACGCGCGTGGCCGATGCGCGAGAGTGCGTATCGGCCGGGGCGACCGCTCGATCTGCACGCCACGGTCGGCATCCTGGGCCGCGGGCCGCGCGACCCCACGGTCGCGCACGACGGCGCGGTGCTCTGGCTCGCGCTGCGCACCGACGCCGGCATCGCGACGCTCGCGCTGCGCACGGGGTCGGGTGAGGTGCGGGCGAGCGCCTGGGGCCCCGGCGCCGATGCCGCCCTCGACCTCGTTCCCGCGCTCTGCGGCGCGCACGACGACCCCGACGGGTTCGACCCGTCCTCCCACCCACTGCTCGCGGCGACCGCACAGCGACACCCCGGCGTTCGCCTGACACGCACGGGTGCGGTCTTCGACGCCCTCGCCGGCGTCGTGCTCGAGCAGAAGGTCACCGGCCTGCAGGCGTACGGCGCCTGGCGCTCGCTCGTCACGCGCTTCGGCGACGCCGCTCCCGGCCCCGCCCCGCGCCCGATGTCCGTCGCCCCCGATGCCACCGTCTGGCGTCGCATCCCGTCGTGGGCGTGGCACCGCGCCGGCGTCGAGCCGCCGCAGTCCCGCACGATCGTCCGTGCGGCCGAGCGCGCCATCGCGATAGAGCGCGCGGTGCATGCGGCCGCAGACGGCGCCACGCGCGACAGGGCACTCACGAGCCTTCCGGGCGTCGGATTGTGGACGGCCGCAGAAACACGGATCCGCGCCCTCGGCGACCCCGACGCGGTGAGCGTCGGCGACTACCACCTCCCGCACGAGGTCGGCTTCGCCCTCACCGGCCACCGCACCGACGATGCGGGCATGCTCGAGCTCCTCGAACCCTGGGCGGGGCATCGCCAGCGCGTGGTGCGACTCATCCGGATGAGCGGCGCCCTGGAGCCCCGACGCGGCCCGCGCCTGGCCCCGGAGGACCACCGGAAGCGGTGAGCGCACGTCGCGCGACGGCTAGTGCCAGACGGCGAGCGGACCGTCCGGACCGTCGATCACGGTGACGGGCGTCTCGAACACCTCGGTGAGCACGTCGCCGCGCATGATCTCGGCGACCGGACCGAAGGCGACCACCGCGCCGTCCTTCATCACGCAGATCCGGTCGGCGTAGCGCGCGGCGAAGTTGATGTCGTGCAGCACCACGACGACGCTCTTGCCGAGCTCGCCCGAGATCCGCTGCAGATGCCGCATCATGCGCACCGCATGCTTCATGTCGAGGTTGTTGAGCGGCTCGTCCAGCAGCACCGTGCCGGTGTCCTGCGCGAGCACCATCGCGACGTACGCGCGCTGCCGCTGCCCGCCGGAGAGCTCGTCGAGGTAGCGCTTCTCCAGCTCCCCCAGCTCGAGGAAGTCGATCGCACGGCTCACCACCTCCTCATCCGCGCGCGTGAGCCGACCGCGCGAATGCGGGAACCGCCCGAACCCGACCAACTGGCGCACGGTGAGCCGCGTGACGAAGTGGTTCTCCTGGCGCAGGATCGAGACCACCGTGGCCAAATCCTTCGACTTCGTGGTCCCGACATCGAAGCCGGAGATCCGGATGGATCCGTGGTCCATTCCGAGCAGTCGCCCGATCATGGTGAGCAGCGTCGACTTGCCGGCGCCGTTCGGGCCGATCAGCGCCGTCACGCCCTCGGCGGGGATCTCCAGGTCGACCGGACCGATCGACACCTCGTCGCCCAGCCCCGCCCTGCCGCCGTACCGCTTGCGCACCCCCACGATGGAAACTCCGCCTCGCCCCACGCCCCCGCTCCGGCTCCCGGCCCCGGCCCCACTCCCGGCCCTCTCCCCCTGACCGCGAGACTTCATCTGGGCGACGAGACTGCGCTCCCGGACCGCAGTCTCGTCGCGGAGTTGGAGTCTCGCGGATCTGTCGTTGGCGTTCATAGACGTCCCTTCCTGAGCAGGACGAGCAGGAAGACGGATCCGCCGACCAGCTCGATGATGATGGAGACGGCGCCCTGCGCCGCGAAGACGTGCTTCATCACGAAGTACGCGCCGCCCAGCACCGCGATCGCGGTGAGCACCGCCACGGGCAGGACGAGCCGGTGCTCGTGCGTGTCGGCCAGCTGATAGGCGAGGGTCGCGACGAGGAAGCCGAGGAACGTCATCGGCCCGACCAGCGCGGTCGACGTCGCCGAGAGCACCGCGACGAGCAGCAGCACGCGCAGCTGCTCCCGACGGTGATCGACGCCGAGCGCGTTCGCGGCGTCGGATCCGAGCGCCAGCACGTTCAGGCGGCGCGCGCGCAGGAACAGGAGCGTTGATGCGGCCAGGCACAGCGGGATCGCGAGCGGCAGATAGGAGGCGTCGGCGTTCGCGACGCTGCCGAACAGGCGTGCAGCGAGCACGTCGAACTCGCTCGGGGTGAGCAGTCGCTGCATGAACGTGGACACGGCGCCGAGCCCTCCGCCGATCACGATCCCGATGAGCAGCATCACGTGCATGCTGCCGCGCCGTCCGGACAGCAGCCAGCCGTAGAGCGCCACGGCGAACCCCGTCATCAGCACGATCTGCAGCGCGAACTGCGGCACTCCTTGCAGCGCGGTGACGCCGGCGGCTCCGAGCAGGAACACCGCCGTGGTCTGGATCGCCGTGTAGAGCGACTCGAACCCCATGATCGACGGGGTCACGATCCGGTTGTTCGCCGCCGTCTGGAACGCCACGGTCGCGGTGGCGTGAGCGATGGCGACCACGAGGATCACCAGGACGCTCGTGACCCGCAGCTGCACGACACGCCAGAAGCCGTCGGTGCCGAACGGCACGGGGTTGCCGTGCACGAGCAGCCCGATCAGCGCTGCCGCCGCGAGCACGGTCAGTACGGCGATCACGAGGACGTATCGTCGCCGGGCACGGCCCGTCGGGAACGCGCCGGATGAGCGCTCGGTCGCCGGCATCGCGGGCACCTGCGCGTAGTTCAGCACCTCAGCCACGGGGACGCTGCCTCAGAATCAGCACGATGAACACCGCCGCCCCGACGAGGCCCAGCACGAGCGACACCGGCACCTCGAACGGCATGATGATGGTGCGTCCGATGAGGTCGCACACCGTGACCAGGCCCACGCCGAGCAGGCACACCCAGGGCAGGTTGCTCCGCAGGTCATCGCCGCGGATCATCGACACCAGGTTCGGCACGATCAGTCCCACGAAGGGCAGGTTGCCGACGACCACCGTCACCACGCCCGTGGTCGCGGCGATGAGCACGGTTCCGAGCAGGACGACCCTGCCGTGATTCAGGCCGGCGTTCGTGGCGATCTCCTCGCCGAGCCCCGCGATGGTGAACCGGTCGGCGACGATGAAGACGATCACCCCGACGACCGCGACGATCCAGAGCAGCTCGTACTGCCCGCGCAGCACCGAGGTGAAGCTCCCGGCGAACCACACCCCGAGGGTCTGCAGCGTGTTGGTCGCGAGGGCGAGGTAGGTCGAGACGGATCCGACCACCGCGCCCAGCATGATGCCGACGATCGGGACGATCAGCGAGGAGCGCAGCGACACCCGCCGCAGGAACGCGAAGAACACCAGGGTTCCGACGAAGGCGCACAGCACGGCACCGAGCATCCGCAACGGGATGCTCGGATGCGGTACGAGGATGGAGACGGCGAGCAGACCGAGTCCTGCCCACTCCGTCGTGCCGGTGGTGGTCGGTTCGACGAAGCGGTTCTGCGTCAGCATCTGCATGACCAGGCCCGCCATCGCCATCGCAGCCCCGGAGAGCACGAGCGCAGTCGTTCGCGGGATGCGCGTGATCGCGAACATCTCCGCCCCATCCGCGGATCCGGTCACGTCGTAGACACCGACGAACAGCGACAGCACGAGGAGGCCCGCGACGATGAGAACGCCGACGAGCAGAGCGGGATCGAAGAGCCGCGCCCTGCCCCGGGCAGCAGCGGAGGCGCTGCCCGGGGCGAGGCGGGTGAGCCGGGTGGTCATGGCCGGATGCGCTGGGGCGTCAGCTCTTCTTCGCGCTCTTCTCGAGGGCGTCCGCGAAGGAGTTGAGGAAGGTCGTGTACGTCTGGATGCCCTCGTTGAGGTAGGTGTCTGAGGGCATGTAGACGACATGCTTCTGCTGGATCGCGCTGACGGAGGCCAGCGCCTGGTTCTTCTCCAGAATGTCCGCGGCCTGCACGTAGGAGGGGTCGTCCTTCGCGAACACCGCATCGCGATCCATCACCAGGATCCAGGACGGGTTCGAGGCCGCGATGGCCTCGACCGAGATGTCATCGCCCTTGTGATTGTCGTCGGCGCCCTCAACGGTCAGCGCGGGCTTCAGTCCGAGGAGGTCGAACACCGGGCCGAGCGTGCGGCCGACGGTCGGCGCGAGGTAGCCGATCTTCCCACCGGAGGTGGTGACGGCCATCACGCCTGATCCGTCATAGGCCTTCTTGGCGCGGTCCACCGCCGCCTCGAAGTCGGAGACGAGCTTCTTCGCGTCCTTCTGCTTGCCGAAGACCTCGCCGAGCACGGTGACCTGGCGCTTCAGCTCGGCGTCGAAGGGCTGCCCGTCGCGCGGGTCGAGCTCGAGGATGGTCGCATCGGGAACGAGCGCGGCCAGCTTGTCGTGGTGCTGGGTGAAGCGCTGACCGTTCACGATGAGGTCGGGGGCCACGGCGACGACCGACTCGAGGTCGGGCTCCATGTGGGTGCCGAGATCGATGATGCTCTTATCCTTGACGTACGACACGGTCCCCGGCATGAGCGACACCGCAGCCGCCTTAACCGGGATTCCCCAGTCGGCGAGCGTCTGGAACGTGCGGTTGTCGGTGGCGACGACCGAGGCCGGGGGCGTCGAGATCGTGTGCTCCCCGTTGTTGTCCTCGATGGTCACGGTGCTCGTGCGGGCGGTCGCGCTTTCCGTGGGGGTCGCGGCGGGGCCGGAGGCGCAGCCGGCGAGGGCGACGGCGGCGACGAGGCCGAGCGTGGTTGCGGTGAGGATCCTAGGCACGGACATGGAGATGCTCCTGTTCTGCGGGATGTGCTGTGTTGACCACCGGTCCACCGGGTTAGGGTTACCTAACTTCGACCGAGGCCGTACACAGGTTAGCCTTACCTTATGAACAACGCGAAATCCGGCTTCGCCCTGGGGCGACGCCGGCTCGAGCTGCGCTTCCGCACGCTGACCCTCTCCTCCCGCGAGTGGATCGCACCCGATTTCGTGCGCGTGCGGCTGACCGGATCCGATCTCGCCGGCTTCGATTCCCTGGGCGCCGACGACCACATGCGGCTGTTCTTCGCTGACGGTCCGACCGAATCGGTCGAAGAGCTGCGGGCGGCCCCGAGTCGTGAGTACACGCCGCTCGCATGGGGCGAGGACTGGCTCGACGTCGAGTTCGCGGTGCACGGCGACGAGGGCGTCGCGGCCCCCTGGGCGGCGAGCGCTCCCCTGGGCTCGACGGTGGGCGTCGGCGGTCCGCGTGGCTCGATGGTGCTGGATGGCGAGCCCGACGGCTGGCTCCTCGCCGGAGATGAGACCGCGATCCCGGCGATCCGCCGCTTCGCCGCGCAGATCCCCGCCGGCACCCCCGCCCGCATCGCGATCGAGGTGCGTGGCGCCGAGCATGAATTGGCTCTCGACGCACCCGTGCCGGTCGAGTGGATCCATCGCGGCGACGCTCCGGCCGGATCCGCCCTCGTCGCCTTCCTGGAGTCGCTCAGTGCGGACGATCGCCCGGGTGAGGCCCCGCTCGTCTTCGTCGCGGCGGAATCGTCGATCGTGAAGCCGGGCCGCGCCCTCCTCGCACGCTGGGGTGTCGACACGGCCCACGCCGTCGTGAAGGGCTACTGGAAGCGCGGCGAGGCCGAGTACCACGCCCCGCACTGAGCCAGGGCGCGGTTCACGCGAACGACCCGCGTCCCCGGGTCCGGCAGACTGAACCCATGCCTCTTTTCGACCACATCGGCCTCACGGTCGAAGACCTCGACCGCGCCTACGCCCAGTGGAATCCGGTGCTCACCGCGCTCGGCTGCCTCTCCGACGGCAGCGAGCTGGAGGGCGGGATGGCATGGTCCCGCGACGACGAGACCGAGCTGATCCTCTACCGCGCCCCCGAGCCCGACGGCGAGCCGCACAGGTACGGACGGATCGGCTGGCAGCATCTCGCCTTCGCCGTGGACTCGCGTGCCGAGGTGGAGCGCCTGCACGCCATCGCCGTCGACGCCGGCTGGACGACGGTGCGGGATCCGAAGGTCTTCACGCGGTTCTCGGATCGCTACTACGCGTCATTCGTCGAGGACGACAACGGCATCCGGATCGAGTTCATGTACAACCCGCCGCGGGAATCCGTCGAGGGCTGAGGCCCGCCGTACTGACCGGTCCTCGCGCATTGTCCCCGGCATCCGCGATGCTGGGGGGCATGGCCACTCTCGATCATCTCGGCATCAGCGTCGACCACGTGCCCGGCGCCTCCGCGCAGTTCGATCCGGTGCTGAGCGCACTCGGCTACGTCCGCAGGCACGATGCTCCCGATCTCGCGTACTGGCGGCAGGACGGCCTGCCCGAGATCCTGCTCTACCCCGCGCGCGACAACGCGGATGGCCCGCACGAGCACGGGCGCGTCGGCTGGCAGCACCTCGCGTTCGCGGTCGATTCGCGCGCCGAAGTCGACCGCGTGCACGACATCGCGATCGACGCGGGCTGGACCGCCGTGCGCCCGCCGAAGGAGTACCCCCGTTTCAGCGATCGCTACTACGCGTCCTTCGTCGAGGACGACAACGGCATCAGGCTCGAGATCGTGCACAACCCGCCACGCGACGCCTCCGTGAGCTGATCCGCGACACACCATTGCCGATGTCGGAGGCCGGCCTCAGACTGAGTGCGGCGCCGATGCGGCGTCGTCGATCCGAGCACGGAGGACACCGATGACCAACCTCAATCCGTACATCTCGTTCCGCGGCGACGCCCGCGCCGCGATGGAGTTCTACCAGCAGGCCCTCGGTGGCGATCTGCAGGTGATGACCTTCGGCGACATGCCGGGCATGCTGCAGGATGAGGCCGAGCAGACGCTCGTCATGCACGCTCAGCTGACCACTCCCGGCGGCCTGGTGCTGATGGCCTCCGACACCCCCGGATACATGGAGTACAAGGCCCCGCAGGGTGTCTCCGTGTCACTGAGCGGCTCGGACGAGGCCGAGATCCACGCCGCGTGGGACAAACTCGCCGACGGCGCCACGGTCAGCCAGGCCTACGGTCCCGCGCCGTGGGGCGGGCAGTTCGGCATGCTCACCGATCGGTTCGGCGTCGACTGGATGTTCTCCGGCGGGGAGGGCAACGCCTGATCTGCACGCCTGGCTCCGCGGGGCGGAGCCAGGCCTGACCGCGCCGACCGCTCCTCGGGGCCGGCGTGATTCAGAGCTCGGGCTCGGCGGTCGCCCATTCGACGCCGTCGAGCGCGAGCTCCTTGGTCATGTCGCGCAGGAAGCGGATGACGACCTCGCGCTCCGCCTCCGTCAGGCGCGCCGCCGAGTGGAAGCGGCGCGCCTGCTGGCGTCCGACCGTCTCCATGGCCGCCTTCTTCGTCTCGGGTGTGATCGAGATCGCCAGCGCACGTCGATCCGAGGGGTGCGCTGACCGCACCACGTGGCCGCCGCTCTCCAGCCTGTCGAGCAGCTTGGTGGTCGACGCGGTCGAGATGCCCAAGTGCTGTGCGATCCCGCCGGGGGTCGCCACCGCGCCACGGTTCGCACACACGATCAGGTAGTGCAGCGCGCGCATGTCGGTCTCGTTCAGCTTCATGTACCGGCGGGACGCCTCGGCGAGGCGCTGCTCGGCGTCGCGCAACTCGCCGAGGGACGCCATCAGCTCTGTGATCTGCCGGATCGCGCTCTCGTCCATGCCGGCGCGATCGAGCAGCACGCCGTCCGGATCGCTCGCCTCGATGTCGTAGACGGCGCTCGCCTCGACGCCGTCACGCGCAGTCGCCTCAGCGCGCGTCCCGAGGCCCCGCTCATCCGCCTCGTCGCGCCGCTCCGCCATGCCGTCATGCTACACCGAGCCTTTTTCATGCCAGGATGATTACTTGCCAAGCTAGCTAACTCGAACTATCCTGCCGAGGACGGAAGGAACCCGATGACCGCCCCGCAGCACGTCGCACCACCGCACCGCCTCCGCCGCGCTCTGCGGATCCTCCTACCCGCCCTCATCATCGTCGCGTGGCTGGTCGCGGCATCGCTCGGCGGCCCCCTGTTCGGGAAGGTCGACGAGGTCTCCTCGAACGACCGCACGGCGTACCTCCCGTCCTCCTCCGACTCCGCGCGGGTGCAGGAGCTGCAGACGCGCTTCGCCGGATCCGATGAGATCCCCGCGATCGTCGTCGCCTCCTCCGACGACGCACTCACGGAGGCGCAGCGCACCGCCCTGTCCGATGCAGTCACGGCCACGACGGACATCGCGGGCGTAGGCGACGACGTCTCCCCCGCGCTGGTCTCGGATGACGGCAAGGCCGTGCAGGCGTTCATCCCGATCCGCTCCGACGCAGAGCTCGGCGATGTGGTCGCGGAGCTGCGGTCATCCCTCGACAAGGCCGCCCCGGAGGGGGTGCACGTCTACATCACCGGGCCTGCCGGGTTCAGCGCCGACCTCGTCGCCGGTTTCGCCGGCATCGACGGGATCCTGCTCGGTGTGGCCCTCGCCGCGGTCTTCGTGATCCTCGTGCTGGTCTACCGCTCGCTGCTGCTGCCCGTCGTCGTGCTCCTGACGAGCCTGTTCGCCCTCTGCACCGCGCTGCTGCTGGTGTGGTGGCTCGCGAAGTGGGGCGTGCTGCTGCTCAGCGGCCAGACCCAGGGGATCCTGTTCATCCTCGTGATCGGCGCCGCGACCGACTACGCGCTGCTGTTCGTGTCGCGTTTCCGCGAAGCCCTGCGCGTCGAGCAGGATCGCGCCACGGCGGTGCTCTCGGCCTGGAAGGGCTCCTTCGAGCCGATCCTGGCCTCGGGCGGCACGGTGATCGCCGGCCTGCTCTGCCTGCTGCTCAGCGATCTGAAGTCGAACAGCGCGCTGGGCCCCGTCGCGGCGATCGGGATCGCGTTCGCGATGCTGTCGGCGCTCACCCTGCTGCCCGCTCTCCTCATGGCGTTCGGGCGCGCGGCGTTCTGGCCGCGCCGGCCGGTGTACGCCCCCGAGGTGGTCGCGGCCGAGGGCGGCATGCCCACGACCGGCGTGTGGGCGCGCTTGGCCGAGCTGATCCGGCGCCGCTCGCGGGTGATCTGGATCGCGACGACCCTGGTGCTCGCGATCGGCACGCTCGGCGTGCTCCAGCTCGACGCCTCCGGCGTGCCGCAGTCCGACCTCGTGCTCGGCTCGTCGCAGGCTCGCGACGGCCAGAAGGTGCTGGGCGAGCACTTCCCAGGCGGATCCGGCAGCCCGGTCCAGGTGGTCGTCGCCAAGGACTCCCTGCAGAGGACGGCCGACGTGCTGCTCGCCGACAAGGGCATCGACGGCGTCACCGTCACCGCGAAGGATTCGCCGAGCGGCTCGGCACCCGTGACCCAGGACGGCGTCCAGCAGGTCGGACGGCCCGGCACTCCCGCCCCGGAGGCGACCGTGGTCGACGGCGACGTGATGCTGCAGGGCACGCTCACCTCCGCGGCGGATTCGACGGCCGCGGAGGAGACGGTGCGGCGGATCCGCACCTCGCTCGAGGGCACCGGTGCGCTCGTCGGCGGCGTCACCGCGACGGCGACCGACACGGACGACGCCTCGCTGCACGACCGCACCCTGATCATCCCCGTGATCCTCGTCGTGATCATGCTCATCCTGATGATCCTGCTGCGCGCGGTCGTCGCGCCCGTGCTGCTGATCGTGACCACCGTGCTGTCGTTCGGCACCGCGATGGGCGTCTCGGCGCTCGTCTTCAACGGGATCCTTCACTTCCCGGGGGCGGATCCGGCCGTGCCGCTGTACGGCTTCGTCTTCCTCGTCGCCCTCGGGATCGACTACAACATCTTCCTCATGACCCGAGTGCGGGAGGAGAGCCGGATCCACGGCACGCGCGAGGGCGTGCGCCGCGGTCTTGCGATCACCGGCGGCGTCATCACCTCGGCAGGCCTCGTGCTCGCGACGACGTTCGCCGCGCTCGCGGTGATCCCGATCCTGTTCCTCGCGCAGCTGGCCTTCATCGTGGCGTTCGGCGTGCTCCTGGACACGTTCGTGGTGCGCTCGCTGCTCGTGCCGGCACTCGTGCACGACGTGGGTCGCGTCGTGTGGTGGCCCTCGAAGCTGTCGCGCGGGGAACGCTGAGCATCATCCGCCCCGGGCGTCAACCGATCGCAGGTTCCGTGGCGGCGGCGTGGCCGGCGCGATCGGTGAATGCCTGCTTCGGGACGAAGAGCAGCAGGACCGCAGCGGCAAGCGCGGTCACGCCGCACACCACCCACACCGTGACGTAACCCGAGAAGGATCCGGCGGTGCCTTCGGCCGCGGCGGATCCGGCGACCGCGTGCATGAGCGCGATCCCGAACACGCACGAGGCGATCGCGCCGCCCACGGTCTTCACCGAGTTCGTGAGCCCGGTCGCGACCCCGGTCTGGGTGTGCGGCGCCGCCGAGGCCGCCGCAGCGGGCAGGGCGGCGACGAGCGCTCCGGATCCGATCCCCACGAGCACCATGTTCGTGATGACTTGCCCGTAGGCCGCGTGGAACGGCAGGAACAGCAGGAACCCGATCCCCACGAGCACAGAGGCGCCGATGAGCGTGATCCGGGGCGTCGCGAACCGGGCGATCTGCGGGTAGCCGAGGGCGCCCGCGATCATCGCGACGAGGTAGACGCCGATGATCAGAGAGGTCGCGAAGCCGGTGGTGCCGAGGCCGTAGCCGTAGACCGCCGGATCCGTGCGGGCGAAGGTCGACAGCGGCGCCTGCGCGCCGAGCACACTCACGCCGAACAGGCCGGCCGTGAGGAACACCGGACCGAGCGCGGGGCTGCGGAACATCCGCACGTCGATGAGCGGATCCTGCTGGCGCAGCTCCCACAGGGCGAACGGCACGATGAGCAGCACGCCGATCACGATCACGATCCAGGACAGCGGGTTCGCGACGCCGCCGGGCAGGCGCAGCAGGCTGAGCCCGCCGGTGAGGCCGATGAGCGACAGCGAGATCAGCACGAGTCCTGTCGTGTCGAAGACGCCGCCGGTCTTCTCCGGCGACTCCTGCACGCCGAAGAGGATCACGAAGAAGCACGCCGCGATGAGCACCGCGGGCACGAGCAGTACGACCGTGAGCGGCAGATGGTCGACGAGCGCCCCACCGACGAGAGCGCCGATGATCGCGCCGCCCTCGAGGGCTGCGACCAGGATCCCGGCCGCCTTCGCCGTGATCGTCGAGCTGCCCTCGATGCGCCGGGCGCGCGACCAGATCAGGGCGATCTCCAGCGGCAGCCACACGACGTAGAAGCCCATCAGCGCCCATGCCACGAGGAAGACGCCGAAGGTCGCGGTGAACGGCAGCACGAAGGCGGCGACCGCGGTGAGGGCCGTCGAGATCAGCAGCATGCGCTTGCGGCCGACCATGTCGCCGAGCTTCGCGAATGCCGGCACGACCAAGGCGGACAGCATGAGCTGCGCGCCCTCGAACCAGTTCACGTCGGCGTCGTGGATGCCCAGGTGCCGCGCGATGTCGCTGAGCATCGGCGTGTAGTAGCCCTGCAGCACACCGCTGGTGAACTCGACGAAGGCCAGGAAACCGACCACGGCGACCAGAGTGCCGAGTGTGGCGGTGCGCGTCATCGCGACTCCTTCGTGCAGTTCCGCGGTGTCGGCGGAACGTGGTGCGGGCGCGTCGACGTGCTCGGCGTCCGCGTGCGGGTCAGCTCACTGTAACCGTTCGATGAGCGCGCGGTGGAACCGCTCCCCGCGCTCGAGCGCTGCGATCTCGACGCTCTCGTCCACGCCGTGGATCGTGGCCCGCTGCGCGTTCGACATCTCCAGCGGCGCGAACCGGAACACCGCGGGCGAGAACCGATGGAAATGCCGGGAGTCGGTGGCCTGCATCGTCACGTACGGCACGGCGGGGATCGCCGGGTGCGACACGGCGAGCGCCTCCGCGAGAAGCGTGAACGGCGCCGTGTCCGTGGGCGACTCGGGCGACGGATCGCTGCCCTCCAGCACTTCGACGGTCACGAGCGGATCCGCGATGCGCCGGCGTACGCGTGCGGTCGCGCTCTGCACCGTCTCGCCGAGGGCGATCCGCAGGTTCACGGTGGCCGAAGCCTGCGACGGCAGCACGTTGGCCGCGGTGCCGCCGGACTGCATCGTGGGGGCGACGGTCGTGCGCACGAGGGCCGCCGCCTCGCCGCCGAGCGCGGCGAACACCCGCGCAGACACGGGCGGGAGCGCTCCGAGCGTGCGCAGCAGCAGGCGCGCGGGCCCGGAGGCGAAGCCTGCGAGCTGCGTCAGCATGTGCGAGATCGCCCGCGGCGTGCGCGGACGGAAGGTGCCGGGGCCCAACCGGTCGACCGCACGCGCGATGCGCCGCACCGCAGTGCGCGGCGGCGGGGCCGAGGCGTGACCGCCCTCGCCGCGCGCGCTGAGCCTCACCGTCATCACGCCCTTCTCGCCGACGCCGATCATCGCCGCGCTCCCCGGCACGAACGGCAGGGGAGCGTCCACCACCGCGCCGCCCTCGTCGAGCACGAGCCAGGGCACGATCCCGCGGTCCTTCAGCACATCTGCGATCGCGATGGCGGCGGATCCGAACGTCTCCTCGTTGCCTCCGAAGGAGAGGTAGACGTCGCGGGCGGGCGTGAAGCCCTCCGCGAGCAGGTTCTCGACGGCTTCGAGGATCACGATGAGCGGCCCCTTGTCGTCCAGGGCGCCGCGGCCGTAGACGGATCCGTTCTCGATCACGCCCGCGAACGGCGGGTGCGTCCATGCGTCGGACTCGTCCACGGGGACGACGTCGTAGTGCGCCATGAGCACGAGCGGCCCGTCGACCGCCGTGCGCTGCCCAGCCCAGCGGAACAGCAGCCCGAAGTCGGTATGGCGCTCTAGAGTCAGCTCGGCGTGCACCCGGGGGTAGAGCTCGGCGATGAGCGCCACGAAGTCCTCGAACGGCGCGGATCCGCGCTCGTCGAGTTCGGCGGACACCGTGGGCAGCTGAATCATCCGCGACAGGCGTTCGGCGATCGGGGGCACGTCAGTCATCGTGGCCATGCTAGCCGCGCATGCGCATCCGTCGCGGCGGCGCAGACGGGCGCGCGAGGTCGGGTCAGAGCGCCTGGTGGTACCCGCGTCGCACGGCGACCGCGGTCAGCACGATGCCCCAGGTCAGCTCGGACACCATCACCGCGATCTGGTACCAGAGCGGGGCCGCACCCGGGGAGAGCACCTGGGTCCAGTCCCCCAGGGCGTGCAGGAACGCGAGTGCCCAGATCGACCCGATCATGAGCCGGGCGCCGGCGAAGCAGACGCCGAAAGTAGCTGCACCGAGCACCTGCCACCACGTCTCATCGACGCTCTTGCCGAAGAACAGCCCGTTGCCGAGGTGCCACAGGCCGAATACGAGCGACGTCGCGGCGACGCCGAGCCAGGGGTGCCGCCTCATCACCGCGCCCAGCGCGAGGCCGCGTGCCGCCGTCTCCTCGGAGATCCCCACGGCGAGCATTCCGGCGGCGACGCTGAGCAGCATTCCCGGCGAGCCCGCGATCCCGGGGATGCCCTGCCGTCCGATCCAGATGTAGGAGAGCTGGATCGCCAGCACCGGCGCGAGCCAGCCGAGGGCGTCGACCCGGCCGGAGCCCCAGCCCGCGATCCGCCGCAGCGGAGTGCTTCCCCACCATCCGGCGCGGTGCACCAGGGCTGCGACGAGCCAGGCGACGGCGAGGCTGAGCCCGTTGGTGACCACGACCCCCAGCTGCGGGAACCAGCCCGGCTGCAGGGCAGGGATCGGGACGGAGCCGAAACCATAGGTGGTGACCCACCAGGCGAGCATGACGAGGAGCGCGCCGGTCCACGTCCGCCACCCGGCGGGATCGATCGGCGTGCGCGCGGTCGTCACGCCAGGAAGGCTACCGGACCGGATCCGACCGCAGGCCCGCGACTTAGGCTGGGCGCATGAGCATCCCGCAGTCGCCCTCCGGATCCGCCCGCCCGCTCGCCGTCATCAGCGGCGGAGGCACGGGCATCGGTCTCGCCTCGGCCCTGCGCCTCGCGCGCGACGGCTTCGACCTCGCGCTCATCGGACGCCGCGCCGGCGTGCTGCAGGAGGCGACCGACCGCGTCCTCGCGCAGACGCCGGACGCCCGGGTGCAGACGATCACGGCCGACCTGCAGGATCCGGACGCCGTCGAGCGCGCCGCCGGCGAGATCGCCGGCGGCGTCGAGGTGCTGCTGAACAACGCCGGCGGCAACGTGCTGGACCGCGGCGAGGGCCTCGCCGGGATCGCCGCCAATTACGAGGCCAACATACGCCTGAACGTGCTCACCGCGGTGCTGCTCACCGAGGCGCTGCTGCCCCGCATCGCGCGGCCGGGCGGCCGGATCATCTCGATCAGCTCGATTGCGGCGCTTCGAGGAGCGAACGGCTACGGCGCGGCGAAGGCTGCGATCCATGGCTGGATGATGGGCCTCGCCGCCGACCTCGCCCCTGAGGGCGTGACGGTCAATGCCATCGCGCCCGGCTACGTGCCCGACACCGGGTTCTGGGACGGCCGGCGCACGCCGGACATCGTGGCGTCGCGGCTCGCGCAGGTGCCGATGAACCGTGCCGGCACGCCGGACGAGGTCGCCGGCGCCGTGTCCTACCTCGCCGGCCCCGAGGGCGGCTGGACCACCGGGCAGATCATCCAGGTGAACGGCGGCGCGCTCTTCGGGCGGGGCTGACGATCGGTCGCTGAGCCCCGGCGGAGCCCGGATCCGCTGAGCTCGAGTCCGCGCGTCGGGAACGCCGGTGCCCCGTCACCCGCGACGCGTGTAGCGGTGTTCCGGTCGTCCGGTGGCGCCGTAGCGGAGCCGCACCTCGACCTCCTCGCGGTCGGCGAGCGCGGCGAGGTGCCGTTGCGCCGTGGCCCGGGAGATCCCCACGCGCTCGCCGATCTCTGCGGCCGAGGCCTCGGCCTCGCCCAGCGCGGCGAGCACGACCTGCTCCGTCGCCGATCGCGAGGGCGTCGCAGCCTCTCCCGATCCGTACAGGATCGCGAGCGCACGGTCGAGGTCCTTCTGCTGCAAGGCTCGATCGCCCGCCATCAGGTTGCGGAAGCGGGCGTATCGATCCAGCGCCCCGGTGAGGGTGCGTCTCTCGAAGGGCTTGATCAGGTAGGACAGGGCGCCGGAGCGCAGTGCGCGCCGCACCGTCGCCGGGTCATCGGCGGCCGACACGAGGATCGCATCGATGCCCGCCTCCCGCACGAGGCCGATCCCGTCGCCGTCGGGCAGGTAGACGTCGGCGAGGAGCAGATCCGGAGACAGGTCCCGGATCGCGGCGCGGGCCTCGGCGAGCGTGCGCACGGGCTCCAGCGCGACGAACCCCGGGCGCTCGTCGACGATCGTCTGATGCAGCCGGCCGACCCGGAAGTCGTCGTCCAGCACGAGGGTGCGGATCGGATCCGTCATTTGCTCTCCTCTTTGTCGGGGCGGGTACTGGTTCGTTCGCCGTCGGTGTCCGCGCGGCCGGCCCCTCCCAGCGGTGCGACCGCCCTGTCGAGACGCGCGGCGAAGACTGCTCCGTGCTCGTCGCCGCCACGGTCGATGATCCACAGATCGCCGCCTCCGCGCCGGGCGATCTCGCGGGACAGAGGCAGGCCCAGCCCATGACCGTGCACGGCCCCGGCGTCATCGGAGTCGGCGCGGTCGTCCGGGCCGGGCTTGTCGGGGTCGGTGTCGCCCGGCGCACCCTCCTCGAGCGCCGCATCGAGGCCTGCCCCCGAATCCGCGACCGTGACGACCAGTGCCGCACCGTCGTCGAGCACGGAGACCTCGACCCAGCGCGGAGCGGCTCCGGCGACCGCCGCGGTCACGGCGTTGTCGACGAGGTTGCCCAGCACCGCGGCGACGTCCTCGGCCTCGACCACGGCGCCGAGCAGGTGCGTGTCCTCGGCGATCCGCAGGGTCACGCCGCGCTCGGACGCCTCGAGCGCCTTCGCGCCCAGGAAGGAGCGCAGGAACGGGTCGGTCAGCCGCTCCCGCCCCTCCACCGGGAAGTCCACGGATCCCCGGACCATCAGCTCGGCGAGGAAGTCCCTGGCGTCCTGCACGCGCTCCGCATCGATGAGCCCGGCGGCGACGTGGATCCGGTTCGCGAACTCATGGCGCTGCACGCGCAGGGCCGCCGTCATCGTGCGCACGGTCTCCAGCCGCTCCGAGAGTGCGACCAGCTCGGTGCGGTCCCGGATGACGGCCACGGTGCCCAGGGCGCGGCCGTCGCGCTCGACCGGCCGGGTGTCGAGGTAGAGCACCCGGTCCTCGTGCACCGTCTCCGAGAGCGCCCGCCCTCCCGACACGGCCTCGCGCACCGCGCCCGGAAGGCCGGTCCGATCCAACGGCGCGCCGACGAGGTCGTGCACCGACAGCAGCCGCTCGGCGGCGGCGTTGCAGACCCGCACCACCCCGTCCGGGTCGACCGCGAGCACGCCGTCGTCCACGCCGTTCAGCACGGCGGTCTGGTTCTGCACGAGCGCGACCAGTTCCTCCGGCTGCACGCCGAGGGTGAGCCGCTCCCAGCGGCGGCGCAGCACGAGCGCGGCGACGCCGGCCAGCAGCAGCGATCCCACGGCGGCGACGCCGATCACGGCGAGCAGCGGCGGCAGGTCGTCGAACACGCCCGCGCGAGCGAAGCCGACGCTGACCTCGCCGATCGGGGTTCCTCCGCCGTCCCGCACGGGCACCTTCGCCCGGGCCGAGTCGCCCAGGGTGCCGGTCTCCCATTCGATGACCTCGTGGCCGGCGAGCACGTCCTGGAACGGGGTGCTCACCTCCTGGCCGAGACGAGCCGGATCCGGATGCGCGAGCCGGATCCCGTGGTCGTCGGTGATCACGATGAACAGGGCGCCCGTGCGGGAGGCGGTCGCCGTCGCGGTGCGCTGCAGCACTCCGTCCCGCAGGTCGTCCGCCTGCGGCGTGCCGGGGTCGGCGGAGGCGCGGGCGACCTCGGCGCGGATCTCCGGATCCTCCGCCAGCGTGCGCGCGATACCGAGTGCCGAGGACTCGGCCTCGGCACGCAGCTGCTGCACGGCGAGCAGCAGATACACGCCGGTGCACAGCGCGACGACGAGCACCACCGTCGCGAACTGCAGCAGGAGGGTCCGCGTCGCGAACCGCATCCGGTTTCTGCGGGGCATCCGTCCTCCTTGAGCAATATGCGCAGAAGTCACGCTACGCGCACAACGCGGCGGAATGCGACTTTCCGGATCCGCAGCGCCTGCGTTCCCTAATCTCGGCGAGGTCCGTCGAAGACGACAGGCGGATGACGAAGGAGTCACCTCATGCCCACGGTTCTCACCGGTCTGCTCGCCGCAGCCGACGAAAAGCCCTCGTACGACATCGCCTTCGCGCCACCCGAATGGGTCCTGGTGATCCTCGGCTTCGTGATGGTGCTGGTGTTCATGACGCTGATCATGACCAAACGCCTCACCCCGATGGTGGCGCTGATCCTGGTCCCCACCGTGTTCGGCCTCTTCGCCGGTGCCGGACTGGGCCTCGGCGACATGATCCTCGACGCGATCGGCAAGATGGCGCCGACGGCGGCGCTGCTGATGTTCGCGATCATGTTCTTCGGCATCATGATCGACGTCGGCCTGTTCGACCCGCTGATCCGCCTGATCACGCGCGTGCTGGGCGACGACCCGGCGAAGGTGGTCATCGGCACGGCTCTGCTCGCCGGCGCCGTGTCGCTGGACGGCGACGGATCCACGACGTTCATCATCACCACCTCGGCGATGCTGCCGATCTACCTGCGCCTGGGCATGAGCCCCGTGGTGCTGACCTGCGTAGCGGGCCTGATGAACGGCACGCTCAACATCGTGCCGTGGGGTGGCCCCACCGTGCGCGCCGCGACCGCGCTCGGTGTGCAGCCGACGGACATCTTTGTGCCGATGCTGCCCTCACTGGGTATCGGGCTGATCGTCTCCCTCGGCTTCGCCTGGATGCTCGGCCTGCAGGAGCGTCGCCGCCTCGGTGCGCTCGACGAGAGCCGCCTGACCGGCACCGCCGAGGGCGGACTGCTCGCCGCGGTGCCCGCGATCTTCCGCGGCTCCGACGCCAAGCCTGGCGCGCGCGCCTCGCTGCGGACCGGCAACATCGTCACCGTCGCCGGCGGTCATGGCGCCGTCGCCGCGGCCGGGGTGGACCCGACCGACACCGCGATGGCCGACACCATGCTCGACCCGAACAGGGCGACGCTGCGCCCGCGGCTGATCTGGTTCAACCTCGCCCTCACGGTCGCCGTCATGGTGCTGCTCATCGCCGACGTGCTGCCGCTGCCCTACGTGTTCATGGTCGGCGCCGCCCTGGCGCTCGTGGTGAACTTCCGAAAGCTCAAGGATCAGGCGTCCGAGATCGTCGCGCACGCGCCCAGCATCGTCGGCGTGGTGTCGATGGTGATCGCGGCGGGTGTGCTCGTCGGCGTGCTCACCGGCACGGGCATGGTCGACGCGATGGCGTCGTGGATCACGAATGTGCTGCCCCCGGCGCTGGGTCCGTTCCTCGCGCCGATCACCGGGATCCTGTCGATCCCGTTCACGTTCTTCATGTCGAACGATGCGTTCTACTACGGGATCCTGCCGGTGCTGTCGCAGAGCGCCGCGCATTTCGGGATCGACCCCGTCGAGATGGCCCGCGCGTCGATCACCGGCCAGCCCGTGCACTTGCAGAGCCCGCTGGTCCCGGCGATCCTGCTGCTGGTCTCGCTCGCGAGCGTGAACCTCGGCGACCACCACCGCAAGGTGCTGTGGCGCGCGCTCGTGGTCTCGCTGGTGATGCTGGCGGTCGGCCTCCTGACCGGCGCGATCCCGTTCTTCGTCGCGCAGTGACCACCCGGGTGATCGTGGTCAGCGCTCGCTGACCACGATCGGCCCGTCGGCTCCCGCGATGAGGCGCAGGCGGGGCGTCTTCTCGCCGGCGGTGATCCTCGTCCGGATCCGGTTCGACCGCGGCGCCAGCGCACACGTCGTCATGTCGCTGTACGCGCACGGGAGGTTGCTGGATCGGGTGAAGTCGATCATCGCCGTCTCGCCGTCCAAGACCGGGTCCACCACGACGTCGCGGCCCCAGACGGTCGTCTCACGACCCGAGGTCGCATCGGTGAACGGCAGGCGCCAGCCGTTGCCGGACACGCTTTCGAAGACGGCGAGTTCGTGCCCACGCCCGCCGATGGTCAACCGCAGCGTGCCCGGAGACTGCAGGAGATGCAGGAAGTCGCCGACTGCGGCGTCGACCTCGTACGCACGCGGATCCGCGTGGAACACGGCGGGGATCACCCACGCCTCGTTCGGGCGGAACGCGGGAGTGCCTCCGAAGCTCTCCAGGAACGGACTCGGCTGCAGCCGGCTCCGCAGCACCGCATGGCCGCCGAGCCGGGCGAACTCGGCCGTGCCGCCGGCGAACTCGAGGGTGCCGTTCTCACCGGGGTCGATGCGGGCTTCGCCCGTGAGGTCGACGCCCGAGTATCGGGCGCGCTCGTCAGGATCGAGGGAGAGGAGCACGGACCCGCGAATCGCGCGGAACGATCCCGGCACCCTCGGCACGCGCTGCGGGCGCGCGCTCAGCCAGTGCAGTCCTGTGTACGCGAGAGGTCCGTGCGGATCCCGCCTGCGCTCATCGAGATCATCGTGCCAGTGCTGCCAATCCTGCGCGAAGACGTACGAGCCCAGGCTCTCGAATCCGAGGTCGTCGATCGGCGGATCGGGCGACAGCGAGGCGGAGGAGAGCCCTGCGAACGTATCGTCCGCGAGCTCTGAATACCATTCACCGGTCACCATGATCCCTCTCCGTCCGCGTCGCTGTGTCTTGTCCCTCTCACCGCGACGCTAGATCGCGGCCATGCGCTGGGCGCCGGATGTCGTCACCCGACGTCATCCCGCGCAACAGTTCTGCACCTGACGACACAGAGGCTTCCGCGTGCCGTCGTGACGGCAGGCTGGGCGCCACGGAGCCGGCATGTGCCGCGCTCCGCCGCATCGTCTCGAGCAGAAGGAGGGATCCGTCATGTCGACCCAGCAGATCGACCGGCCGCGGAGCGTGGAGAGCCACCGACTCGAGGACAGCAGCCCCGACCGGGTGGAGGCGCTCTCCGCGGAGGAGTTCAGACGCGTGTTCCGGGAGCACCCCGCGGGCGTCGCGCTGGTCACGGCCGAAGCCGGCGACGGGCCGGTCGCGCTGACCGCCACGAGCGTGTCCTCGGTCAGCGCGGAACCGCCTTTGCTCGTGTTCTCGATCTCCGATCAGTCGTCGGCGTCGACCACGATCAACAGCGCGGACACCGTGATCGTCCACCTGCTCTCCTCTGCGCAGCTCGGCCTGGCGAAGCTGGGCGCCACCAGCGGCATCGACCGGTTCGCGGATCGCGCGATCTGGAGCCGCCTGGATACGGGTGAGCCCTACTTCCCCGCGGCGCGCACCTGGGTCCGCGGCCGTGTGCTGCATCGCCTGCGGGCGGGCACGTCCACGGTGGTGATCGTGCACGCGCTCGACGCCGCCCTCCCCGAGCCGTCCGAGACCGGGATCGCCGCAACGCCACTGGTCTATGTGAGCCGCACCTGGCATGCCCTGGGAGAGCCGTCCCGGATCGAGTGACGGCGGCCGGTCAGGTGCCGCAGTAGGTGAGGTGTCTCGGCGCGCCGTCCGGTGCGGGGCGGGTATAGCGGCGGTGCTGATCTCCCGCGCGCTCGATGAAGGGTGTGCGCAGCAGGCCCAGCAGTTGCGTGAACGGCGCGATGTCGCCGTCGACCGCCGCCGCGAGCGCCTCGTCCAGGATGTGGTTGCGTGCGATGTACACGGGGTTAGCCCTGCGGATCAGTTCGTCGTCGGGGCCGAGGGCGCGCCACCGGTGCAGCCACGCGTCGAGCTCGGGGACCGGACCGAGGAAGCGGCTGCGGACCGGGCGCTCGTCGCCGGCCGCGGCCGCGGCGAGATCCCGCCAGAATCCGGTGAAGTCGACCGCGTGCTCGGTGAGCATCCCGAGGGCCGCGTCGGCCACGGCCTCGATCTCCGCCTGTTCGACGTTCTGACCGACGCCGAGCTTCCGACCGAACGCCAGGGATCTGTGCGCGCGATAGCGGTCCTCGAAGGAGGCGGTGATGTCGGCCGCGGTCCGCTCGGCGGTTGCCACGTCGTCGTCGAGCAGAGGCGCCATCGCCTCCGCCAGGCGTTCGAGATTCCACCGCATGATGGCAGGCTGCCTGTCGTAGGCGTAGCGGCCGAACTCGTCGATCGAGCTGAAACGAGCCCCGGGCTCGTAGGCGTCCAGGAACGCGCAGGGCCCGTAGTCGATGGTCTCGGCGGAGACGAGGACGTTGTCCGTGCTGAGCACGCCGTGGACGAACCCGATCCGCATCCAGTCCGCGGTGAGCGCGGCCGCTGCCTCCACGATCTCCGCGAGCAGGGCGCGGTAGGGGTGCTCCGCGCGCGCGGCCTGCGGGTAATGCCGGGCGATGACGTGGTCGGCGAGGCGCCGGAGCAGGCCGGGATCCTCGTGCGTGCCGGCGTACTCGAACGAGCCGAAGCGGACGTGGCTTGCGGCCGTGCGGGCGAGCACGGCACCGGGCAGCACCTGGCCGTCGCGTTCGCGCGGAGCGCCCGTCGACACGACCGCGAGCGCTCGGGTCGCGGGAACGCCGAGGGCGTGCATCGCGTCGCCCATGAGGTATTCGCGCAGCATCGGGCCGACCGTGGCGAAGCCGTCGACGCGCGACATCGAGGTCGGGCCGATGCCTTTGAGGTGCAGGTCGCGCAGCCGTCCCCGCCGGTCGCGTCTCTCCCCGAGCAGGGCGGCGCGGCCGTCGCCGAGGATCGGCCGGAACTCACCCCACTGGTGGCCCGCGTACACCTGGGCGACAGGGGCCGTTCCGTCGGCCCGCGACTCGCCGGTGAGGAAGCGCGCCCCGTCGTCGGACCGGAGCCAGCCGGGTTCGAGGCCGAGCTCACCGGCGATCTCCTCGTTCAGCGCGATCAGCCGCGGATCCGGCGTGCGCACGGGGGACGCCGGGCGGGAGAGCTCGGGCAGGAGCTCCGCCCAGGTCTGCTCGAGGACCGGCGGGCGACGCGCGGCGTGGGGGGCGATCGGATGCGTCATCCCACGAGTCTCCGCTCGCGCCGCGGAGCGCGGATCCCGAGCGAAATCCGGCGACATGCGGCGGAACATTCCGTCGTCGAAGACGCCGCGAGTCGCCCGATGACGGTGCGCTTCGGAAGCATCGCGCCCCCGGATTAGCGTGAGGGCGCGCCGTGCCCTCGCGCGGCCTGGACTCCGAGGAGAGCACGTGTCGGACTACTTCGATCGCACCGCAGACAAGACCTTCACCCGCGTCTACAAGCGCGAGACGCCTGACATCCTCGCCGCGTTCGCCGCGTTCGATCAGGCGGTCTTCGCCGAGGAGGGGCGCGCCATCCCGCTGAAGTTCCGCGAGCTGATCGCCCTGGCGGTGGGCATCACGACGCAGTGCGCCTATTGCATCGACGGGCATGCGCAGAACGCGGTGCGCGCTGGCGCCACCGAGGCGGAGCTCGCCGAGGCCGCCTGGGTCGCGACCGCGATCCGCGCGGGAGGCGGGTACGCGCACGGCAGGCTCGCATTCAAGCTCGCCGGCGACGCGCGCGTCGAGCACGCGCACGGGCACGAGCACGCGGGCGCGCAGTGACGACTCCTTCGCCCGTCGAGGCGGAGGCCCTCGAGCTCATCCGCGACCTCATCCGCATCGACAGCGTCAACACCGGCGATGCGGCCACCATCGGCGACGGGGAGACTCGGGCGGCATTGTTCGTGAAGCAGAAGCTCGAGGAGGTCGGCTATCACGTCGACCTGGTCGAGCCGCGACCCGGCCGGGCGAGTGTCGTCGCCCGGCTGGTCGGGACGGATCCGGACGCCGGGGCGCTGGTGGTGCACGCGCATCTCGATGTCGTGCCCGTGGTGGAAGCGGACTGGACTCATCCGCCGTTCGGCGCGGAGATCCACGACGGCATCCTCTACGGACGCGGCGCCGTCGACATGAAGAACTACGCGGGGGCCATCCTCGCTCTCGCCCGGGCCTACCGCAGGGAGGGCGTCGTGCCCCGCCGCGATCTCATCTTCGCGTTCTTCGCAGACGAGGAGGCAGGCGGCGTGTGGGGCGCGCGGTGGATCGTGCACAACCGGCCGGAGCTGTTCGACGGCGCCACGGAGGCGATCAGCGAGGTCGGCGGGTTCTCCATCCCGCTCACCGACGAGCGGAGGGCCTACCTGGTCGCCACGGCTGAGAAGGGCGTCACGTGGGCCACCCTCACCGCGCGCGGGCACGCGGCGCACGGCTCGCGGCCGACGTCGGACAACGCGGTGGTGCGCCTGTCCCGTGCTGTCGCCGCCGTGGGGGCGCACCGCTTCCCCGTCGTGACGACCCCCGCCCTGAAGCGTTTCCTGCAGGTGTTCGGGGAGCATCGCGGGATCCGGTTCACGGACGACGGCCTGGACGACGAGCTCGCCGGGCTCGGATTCGTCTCCTCGATCGTCACGGCCTCCGCGGCAACACGGTCTCGCCGACGGTGCTCAGCGCCGGGGGCAAGACCAACGTGATCCCCGCCGAAGCCACCGCACGTCTCGATATCCGCGCCCTGCCGGGGGCGGATGCCGCACTGCAGCAGGAGCTGGCGGCTCTCGTCGGCGACGACGTCGATCTCTCGTGGGGGCGCCCGGTGCCCGCGATCGAGTCGCCGATCGACTCTCCGCTGCTCGAGGTGCTTCAGGATGCGATCGCGACCGAGGATCCCGACGGCCTCGTCGTGCCCTATCTGCTGCCGGCGAGCACCGACAACAAGCACCTGGCGCAGCTCGGCATCCGCGGGTACGGCTTCGTGCCGCTGCGGGTTCCGGCCGACTTCGACGTGTTCGGGGAGTTCCACGCCGCGGACGAGCGGATCCCGGTGGAGGCCGTGTACTTCTCGACGCGCGTCACGGATCACATCCTCCGCAACGCCTGAACCGACCTGCCGACGGGGCGCGGTCCGACCATGGACCGGCGCCCCGTCCTCTGCGCCTGGGTGACGCCGGACATCGCTCCGTTACGCCGTATATCAGCCGGTTGCATCGGATATCAGCCGGTTGCCGCGTGTGAATCCCCGGCTGTGGAGGCAGCCGCGGGTGCTCATACCGTGGCTTCACGCAGCACCCGCTGCGCTGAGGAACCACGAGGGAGCATCATGACCGACATCGCCGCACCGCCTCTCGGCCGCTCGGTCGACCACGAACCGAGCCGACCGGAGGATCGCACTCGGACCAGGGTCGACATCAGTGCCGTCCCCGTGGTGCACACCCGTCACTGGTGGCGCTGGACGTTCGCCGCGCTCATCCTCTTCGTCGTCGCCCAGTTCGGCTGGAGCCTCGTCACGAACAGCCGCTACGAGTGGGGGACGTTCGCCGAGTACTTCTTCTCGGGCCCCGTGCTCATCGGCATCGGGTACACGCTCGCGATCACCGCCGTCTCGGCGATCGTCGGCTTCGTGCTCGGCACGATCATCGCGCTGGGACGGCTGTCGAAGTCCCCGCTGCTCAGCTCCGCCGCGTGGGCGTACATCTGGTTCTTCCGCTCGGTGCCGTTGGTCGTGCAGATCATCGTCTGGTACAACCTCGGCTACCTGTACCCGAAGCTGGGACTCGGCACGCCGTTCACCACCGACTTCTGGATCGTGGAGTTCCCCACCGTCCAGCTGGTCAGCGCGTTCGCCGCAGCCATCCTGGGCCTCGGGCTGCACCAGGCCGCATACTCGGCGGAGATCATCCGCGGAGGGCTTCTCTCCGTCGACCAGGGGCAGTCCGAGGCGGCGGCCGCCCTCGGCATTCCGGCGGGCCGGCGGCTGTTCCGGATCATCCTCCCGCAGGCGGCGCGCTCGATCGTCCCGAACGCGACGAACGAGGTCATCGGCCTCGTCAAGGGCGCGTCCGTGGTGTTCGTGATCGCGATCCCCGAACTCTTCTACGCGGTGCAGGTCATCTACAACCGCAACAGCCGGGTCATCCCCCTGCTCCTGGTCGCGGTCGTCTGGTACACGATCATCACCACGATCCTCAGCATCGCGCAGTTCTACATCGAGCGGCACTTCGCGCGCGGCTCCGCCCGGGCGCTGCCGCCCACCCCTCTGCAGCAGGCCCGGCGCTGGGTCGGTTCGCAATGGGCCCGGCTCGGCGATGATCAGACACCGGCCGGTGCCGCGATCCGCTCCACCGGAAAGGCGAGCGCATGAGCACCATCAGCGCGGAGACCGCCACCAGCGGACTCGTCGAGATCCACAACGTCCATAAGAGCTTCGGCGGGCTCGAGGTGCTTTCGGGGATCGATCTCACCGTGCAGCCCGGCGAGGTCATCGCGCTGCTCGGCCCGAGCGGCTCCGGCAAGTCGACCCTGCTGCGCACCATCAATCACCTGGAGAGCGTGGATCGCGGATCGGTCACGGTCGACGGCGAGCTGATCGGCTACGAGCTGCGCGGTGAGAAGCTCCATGAGCTGCACGAGCGGGAGATCCTGCGGCGCCGCACGCAGGTGGGGATCGTCTTCCAGCACTTCAACCTGTTCCCGCATCTCACCGCGCTGGAGAACATCGTCGAGGCGCCGATCGCTCTCAAGCGCCTGGCCGCCTCGGACGCCAGAGAGCTCGCCCTCGGCCTGCTCGATCGCGTCGGCCTCGCCGACAAGGCCGACGCCTACCCCCGGCAGCTCTCGGGAGGCCAGCAGCAGCGCGTGGCGATTGCCCGCGCACTCGCACTGAAGCCCAAGGTGCTGCTGTTCGACGAGCCGACCAGTGCGCTGGATCCAGAGCTCGTCGGCGAGGTGCTCGAGGTCATCAGCGACCTCGCCCGGTTCGGCACCACGCTCATCATCGTCACCCACGAGATCGGCTTCGCCCGCCAGGTCGCCGACCGGATCGTCTTCCTGGACCACGGGACCGTGATCGAGGAAGGACGTCCCGCCGACGTCCTGGATCACCCGAAGCATCCGCGAACCCGAGAGTTCCTGGCCAAGGTCCTGAACTGATCCGCACGCCCCGAACGCGGCACGGCCGCATCATCGCAAGGCCCCTCACCGCAAGGAGAAACACAGCATGGCACTCAGCAAGAAGCAGGGCGCGGTGGTCGGCATCGCCGCCGTCGCGGTCGCCGCGATCGTCGCCGTCGGCGCGGTCGTCGCCCTCAACCAGCCGGCGGCTGCGACCGCCGCCGACAGCACACCGCAGCCCACGAAGAGCGCGGCGAAGGTCTCGGCCGACGACGTGAAGTGGGTCGAGGGCGAGGTCGTCCCGAAGGCCGTCGAGGCTCTCAAGAAGAGCGGCTTCCACCCCGTCGAGCCGGGCAAGCTCACCGTCGCCGTGGGCGCCTTCGTGCCGCCGCTCAGCTACGTCCCGGACGGCAAGACCCTGCCCGCCGGCACCGAGCCGAACATCGGCAGCCTGATCGCGCAGGGACTCGGCCTGACCTACAACCCCGTGGTCGTCGCCTGGGCCGATTGGCCGCTCGGAATCCAGTCCGGCAAGTACGACCTGATCACCTCGAACGTGACGGTCACCGAGGCGCGCAAGGAGCTCTTCGACTTCGCCAGCTACCGTCAGGATCTGCTCGGCTTCTACGTGAAGTCCGACAGCACGATCTCCAAGATCCAGAAGGCCGCGGACATCTCCGGCCTGAAGATCGTCGTCGGATCCGGCACCAACCAGGAGCAGGTGCTCCTGAAGTGGAACGAGGAGCTCAAGACCGCGGGCAAGGCACCGGCCGACCTGCAGTACTACGACGACAACGCGGCCGCGACCCTCGCGCTGCAGTCGGGCCGCGTCGATGCCACCTTCGGCCCGAACGCCTCCTCCGCGTGGGCGGCCAGGGAGACAGGCGCCACGAAGCTCGTGGGCATCGTCCCGGGCGGGTGGCCGCAGGCGGCCGCGATCGCGGCAGGCACCGCGAAGGGCAACGGACTCATCGAGCCCGTCAACATCGTGCTCAACGAGCTCATCGCGAACGGGAAGTACGCCCAGGTGCTCAAGGGGTGGGGGCTCGACTCGGAGGGGGTCACGACCTCGGAGATCAACCCGCCGGGGCTGCCCAAGTCCTGAATCCGAGGTGCGGGCCGGCGGCAGATGCCGGCCCGCACCTTTCCGTGTATCCGCACCCGAGAAAGACGAACACATGACCAACCGTGCACCGCTCAGCATCCTCGAGCTCTCCCCGTTCGGCGAAGGGTCGACCGCGGGCCAGGGCCTCCGCGACACGATCGCGCTCGCGCAGACCGCGGAACGACTCGGCTACCACCGCTTCTGGCTCGCCGAGCACCACCTGAACCCCGGCGTCGCCGGCGCCGCCCCGCACGTGCTGCTCGCGGCGATCGCTGCGGCGACCGAGCGCATCAGGATCGGCACCGCCGCGACCATCATCGGCAACTACGCGGCCCTCCAGGTGGTGGAGGCCGCGGGCGTCGTGGCCGCCCTCCACCCCGGGCGCTTCGACCTCGGCATCGGCCGATCCGGATCCACATCGCGCCCCTCAGCTCCGAGCGCATCGGCCCCTGCGGAGGCCCGCGTCGTGGACGGTCTGCTGCTGCCGGCCGCGAAGCCGTTCGCCTTCGACTCCGCCCGGTTCGCCGCACAGGCACGGTTGCTGCGCCGCACCGCAGGCGACGCCGACCGGTTCGAGCAGGACGTGCTCGACATCCTCGCGCTCATCGCGGGCACCTACATCGCCCCCGAGGGCGTGCCGATCCACGCGACGCCGGCCGAGGGGCAGGACATCCAGGTGTGGCTGCACGGCAGCACTGCGGGGATCAGCGCCGAGCTCGCCGGGCGTCTCGGGCTGCCGTTCGGCGCCAACTTCCACGTCGCGGGCAGCTTCGTGCTCGACGCTGTGCAGGCCTATCGGCGTGCCTTCCGGCCTGGCGCACTCGCCGAGCCGCGCGTGATCGTCTCGGCCGACGTGCTCGTCGCGGATACGGCGACCGAGGCGGAGCGCATCGGCCGCGGGTACGCAGAGTGGGTGCACAGCATCCGCGCGGGCCAGGGGGCGATCGCCTACCCGCACCCCGACGATGCCCTCGTCGCACCGTACCCGGCCGACCTGCTCGGCGTGGTCGGCGACCGCCTCGACACCCGTTTCGTGGGCGACGCGGAGACCGTCGTGGAGCGGCTCGACACCCTCCAGCGCGTGACCGGCGCCGACGAGCTGCTGCTCACCACGATCACGCACGACCCCCGGGACCGCGAGCGCTCGTTCGCGCTGCTCGCCGACGCATGGGGTTCCGAGAGCAGCGCACCCCGGGTCCTCGAGACGGCGCGCGGGCGATGAGCCCGACAGCGACGGCGCTCGCCATCCGGCTCGCCGTGCCCGACGAGTACGGAATCGTCGGGCGCCTCACCGAGGACGCCTACGTCTCGAGCTACTCCGAGCTGTCGGCCGCGTACCTCCGGTCGCTGCGCGACGTGGCCGCGCGCGCGGCGCTGGGAGACATATGGGTCGCGCTGGAGACGGATGTGATCGTCGGTAGTGTCTGGGTCCCGCGCGCCGGTGCGCATCTGTCGGAGGTGGCGCGCGACGGCGAACTCGATTTCCGCCAGCTCGCCGTGGCACCGACGGCCCGCGGACGCGGCGTCGGGGAGGCCCTCACCCGGCATGTCATCGCCCTCGCCGCCGAGCGGCGGGCCGAACGAGTGGTCATGAACAGCGGACCTGAGATGACGGGTGCGCACGCCCTCTACGCGAAGCTCGGCTTCCGCAGGCTGCACGAACGCGAGCAGAGCGTCGAGGTCGAGCCAGGGGTGTTCCTCGAGCTTCTGGCGTTCGGCCTCGACATCGCGCCGGCGGAGACCTCCGACGCATGACGTAGCCTGCGGAGAGCACTGTCGACGCGGCACCCAAGACTCAGCGCCGAGGTCGGGTACTCAGAGCGATGGGTCCGAAAGTACTGGGGTCGTTGAGCGAGGACGCGCGCAGCGCGACCGAGACGAAACGCGGTGCCCTCGCGAGAGCACCGCGTTTCGTCTCGCTGCGCTCGCTCAACGACCCCCGGGGTGTTCGGCTGGGATCAGGCCCTCGGCGGAGACCTCGCCGTGCACACGTCGGTCCGGCGTCTGCTCTCCCGCCGTCACCGCGATGCGGAGCCGGTTCTCCGCGGGAGGCAGCGGGCAGGTGGCGAAGTCGGTGTACGCGCACGGCAGGTTGGTCGCCCGGTTGAAGTCGACCACGGCCGCGTCGGAGCCCTCGGCCACCTCGAACGACACGGTCCTGTTCGCGGCGTACGTGGTGACGCCGCTGGTCGCGTCGGTGAACAACGCGAACAGCGAACCGGGTCGGTGCCCGTCGAACGCGAGCAGCCGGAACGGCTCGTCGTCGACGAGGAACTCGACGTAGCCCGGGGAGTCGTACACGTGGCTGATGCCGTCGACGGCTGCACCGACCTCGATCGCCCTCGGCGCGACGAACCGGACGAACCGGCCCGGGATCCGCCAGCGCGGGTCGGGCGGGAATGCGGCTGTCCCCGTGTAGGCGGACAGGAACGGGAAGTCGGGGCGGCGCGGCCGCAGGATGTCCCGTCCGCCACGCTTGGCGACTTCGACGACGCCTCCCTCGAACCCGACCGTCACGCCGTCGCGCTCCGCGAGGGGGCCGAACGCGTGCGTGTCCGTGACCTCGGCGCCGTCGACCGTGAGGGCTTCGCCGTCCGCGAGGACCACGACGGGCCCGGTGACGCCGGTGAACCACTCGCCGGGCAGCCCGGGGAAGCGGCGCGCTTCCGCCGTCAGCCAGAACAGGCCGCTGACGGCGAGGAACCCGTGCGGGTCGGCACGGCGCTCCTCATGCGTTTCGTGCCAGTCCTCCCACTCCCGCGCGAACGCGTCTGCCGTCTGCGCGGGCGTTGTCTCCACCGGGGTAGGGAGCGTCATCGTGCCGTCTCCGTCGCCCCGGCGAGCTCCTCGGCGCGCGCCGGCAACGGCAGGCGCAGGTTCGCGCGCAGCGTCGTGCCGCCGTACTCGCTGCGCAGCGAACCGCGCTCCTGCAGCAGCGGCACGACCTCGTCGACGAACTCGTCGAGCCCCGACGGAACCAGGTGGGAGCCGAGCACGACACCGTCTCCGCCGTCCTCCTGCACGAACGCGTCGAGCTGATCGGCGACCTGCACAGCAGTGCCCACGTATCCCGGTCCGCGGCTGATCTCGTGCGCGAGGCCGCGCAGCGTGAGACCCCGCTCGTCGGCGAGTTCACGCCATCTGCGCACCGTCTCGAACCGGTCCTGGAACACGAAGGCGCGGCCCTGGATGATCGGCGGAGCTTCGGGATCCGGGTCCACGTCCGGCAGTGGTCCGTCGGGGTCGTAGGCCGACAGGTCGCGGTTCCATACCTGCTCGAAGGTGACCTGGATGGTCTTGTCCGTGAGCTGCTGCTCCAGGATGTGGCGGGCCTTCTCCTCGGCGTCCGCGGCCGAGTCCCCGATCACGAATCCCGCCGCGGGCAGGATCTTGATCTCGTCCGGTCCGCGACCGAAACGGGCCGCGCGCTCCCGGATGTCGGCGGAGAACGCCTTGCCCTCGGCGAGCGTCGCGTAGGGCGAGAAGATCGCGTCCGCCGTGGAGGCCGCGAAGTCCCGGCCCTGCGGCGAGACCCCGGCCTGCACGATGACCGGGCGCCCCTGCGGGCTGCGCGGCACGGTGAAACGGCCCGCGATGTCGAACTGCGTGCTGGACTGGGCGAACGCGCCGGCGTCGGCGTCCGCGAGGAAGACGCCCGTCGCCTTGTCTGCGACGATCGCCTCCTCGGCCCACGAGTCCCACAGCCGGCGGATGGTGGCGACGGTCTCCTCCGCGCGCACGTAGCGTTCGCTGTGCGGAAGGAAGCCGCCACGGCGGAAGTTCGCGCCGGTGAACGCGTCGAACGAGGTGACGACGTTCCATCCGGCCCGACCGCCCGACAGATGGTCCAGGCTGGCGATCTGGCGGGCGAGCTCGTAGGGCTCGTTGAACGTCGCGTTCAGCGTGCCCACCAGGCCGATGTGGTCGGTCACCGCGGCCAGCGCCGCGAGCACGGCGAGCGTGTCGGGGCGTCCGGCGATGTCGTGGTCGAAGATGCGGCCTGCCCTGGCGCGCAGGGCGAGCCCCTCCGCCAGGAAGAAGTAGTCGAAGCGCCCACGCTCGGCCGTCTGCGCGACGTGCCGGAACGTGGAGAAGTCGATCTGACTGCCCGCCTCCGGGTGCTCCCACAGGGTGTGCTCGTTCACTCCGCCGACATACGCGGCGAGGATGATCTGCTTGCGTGCTCTCGTGGTCATGGTGTTCTCCTCTGATCGGTCAGACGGCGGCGTAGCGACTGGGGACGTGCTCAGGCAGGCCGAGCAGCCCGCGCAGGGTGCCCGCCTCGTAGGCGTCGTGGAAGAGGCCGCGTGCGCGCAGCTCCGCGGCGAACGCGCCGGCGATGCGGGGCAGGTCGTCGGTCAGCACCCCGGGCCGCAGGCGGACCCCGGCGTATCCGAGGGCTCCGAGCTGGGCGACGAGGTCGGCGAGCTCGGGTGCGGAGCCGGTGAAGACGCGCGCGTCGCTCGCGAGCGGGCGGCCGAGGGCGTCGAGACGCCGGAGTCGATCGGCGGCGGACTCCCCGTCCGGATCGTCGAGGAACACCACGAGATCGGCGAAGACCTGGAGGGGCTCTCCCCCGCGGCCGTCCGCGGCGGCGGCGACCTCCGTCAGGATCCGTTCCGCGTGCGTCGCGTCGGCCGGGGTGACGAAGACGAGGTCCGCCGAGCGCGCGGCCAGCCGGTAGGGCACCTCGGCGTGCGCGAGCGCGGCGACGACCGGCTGCCCCTGGGGCGGGCGCGGAGTGATCGACGGCCCTCGCACGCTGAACCAGCGGCCCTCGAAGTCGATCTCGTGCACCTTGTCGGCGTCGAGGAACCGGTCGGTCGCGACGTCGCGGATCTCGGCGTCGTCCTCCCAGCTGTCCCAGAGCCGCCGAACGACCTCGACGTGGTCGGCGGCCTCGTCGAAGAGCTCGCCGACCAGAGCGTCGAAGGCAGGATCGCCCCAGACGATCTGATCGCCGGGGTGCGCGCGGCGCCCGAAATGGGCGGCCTCGTCGGCCCGCCCGGACACCTTCACCTGCCACCCTGCGCGACCCTCGCTCGCGAAGTCGAGCGTGGCGATGCCCGTGGAGACGTGGAACGGCTCGGTGTGCGTGGTCGTCACGGTCGGGATCAGCCCGATGCGAGAGGTGACGGGCGCCACACGGGACGCGATCAGCAGGGCGTCCAGGCGTCCGCGCACCTCGTCGGTGCGTTCGTCCCCGCGGACGGGATCCGAGGACTGCAGCGCGAGGGAGTCCTCGATCGTGACGAAGTCGAGGAGCCCTTCCTCCGCGGTGCGGACGAGGTCGGTCCAGTACCCGGGGGTGAACAGCTCGGCGGGCCGCGATGACGGCTCCCGCCAGGCGGCAGGGTGCCAGCCGGCGCCCTCGAGGGCGACGCCGACGCGAAGTCGTGAACTCATGATGTGCTCCTTGTCTGGGACGGTCGATGTGTCTGGGACGGTTGATGTGTCTGGGACGGTCGAGGGGACGATCGAGGGGGACCCGCTACGCGGCGGCCGAGGCGAGTGCTCCGGCGGCCGGCACCCAGCCGAGTCGGGGCAGGACCGCGTGGCGGATGTCGGAGAGGATCTGCCGGTAGTCGTCGAGCGACAGCGCATACGGCAGCGCGATGCGCAGTTCGGTGAGGCCGTCGATCGCGGGGTCGGACGCGAGCCGCTCGACGATCTCGTCGGCGGTGCCGAACAGATCCCGCTGGAACAGGTGCCCGTTCGTGGGCTGCTCGGTGCGCGCCTGCCTGCTCTCCGCGAACGCGGTGTAGCGGTCGCGCTGGCCGGCCGTGGCAGTGTCGATCGGCAGGATCACCCGCTCGACGCCGACCGACCCGGTGCCGGCGCCGGCGAAGTGCGCGTGGTAGTCGTCGATGTGGGCGCGCTGCGCGTCCTCGAAGGAGGCGGCTCCCGCAGCCGCCGTGATGTTCCCGAGCAGGAGCTTGAGTCCCTGGTCGGCGGCCCACCGCACCGAGCGGGCGGAGCCGCCGCCGAGCCACACCCGATCCCGCAGCCCCGCGATGTGCGGCTGCACCCGCGGGGTCTGCGGGCCGTACGGCGTGGGGATGTCCGCGCCGAGCGCATGGCCTTCCAGCGCCTCGAGGAAGCGTCCGATCAGGACGTAGGCGTCGACGTCGCCGTCGTCCTCGATGCGGCCGAGGTGTCGCAGCAGCGCCCCGTGCGGCGCCGACGAACTGACTCCGACGTTCAACCGGCCGTTCGACAGGGCATCGACCGTGCCGAAGTCCTCAGCGAGGCGGAACGGCGTCTCGTAGCCGAGCGGCACCACCGCCGTCTCCAGGCGGATCCGCTCGGTGCGCTGCGTGGCTGCGGCGAGGAAGGTCAGCGCCGACGAGACGCCGCGCTCGAGATGGCGCTGGCGGATTCCGGCCACCTGCAGACCGATCTCCTCGGCGAACTCGAACAGCCGCAGCGTGTCCTCGAGTCCTGCCGTGGGATCGGCCTCGGGGTAGTTCCCGGCCAGGGTGAAGCCGGCGGAGGCAATGGTCGCGGTGCTCATCAGTGTGCGTCCTTCCAGGCGGAGACCAGCGAGTCCAGGCGTGAGTCCGCTCCGAGCCTGATGCCGTGCACGGTGGACTGGGTCGACAGGATCGAGGTGAGCTCGTGCACCGGGATCTGGTAGTACTGCGCCGCGATGCGCGCCTGCGCCTCGGCGAGGATCTTGTCGCGCGCGGCGGGGTTGCCCGCCGCCAGCTGCCCCTGCAGCAGCGTCTCGAGCTCGGGGTCGTCGATGTGCAGCTTCGTGGTGGCCTTGGAGTACTGAGTGCGCAGCACATCGCCGTCGGCGCGGGAGAGGTTGCCCCACACGATGTCGAAGTCGCCCGACGCCTGCTTCGCGAGGAACTCGGGCACGGTGCTGCCGGAGAGGACCACGTCGATGCCGACCTTCTTGAGCTGCTGCTGGATCAGTTCGAGCGAGGTCTGGTTCGGCCCGAAGTTCGTGATCCACGCCAACTGCAGCGTCAGCGGGGTGCCGCCCTTGGTGCGGATCCCGTTCGCGCCCTTGGTCCAGCCCGCCTTGTCGAGGAGCGTCCCGGCGTGCTTCGGGTCGTAGGAGAAGTGCTTGCTCTCGTCGGCCCAGGACGGCGTGTTCTTCGCCAGCGTGCTCGTGGCGACGTTGAAGAGCTTGTTCAGGGCGGTGTCCCGCACGACGGTCGGGTCGATCGCCGCGGAGATGGCCTCCCGCACGGCGATGTCCGAGACGATGGGGCGGGCCAGGTTGAACGAGAGCCCGAAGCTGATGCCGGGATTGCCACGCGAGATCAGCGGGTACCCGGCGTCCTGAAGCGTCTGCACATCGGTGGGCTGGACGCCGCCGATGACATCGACCTGGTCGCTGGTCAGGCTGCCGGTGCGCACGCCCGCCTCGGGCGCGACCTGGAACGTGACGGTGTCGAGATGGGCGCGACCGTTGTTGCCGAGCGCTTTGGGCGCCCAGGCGTAGTTCTTGCGGGCGGTGAGCACGGTCGAGACGTTCTTGGTGTAGCTGTCGAGCGTGAACGGGCCGGTGCCGACGATGGCCTTGCCGTCGGCGCGGTTGGCGAAGGGCACGGCGAGGGTGGCGTTGCCGACGATGCCCAGGCCGACGCTGGCCGTCGAGTTCGGGAACGCGGCGTTCGGGGTGCTGAAGTCGACCTCGACCGTGTCGTCGTCGATGACCTTGGTCTCCTTGTAGCCGACGAAGTTGCTGGTCGTCTGCGTCAGGGCACCCCCGGTCTGGATGTCGTCGAAGGTGGCCTTGACGTTCGCCGCGGTGAACGGCGTGCCGTCGGAGAAGGTGACGCCGTGGCGCAGCTCGAAGGTGAACGACGTCGCGTCGGCGTTGCTCTTGTAGGAGGTGGCGAGCCACGGCTCGAGCTCGCCGGTCTGGGGGTTCTGGTAGAGCAGGGAGTCGACCAGCTGCCGGGTGACGTACCAGGTGTCGTTGCCGGAGCCGATCCCGGAGGGGTTCAGGGAGATCGGGTCGTTGGCGATCGCGAACGTGAGCGCCCCGCCGTCGACGGGCTTGGCCCCGGCACTCGTCGGTGCGGCCGCGGGCGCCGCGGGCGCGCAGGCGCTGAGGGCGAGGCCGGCGATGACGGCGATCGAGGCGAGCGCGGTCGTTCGCAGGCGCAGGGCGGTGCGCGGGCGCGACGCCGTTCGGGTCGGGTTCATGGTGGCTCCTTGGTGGGGGTGCGGTCCGGTGCGGGACGGAGGGGGAATCGGGTGGGAGATGGTCAGAGGGCGATCCGCAGGCCGCCGGGGATCGCGTCGAGCAGGGTGCGGGTGTACTCGGTGCGCGGGTGGTCGAAGATCTCCCGCGCGGTGCCGGACTCGACGATGCGACCGCGCTGCATGACGCCGACGGTGTGCGCGATCTGCCGGACCACAGCGAGGTCGTGCGAGATGAAGAGGTAGCTGAGGCCGAATTCGCGCTGGATGGTGCTGAGCAGCGTGAGGATCTGGTGCTGGATCGACACGTCGAGGGCGGAGACGGGCTCGTCCAGCACGATGAGCTCGGGCGAGATCGCGAGCGCGCGGGCGATCGCGACGCGCTGCCGTTGCCCGCCGGACAGCTCCGAGGGCTTGCGCTGCAGCACCGAGGAAGGCAGTGCGACGACGTCGACGAGTTCCGCGGCGCGGGCGCGGCGCTGGGCCCGGTCTCCGAGACGGTACGCGATCAGCGGGTCGCTGATGATGCGCTCGATGGTCAGCCGCGGATTCAGCGCGGCATAGGGATTCTGCTGCACGAGCTGCACCCGGCGGCGCAGCTGTCGCAGCTCCGCGCCGCGGAGTGCGGTGACGTCGGCGCCGTCGAACCGGACGGTGCCGGAGGTCGGGTCGGTGAGGCGCAGCGCCAGCCGGGCGGTGGTCGTCTTGCCCGACCCCGACTCGCCGACCAGGGCGAGCGTCTGGCCGCGTTCGATCCGGAAGCCGACGCCGTCGACGGCGCGCTGCACGGCCCCGCCCGTCCCGGGCACCGCGAACTCCTTCACGAGCGCGTCGACTTCCAGCACGGGCTCGACGATCGCCGGGCTGGTCGGCGGCACTCCCGCATCCCGGGCGGCGAAGGGATCGCCGGGGCGTCCGCGCAGCACGACCGGCGCTGAGGCTGCGGCGATCACCGGCTCGTGACGCGCGTTCAGGCCGGGGGCGGCCGCGATCAGCTGGCGGGTGTACGGATGCTCGGGCGCCAGCAGCACCTGCTCGGGGGTGCCCTCCTCGACGATGCGGCCCTGGGACATCACGATGATGCGATCGGCGCGGTCCGCGGCGACGCCGAGATCGTGCGTGATGAGCAGCAGGCTCGCCCCGCGCTCGCGCTTGAGCCCGTCCAGATGGTCGAGGATCTGCCGCTGCACGGTGACGTCGAGCGCGCTCGTCGGCTCGTCGGCGATGATCAGTTGCGGGTCGGCCGCGATCGCGATCGCGATGAGAACGCGCTGCCGCATCCCTCCGGACAACTCGTGCGGATACTGGCGGGCGCGCAGCGCGGCATCGGGGAGCCCGGCGCGCTCCAGCGCCTGCACCGCGCGCTCCGCGGCGCCCTGCCGATCGGCGAGCCCGTGCACGCGCAGCACCTCGGCGACCTGCGTGCCGATGCGTTGAACCGGGTTGAGGCTCACCGTCGGGTCCTGCGGCACGAACCCGATCCGGCGTCCGCGCACCGAGCGCAATGCCGCGTTCGACGCCGCGGCCAGGTCGACTCCGTCGAATCGGATGGCGCCGGAGGCGATGTCCGCCGCACCGGGGAGCAGCCGGATCACGGCGTGCACGGTCGTGGACTTGCCGGATCCGGATTCGCCGACGATCGCGACGGTCTCGCCGGGCGCGACCGACAGGCTCACGTCGCGCACTGCGTCGACGCGTCCGCGCGACGTCCGGTACGCCACCGACAGCGACTCGATCTCCAGCAGCGGGCTCTGCGCGTTCATGATCCGTCCGTCCGTTCGGTGTCGAGCCCCCGTGCGAGTCGGTTCGCGGCGAGGACGGTGAGGGCGATGACGAGTCCCGGGAAGGTGGTGAGCCACCAGGCGTTGCGGAGGAAGTCGCGGCCGCCGGACACCAGGGCGCCCCATTCGGGCGCAGGCGCGGGCGCGCCGTATCCGAGGAAGCTGAGCGCGGAGACGGCGAGGATCGCGCCCCCGAACTCGAGCACGCCGAGGGCCATCACCGGCCCGGTGGAGTTGGGCAGCACGTGCCGGAGAAGCACCCGGATCCAGCTGTTGCCCGAGGCGCGCGCGGCCTCGACGTAGGCGGAGCCGCGCACCTTGATGACCTCGGCGCGCATGATGCGCGACACCGAGGCGACGCTCGCGATACCGACGGCGATCGCGACGTTGACGGTTCCGAAGCCCAGAGCCGTGATGACGGCGAGTGAGAGCAGCAGGCTCGGGATCGCCAGGAGCACGTCCGCGGCCCGCATCAGGACGGCGTCGGTCCGGCCACCGGCGAAACCGCTCAGCAGGCCGATCGCGGATCCCGCGACCACACCCACGGCCACGGCCAGCGACGCGGCGCTGATCGTCAACGAGGTGCCGTGCACGACCCGGGTGTAGAGGTCGCGCCCGATCTGGTCGGTACCGAACCAGTGCGCCGCGGAGGGCGCCTGGAAGTGGTCGGCGGGGACGCCGGCCAGCGGATCACCAGGAGCGAGCAGAACCGGTGCGACCGCGGCGACGAGCACGACGGCCAACCAGAGCAGGGAGGCCGCGGCCGCCGGGCGCCGGGCGAACCAGCTCCGCCTGCGCGGGCTGGACGCCTCGCGTCCGCGGTGCGAGGCGCGCTCCGCGACCGCGTCGTCGAACCGGTTCGCGGCCGTCCCGCCGAATCCGTCCGCGGGGTGCTGGGTGCCGTCGGGCAGCAGGGCAACGGTGTCGCTCATCGGACTTCTTCCAGGACGGCGTCGATGTCGACCGAGGTCGACTCTGCGGGAGCGGGGGTCGTGGCGGGGGTCGCGGCGCGCGGGCGACGCCGGCGGCGCGGCGCCGATGTCAGCTCGATCCGCGGATCCAGGAGCGGATAGATCAGATCCACGACGAGATTCACGGTGACGAAGACGACAGCGGCGAACAGCACGACACCCTGGACCACGGGGATGTCCTGCTGCTGCACGGCCGTCGCGGTGACCCGGCCGATGCCCGGCCGGGAGAAGACCGTCTCGGTGACGACCGTGCCGCTGAGCAGCTGACCGACGATGAGTCCCGTCACCGTCAGCGCCGGCAGCGCGGCGTTGCGCAGCGCGTGGCCCAGATGGATCCGGGCACCCCCCGCACCTTTGGCGCGAGCGGTGTCGATGTAGGGCTCGCGCAGCGCGGCCGTGAGGCTCTTCGACAGCAGCTGGGCGATCATCGCTCCGGTCGGCAGCGCGAGGGCGATGGACGGGAGCACGAGTGAGGGGAAGCCGCGGTCTCCCATCGCGGGGAACAGCGGCAGCTGGAACGAGAACAGCTGGATGAGGATCAGCCCGAACCAGAACGCCGGGATCGCGACGCCGAGCGGTGGCAGCCCGAGCAGGAAGGTCGACAGCGCGCGGCTGCGCACGAACGTCGCGACCACGGCGAGCGCGGCGCCGGTGAGCACGGCGATGGCGAAGCCGAGGCCCGCCAGCTGCAGCGTCGGCGGGATCGCCTCGCCGATCACCTGCGAGACGGGTCGCCCCGTGTCGATCGACGTGCCGAGGTCGCCCTTGAGCGCGTGGCCCAGGCGCAGCACGTACTGCACGAGGAGGGGCCGATCGAGCCCGTACTTCGCCTTCAGCGCGGCGAGCTGCTCCGGGGTGATGTCGCTGGCGTCGCCGCCGGTCTTGAGCGCCACCGGATCGCTGGGCAGCGCGTAGAGCACGAGGAACGACACCGTGTACGCGGCCCACAGCACGATCACTGCCTGGCCGAGTCTCGATGCGACATAGCGCGCAACGGCCGATCGAGACGAATTCGCTGTCGACATGGGGTGCTCCTTTCGCGCTTCGCAGCATGGATCCGGGGAATCTGCGGAGCACGAGGGCTCCGTTCGAGCGATGCTCCCATCGGCGGCGGCACGGGTCGCGAGCAGGGGTCATGGGCTGATGCAGACGGTCAAGAACCGTCGTGCTCCGTCACGCGGCGTCGCATCGTGTCACCGGGCGACATAGTCGGCTGCACCCCTCGCCGAGATCACCACGCGGTACCTACTGTGGGTGTCCCTGACCCAACGAATGCAGGAGAGGGATCCGCGTCATGGCATCCACAACCTCGGGCGACCACGTGCTCGACAACCCGGCGTGGCATGCACTGACCGGCCCGCACGCGACCTTCGCGCTCGGCGGCGACCTGGTGCGCCGGTATCCGTCCGACGTCGCCCCCTTCGTCGCGGTGCGCACCTGGGAGGACCCGACCGTGTGGCAGGCCCTCGCCGAGCTGGTCGGCCCCGGGCAGGAGATCGGCATCTCGGGCGCCGATCCCGCACTCCCCGTGGGGTGGGAGGAGCTCGGCCGTGGCGAGGGAGTGCAGCTGGTGCAGACCGACGCGCTGCGGCCAGTCCCGGACGACGATGCGATCGAGCTGGGTGCTGACGACGTTCCCGAGATGCTCGCCCTCGTCGAGCGCAACCAGCCGGGCCCCTTCCGTCCTCGCACGGTCGAACTGGGTCGCTACATCGGGATCCGGCGCGGGGGCCGCCTCATCGCGATGGCCGGGGAACGACTGCATCCGCAGGGGTGGACGGAGATCAGCGCGGTCTCGACGGATGCGGAGCACCGCGGTCAGGGCATCGCATCGCGTCTCGTCCTCGATGTCGCCTTCCACATCCAGCGGCGCGGAGACAAGGCGCTGCTGCACGCGGCGGCGACGAACGTCGGAGCCATCCGCGTCTATGAGCGCCTCGGGTTCGTCCTGCGCCGGCACACCACTTTTCTCGCTGTCCGCACGCCCGCCGCCGCGGACGACCGCGTGCTTGCGGAGACGCGATGACCCGCCCCGCCGTCCTCGGCTTCGCGACCAGGCAGCTGCACGCGGGCGCCGACTCCGCTGATCCGCATCGGCCGCGTGCCACGCCGATCCACCTCAGTGCAGGTTTCGTGTTCGACGATTTCGACGAGGCGCACGCACGGTTCGCGGGGTCCGCGGACGGGTTCTCCTACACCCGGGTGTCGAATCCCACGAATGCCGCTGCAGAACGTCGCATCGCCGATCTGGAGTCCGGTGCCGGAGCCCTCCTGGTGGGCAGCGGGCAAGCGGCCGTGGCGGTCACGCTCCTGTCCCTCGTCTCCGCGGGCGATCACATCCTCGCCTCACCGAGCATCTATGAGGGCACCCGAGAGCTTCTGCGCGACGACCTCTCCCGCCTGGGCGTGCACACCTCGTTCGTCTCGGAGCTGAACAACCTCGCCGCCTGGGAGGCCGGGATCCGGGCGGAGACCCGCGCACTGTTCGCCGAATCGATCGCGAACCCGAAGAACGAACTGCTCGACATCGCCGGCGTCGCCGCGATCGCCCACGGGCATGGGATCCCCCTCATCGTCGACAACACACTGGCGACGCCCTACCTGCTGCGTCCGATCGAGCACGGCGCGGACGTCGTGGTGCACTCGGCGAGCAAGTTCCTCGCCGGTCACGGCACCGTGCTCGGCGGTGTCATCGTCGACGGCGGACGCTTTCCCTGGGATGCCCAGGCCACCCGGTACCCACAGCTCGCCGTCGACCGTGGGGCGGACGGGCTGACCCGGGTCGAGCGCTCGGGAGCGGGCGCGTTCCTGGAGCAGGCCAGGCACGTCGCGATGCGCTACGGTCCCACGCCCTCTCCGTTCAACGCCTTCCTGATCCTGCAGGGCATCGAAACGCTGTCCCCGCGCGTGCAGCGGCAGTCGGCGACGGCCCTGCGCCTCGCCCAGTGGCTGGAGAGCCACCCGGCGGTCGCATCGGTGGACTACTGCGGCCTGTCATCGAGCCCGCAGCGACGGCTCGCCGAGCACTACCTCCCGCGGGGCCACGGCGCCGTCCTCTCCGTCACCGTGCACGGCGGGCGCGATGCCGCGCGCGCGTTCACGGATGCGCTGGGCCTGTTCACCCGGATGACTCATCTCGGCGACACCCGTTCGCTCGTGCTGCACCCGGCTTCGACGACGCACGTGCTGCGCGGCGAGACCGAGCTCGCCGCGGCCGGCATCGGGCAGGGGCTGCTGCGCCTGTCGATCGGGCTGGAGGATCCGGAAGACCTCATCGCCGACCTCGATCAGGCGCTCACCGTGGCGTCCGAGGCGGAGATCCTCACGAGAGCAGGAGTGAGATGACCCGTCCCCAGCACTTCGGCTGGTTCTTGTCACGCGGCTTCGGCCCGCACGGCTGGGCCCGCCCGTACCAGGAATGGAACTACGCCTGGCAGCGTCCCGACATCTATCAGCAGTCCGCTCGGGACCTGGAGCAGGCCGGGTTCGATTTCGTCCTCATCGAGGACGCACTGTCGGTCGGGATCACCCCCGCGACGCTGGATCTGCGGGTGCGCAAGGCGTACGGCGGCCCCAAGCACGACCCCTGGACACTTGCCCCGTACCTGTTCGCGGCGACCAGCCACCTCGGTGTGATCCCGACGGCGAATCCCGCGGCGTACCCGCCCTACCTCGCGGCACGGCAGTTCGCATCGCTCGCACATCTGAGCGGCAACCGCCTGGGTCTCAACGTGGTCACGGACGTCGGCAGCGCCCATCACTTCGGCACCGACCGGCTGCCGCACGATCAGGCCTACGACAGGGCGCAGGAGTGGCTGGACGCGTTGCGGCTGCTCTGGCACAGCTGGGACGACGACGCGCTCATCGCCGACCCGATCTCGCAGGTGTACGCCGACGGATCCAAGATCCGAGCCGTGCAGCACCGAGGGCAGTACTTCTCGTTCGACGGGCCGCTCAACGCCGAGCCGCTGTCGGCCGGGGATCCCATCGTCGCCTCACCCGGCGGGTCGCCGCGCGGGATCGATTTCGCCGGACGCAACTCCGAGATCCAGCTCGCGCTGTCGAATCTGGACGTCGAGAGCGTCCGGGCGTACCGTGCACGCGTGCACGAGGCTGCGGCCGCGCAGGGTCGCAGTCCTGAGGACATCTCGATCCTGTTCGTGTTCAAGCCGATCGTCGCAGCGAGCGTCGAAGAAGCCGACCGCATCGTGCAGGCGTCGCTGTCCCCTGGCGAGGCTGTGCTTCGGGAGGTCGCGGAGGCCTGGTCCAGCGACCTGGAGACGGATCTGACGGCGTTCGATCTGGACAGTCCCCTGGATCCGGCCGCCGTGTTCGGCGATCACGTGTCGAAGGGCACGATTCGGGGACTGCTCGGTCACCATGAGTCCTTCGACGGGGTGCCGCTGCGAGAGATCCTGGCCGGCAAGGCGCGGCTGAGCCGCATCACCGACGGGCGCGGTGGAACGGTCGGCACCGCGGAGGAGATCGCCGATGTCATCCAAGCGCTCGGCGACGACGCCGACAACGACGGCCTCATCTTCTCCGGCGATCTCCACCCGGTCACGATCCACCGCACCCTCGATGAGCTGGTGCCGGTGCTTCGTCGCCGTGGCATCCTGCGCGACGGCTATGCCGACGGCGGTCTGCGCGCCAACCTGACGTCGTTCTGACCATGACTTCACTCTCGGAGGCAAACCCATGACCCGGATCGCAGTGCTGGTGGGAAACCCCCAGCCCGCTTCGCGCACCCGTCTCGTCGCCGAGGAGGTGGCGGCCCTGCTCGGTGCGCGCAGCGGCGCGGACATCGACGCCACGATCGACCTCGCGGACGTCGCGGACGCGCTCTTCCGCTTCCCCGAGCCCAGGCTCGACGACCTGCTGAACCGGGTGGCGACCGCGGACGTGGCGGTGATCGCGAGCCCCACGTACAAGGCCGCCTACACGGGCCTGCTGAAGGCGTTCCTGGACCGCTACGGATCCGACGGGCTGCGCAGTCTCACCGCGGTGCCCGTGCTCACGATCGGGGCCCCGACGCATGCGCTCGCGGTGGAGACGACCCTTCGGCCGCTCCTCGTGGAGCTCGGCGCGAGCGTACCCACCCGCGGGCTGGCGTTCCCTGCCGCTGCCGTCGAGGATCGTGCGAGCATCGTCGGCCAGTGGGTCGATTCCGAGTGGCCGCGGATCCGGCACGCGTTCGGCATCGGCGCGGAGACAGGGCGATGAACGGCCGCTTCCGCCCGGCCGAGTCGCTGGCCTCTGTCGCCGTCGCCGCGTCCGAGACCATCCTGGGCCGCGGATCCGGAGTGACGCCTCGCGCGGAGGTGCCTCGTACGGAGACGCCTCGTACGGGAACGCCTCGTACGGGAACGCCTCGTGCGGAAACAAAGAGCGTGCAGCTCGAGCCGGCCTGTCTGGAGGTCGCGCACCGGGCGCAGCTGTTCGCCGCCCGGTTCTGACCCGGTCGGGTCGAGTCGGCTGGTGGCAGGCGGCTTGCGGGGTGATGGCGGTCACCACGGGATGATGACAGGTCGACGCCCGCCTGTGTCAGGCGGCGTCGGCCCTGCTTTCTTCCGCATCCGTGAACATCACGCGCGGCGGTGGTGCGTCGGTGTACTCGACGCCGGACGGACTGATCCAGACGATGACGCCGCCAGGACGCTGTCGCGCGGTCCAGCGCCAGCGCGGGTCGAGGTCGGGATGCTTGAGCGCGTGGTGGGTCTCGCAGAAGCACGCGAGGTTCACGGCATCGGTGGGGCCACCACGGGCGTAGTCGTGGTTGTGGTCGATCTGGCATCGACGGGCGGGCATCCGGCAGTTCAGGAACCGGCAGGTCCGATCCCGGGCGCGAAGGTACCGTTTCATCGCTTCCGGAGGTCGGTACGGGCTGGTCCGGACGATCATTCCGCTGCCGTCGAGTTCGAGCCGTTCCCAGCTGAACGCGGCGGCGGCGAAGCGGCGGGCGAGGTCGGGATCCATCGGCCCGCGCCCGTCGAGTTCCGCCATCCGGTCATCGTGGCCGGAAAGAGTGGTCTCTGCGACCGTGACCTGAACAGTGGCATGGACGCGGTCGAGGAGGTCGGCGTCGTCGGCGATGCGGCCGGTGAGGATCTTCAGCAGGAACCGGTCGAAGCGCACCTGGTCCAGCCGTCGCACGTCTTCGACGGCACCCTCCTGCTTGGCGGCGTCGAGGACGGCACGGCCTTCCTGCGTGAGCAGGTCGAACGCGGCGTGGATGAGCGCCGCCGGCCCGGTCGCGTGCATCGTGGCCTGCCCGGCGCCGTCGTCGGTCACGCTCACAGCGCGATCATCGTGGGCGCGTCGGTGCACCTCGGTCAGGGCGACCGGAGCGACCGCCGCGGCCACGGTCTCGGCGAGAAGGCCTTCGTGCGCGCCCGCGATTCGGCGGCGGCGAACGGCACGACCTGCGCCTCGTATTCGGCCAGCGTGCCGGTGTCGTCATGGGGGATGTCCGCGGCGGCTTCGAGGATCGCCTCCACGTGACCGAGCGAGACCTCCCCCGTCTCGAGTGCCGCGCAGGTCACGGGGAATCGTTCGTGCAGAGCATGCCCGGTGGCGAGGAGTTTCGCGGCGGCGTAGCGGGACAGGTGCATGCCCACCGAGAACTCACTGATCATCGACCGCTCGGCCGCGTCGAACCCGTCGGATCCGGGGCGGATCTCATCGAGCAGCAGCGCCACGCGCTCGTGGGCAAGAGCCACCTGGCGTGCCTGCAGCCGAGCGATCTCGCGGCCCAGTTCTGCGCACTCCCCGACGATCTCCGCACTGCGGCGGAGGTAGTGATCGAGGGGCTTCTCCATACGTCAATTATAGAACATATCTTCGATGATTGGAAGAGTTCTCCACAGCCGGATCCATCGCGGAACGGAACCCGACGAGGATCGGATCCGGCTCAGAACAGCGCCTGCGGCAGCGCCCCCTCATGCTCGAGCAGCCAGCGCTTCGTGTGCAGTCCCTCGCCGGGCGCACCGCCGGAGTAGCCGCCGAGGCCGTCGCTCGCGACCACGCGATGACAGGGCACGATGATCGGGATCGGGTTCGCTCCCATGATGGATCCGATCGCGCGGGCCGGGACCGACGTGCCGCTGCGCTCGGCGAGCTCGCCGTAGGTCACGGTCTCGCCGTGCAGGACCGTGTCGTAGAGCGCGTGCAGCACCGCGTTCGTGACATCGGACTGCGGTCCGAGGTCGAACGGCAGGTCGAACACGGCCCGCTCCCCCGCGAAGTAGGCGCCGAGCTGGGCGAGGGCATCGGCGAGCAGCGGATCCCGCTCGGCGTCGGACGGCATGCCCGGAACCGCCGGCGTGGAATGCCCGCGGCGCGGCCAATGCACCCGGCGGATCGCCGTGCCGTCGCTGTGCACGGAGAGCACGCCCACGGGCGTCGCGATCGAGCCGGAGAAGGTCACGCGCCGATCGTACGCCGGGGATCCGACATCGCGGACAACGCCCGCAGATCGTCACCCGCGACACCGATCCGGCGATCGATGCAGCACCCGTGTCACACTTTCGCACCGCGCTCCGACATCCCTGATGAGAGCCGCACGAACGCCGACGAGATCCGCCGGGGCGTCGGCCGGAAGAGGAACGACGATGACCAGGATCGACATGGGCCGCACCAACAAGCTCGGCTACGCCGCGGTGCTCGGGCTGGAGGCGTACTCCCGCAAGAGCGTGGAGCCGCGGCTGTACGAGCTGATCAAGCTGCGCGCCTCGATCCTGAACGGATGCGGGTTCTGCGTCGACATGCACGCGACCGAGGGCGCCAAGCGCGGCATCCCCCAGCGCACCCTGCACGCGGTCGGCGCGTGGCAGCACGCCAGGGGTTTCTTCGCCGAGAAGGAGTTGGCGGCACTCGCCCTGACCGATGCCGTCACGCAGCTCGGTCCGGAGACCGTGACGGACGAGATCTGGAACGCTGCCGCGCAGCACTTCGACGAGGGCGAGCTCGGCGCCCTCGTGCTGGCGATCTGCACGATCAACGTCTGGAACCGCGTGGCCATCGCCACCGAGATGGCGCCGCCGATCGACGACAAGCACCCGATCGTCTGAGTGGTGTCGGAGGGGGCGCGCTACCGTGGGCCCATGACGCTCGCCTCGCCTGCCACGCGCGCGTGGCAGGCGGAGCGCGGGCGCCTGATCGGCATCGCCTACCGGATGCTCGGCGACTACGGGCACGCCGAGGACGTGGTCTCCGAGGTCGCGATCGAGGCGCTGCAGCAGGAGCGCGCCGAGCGCCGCGACGCGGACGGCCTCGACGGGCCTGGTGCGGACGAGCCCGGTGGGGACAGCTCCTCCTCGGCGGGACGCGTGCGCTCCTGGCCCGCGTGGCTGACGACGGTATGCGTCCGCCGCTCGATCGACCGCGTGCGCGCGCTCGCGGCGATGCGGGAGGACTACGTCGGCCCGTGGTTGCCCGAGCCCGTCGCGACCTCGCGGCTGCCCGAGGATGCGGTGGCCGATCGCGAGCTGCTCTCGCTCGCGCTGCTGCACATGGCCGAGCAGCTCGCGCCCGATGCGCGAGCGGCGGTCGTGCTGCACCGCGCATTCGGGATGTCGGCCGTGGAGATCGGACGCATCCTGGAGCGCTCCCCCGCCGCGGTGCGGCAGCTCATCTCGCGCGGTGAACGCCGACTGCACCTCGCGGACGATCCCGCTTCGACGCGCGCGGCGGATCCGGCGGCGCTCGGTGCTCTGCTCGCCGCGGTCGAGCACGGCGACATCTCCGGTGTGCTCGCGCTGCTCGCCGATGACGCGATCCTGTGGAGCGACGGCGGCGGGCGAGTGCGCGCGGCCCTCAACCCGATCTTCGGCGCCGACCGCGTGCGGCGCTTCCTCTTCGGTGTGCTGGAGAAGGCCACGGCCGACCCGTCGCTGCCTTTCGGAGTCGCGCAGCTCGACGTCAACGGCGAGCCCGCGGTCGCACTCACGCATTCCGGTCGCACCGACGTGCTCACCCTCGAGTTCGGCGCCGACGGCCTCATCCACGGGCTCCGCCAGGTCTGCAACCCCGACAAGCTCGCACACGCGTTCTGAGGGCATCGAACGGCGAGAACCGAGGTCACGGTATCCCGAACGTGCGAGACGGCCGGCCCCGAAGGCGGTTCGGCGGGCGTACGCTGAGGATCAACAGCGGCACCTGGGCCGATCGGCCGGCCGCTGACCGGGTCGCGCATCGCGGTTCCACGGGAGGTGCCCTTCGGCAGACGTCTCGCCATCGGCTCCGCGCTGCAGCGCGAGCCCGAGCGGAAAGGCGTGCTTCTCATGACACGTTTCGGATTCGTCAGCACGTTCCCCCCGACACGATGCGGCCTCGCGACGTTCACCGCCGCGCTGGCGGGGGCCCTGTCGAAGAGCCCGGGCGACGAGTCGGTGATCGTCCGCGTCGACGACGGCGTGCCGGCGGGCCCTTCCGTCCCAGGCCTCCGCCTGCGGATCGCCACGACGTTGAGCCCGGGGGATCCGCCGAGCCGACGCGCAGCCGCACAGGCGCTGAACGGCTGCGACGTCGTGATCGTGCAGCACGAGTTCGGGATCTACGGCGGTCCGGACGGCGCGGAGATCATCGATCTGCTGGATCTGATCCGGCGGCCGGTCATCACGGTCATGCACACGATCCTCGCCGCGCCCCGCCCGCATCAGCGCCGGGTCACCACCGCGGTCGTGGACCACAGCGACACCGTCGTCGCGATGACGGAGTCGGGAGCGCGACTGCTCGTCGACGAATTCGGGGTGTCTGCGTCGCGGCTGCGCGTCATCCCGCACGGCGTCGACGAGTGGGGTCCCGTCGTTGCCTCCGATGCTCCCCATCGACCGACGGTGCTGACCTGGGGGCTGCTCGGTCCCGGCAAGGGGATCGAATGGGGCATCATGGCGATCGCCGTGATGCGCCGCACCGGGATCGCGTCCCCTCCGCTTTACCGGGTGCTCGGGCAGACGCACCCGAAGGTCCTCGCGGAGCATGGTCAGCAGTACCGCCGATCCCTGTGGGCGCTCGCGGACGAACTGGGCGTGGGAGATCTGGTCGAGATCGACGCGCGATATCGCACGCAGGACGAGCTCGCGCTCGAGGTGGTCACCGCCGACGTGGTGCTCCTGCCTTACGACTCCCGCGAGCAGACCACCTCGGGCGTGCTCGTGGAGGCCATCGCGGCGGGACGACCCGTGATCGCGACGAGGTTCCCGCACGCCGTGGAACTGTTGTCCGACGGTGCGGGCATCCTCGTCGCGCATCAGAGCCCCACGCAGATCGCAGCCGCGATCGGCACGATTCTGCGCGCACCCGCCCCGGCTCGCAGCGCGGCGTCACGGACGGCGCACGGCGCGCTCGCCAACGGCTGGACGTCGGTCGCCGATCAGTATCGGGCGCTCGCCGCCGACCTGACGATGGCGCTGCAGGTGGCCGGATGAACGCGGCCGCCACCGCCATCGCGGTTCCGGACGCGCCGGCGACGACCGCGGGACCCCTTCCCCTGGGGCACCTCATCGCGCTGACCGGCCCGTACGGGGTCTACGAGCACGCTCTGTGCGAGACCCCTCGCCTCGAACACGGGCACTGCACGGACGACGTCGCCCGGGTACTCGCGGTGGCCGTCCGGGAACCGTCCCGACGCGCCTCGCCCAACACCGTGGAGCTGCACCACCTGATCGAGCTCTCCCTGTCCTTCTTGGAGAGCGCGGTCGCCCCCGACGGTACTGTGCGCAACCGGAGGGCGGCGGACGGCACCTGGACCGATCCGCCGAGCATCGGCGATTGGTGGGGGCGGGCCGTCCTCGGACTCGGTGCAGCCATCCGGCACTCACGGGACCCGGGGATCCGCGCACGTGCACTTCGTGTCTTCCTGCGAGCAGCGCAGCAGGGCTCCCCCGACGTGCGCGCGTCCGCTTTCGCGGCGATCGGCGCGGCCGACGCCCTCCTCACCTTCCCGGAGCTCACCGCCGCCCGGATGCTGCTGGCCGACGGCCTGCGCCGCGTCCCCCGGCCGGAGGGCGCGGATCGGGGTTGGCCGGAACAGCGGCTGCGCTACGCGAACGGCGCCCTGTGCGAGGCGCTCATCGCGGGAGGGCAGGCATTGCAGCGGTCGGATGCGATCGACACCGGCCTGGAGATGCTGGACACGCTGCTGCGGCTGGAGACGAGACCGTCGGGGATGCTGTCGTTCGCGGGCCCCGGAGGACGGGATCGGTCGGATCCGGAGCGGGCGGGCGACCAGCAGCCGATCGAGCCCGCCACGATCGCCGACGCCTGCCTGCGCGCGGCTTCGGTCACGCGCGACGAGCGCTGGCACCACGAGTCGCTGCGGATCTGGGCCTGGTTCACCGGCGAGAACGACGCCGGCATCGCGATGTTCGACCCGCTCACAGGCGCCGGCTACGACGGGCTCACGCCGACCGGACGCAACGAGAACCGCGGGGCGGAGTCGACCCTCGCAGCGCTCAGCGCCTTCCAGTGCGCGCGCTCCGCGCGGGCCGGCCTGAGATGACGGTCCTCGCCGAAGACGCCGGCATCGAGCTCGGCGCGGAGTCCGACCGGGTTGTCGCTCGGCTCTTCCTCCCCGGGGAGAGCACCCCGGGTGGATCCTCCCGCACGCAGGCGGTGCTCGATCGGGTGCTGGCCCTGCCCGCGGATGTGCTCGCCGCTTGCGCGCACCGCGTTCGCGACCGTCTCTCGGGGCGGGATCCGTCTCTGCTGAGCGGCGTCCTTCAGAACGCCGCCATGGTGCGCCTCGCTGACGCGCCAGAGCTCGACGAGGACGCCGCACTCGTCATCGGGGCGACCTTCACCGCGGAGTACTCGCTCGAAGGCGCCGCGCTGTGCAACCCGAGCACCGTGCCGCATCCGGATCAGACCGGCCTGGCCGACGGGCAACTGCGCGTGCTGCTGTCGCTGCGCTCGATCGGCGAGGGGCACGTCTCCTCGATCCAGTTCTGCGAAGCGGTGATCGGGCCGGGACGGACATGGCGCTTCCTGTCGAGGCAGGGCCCGCCGCGCCTTGCGTCCGTCAGCGAGGGCGAGTGGCAGAAGGAGCATTTCCTGCGTGCTCTCGAGCACGACGGCGGCACCGACGAGCTCACGGACGCGATCGGCCAGATCCTCCCGGACCGGTTCGGGAGCGGTCTGATCGAGCAGACCATTCAGACGCTGCGTGCTCCCTTCCTGCGACGGGCGGGTGCTCGTGCGCATCTCGACGCGATGCGGATCGTCGCCGATTCGGCCTATCACGCGACCTTCCCGGCGGGCACCGCGCTCACCGCGCGCGTGCTGCTCCCGGCCGCCGACGAAGAGCGGCAGGGCATCGAAGACCTCCGGCTCGTCCGGACACCGCGCGCCGATGGGCCCGCGTACGCGGGGACTTTCACGGCCTACGACGGTCACGCGATCTCGTCGCGTCTGCTGACGACAGACGACTTCCGGGACTTCTCGATTCATCGCCTCGTCGGATCCGCGACCCGGACGAAGGGTATGGCCCTGTTCCCCCGGCCCGTCCACGGTACGCATCTCGCGCTCGGTCGCGGCGACGGCGAGTCGATCACCCTGACCAGGTCCGTGGACGGCCTGGTCTGGGAGGACGAGACGATCCTGCACATTCCGAGCGCCCCCTGGGAGATCGTGCAGACCGGCAACTGCGGCTCACCGATCGAGACCCCGCAGGGCTGGATCGTCCTCACGCACGGCGTCGGACCGTTCCGCCTCTACAGCATCGGCGCGCTGCTGCTGGATCTCGACGATCCGTCCCAGGTCATCGGCGTGCTCCCCACGCCGCTGATCGAACCGCCGCGGAACGGGGGCGGCTACGTGCCGAACGTCGTCTACAGCTGCGGCGGCCTCGTCCACGACGGGGTGCTGTGGATCCCGTACGGGGTAGACGATCAGCGCATCCGCGTCGCGCACGTCGAGGTCTCCGCCCTGCTCGCCGCGATGACCCCGCCCTCCACGGCGCACTCGGAGGAGACGCACGACCTCGGCTGATCCGTCGAGAGCCGCCCAGCCGCGTGACGGCTCGGCCTTCCGGCCCACGTCGCCCTGGCAGACCGGGCCCGTCCAGTACGTGCAGCACTCAGTCCAGCAGGTGCCGGGTGTAGCGTCCGGGTTCGTCGAGGAAGGACCGCCAGTGCCGCACGAGCTCCAGGTCCTCCCACACCGCCGGGCGCAGGCCCCACTCCCCGACCTCGAGGATCGTCGCGCCCGGCAGCGCGGCGAGCACCGGCGAGTGCGTCGCGCAGAGCACCTGCCCTCCCTCGTCGGCGATCCGGCGCAGCACGGCGATGAGGCTCAGGGTCGAGGAGAACGAGAGCGCCGCCTCGGGCTCGTCGAGGCAGTAGAAGCCGGGATCGTCGAAGCGCGTCTCGAGCACGGCGAGGAACGACTCGCCGTGGCTCATCTCGTGGAACAACGGCTCCGGTCCGGTTGACGGGTTCTCCTCGAGGTACGTGTAGAACGAGTGCATCGTCTCGGCGCGCAGGAAGAAGCCCCACCGGTTCGCGCCGACACCGCGCTGGATGCGGAGCCACTCCGACAGCGGCGACTCAGTCGGGCGGGTGCTGTGCCGGGCCTGGCGGGATCCGCCCTCCGGCGAAAGCCCGTAGGCGACCGCGATGCCCTCGACCAGCGTCGACTTGCCGCTGCCGTTCTCGCCGACGAGGAACGTCACTCCCGGATCCAGGTCGATGCCCTCCCGCAGCACCTGGGCGACCGCGGGAATGCTCGCCGGCCACGTGCCGCTCGCGGAGGGTGCGTCATCGGCCGGGTGCACTGCCACGACCGGCTGCTGCCGGCGCCGGCGGCTGCGCGGGTCCCAGAACGGATCCATGGCGCTCCCTCCGGCGATCGGCTCGGATCCATTGTGCCCGGCCTGACCGACACGGGGCCCGAGCCTGGGCTGCCGTACCGCTCGCACGACTGACGAGGCCAGCAGCAGCACCCCGGAACCGGACCGTCAGCCGTTCCTCAGACCGGGACCGGAAGGATGGATCCGTGAGTCAGGCGACGCGGGACCCGGTCAGGACGACACGCGCCGCGCCCCGCCGCGGTGCCATCGTCGCACTGCTGATGGCAGCCATGGCGCTGACCGTCGCCGTGCTGCTCGGATCGGTCCCCGGCCCGCTCGGCACGGCGATCGCCGTGGCCCTGCCCTGGCTGGGGCTGCTCCTGACACCGCTCGTGATCGCCGCCCTGCTGATCCGGCCGCGGACGGCATGGATCGCGGCGGTGCCCGTCGTCGCCTGGACCGTGGCGCTGTGGGGGTTCCTCCCCGTGCCGTGGCAGGGCGATCCGTCCCCCGGAGCCTCAGGCCTGCTGGTCGCCACGCAGAACGTGCAGGCAGGATCGGGCACCGGGGCGGCGTCCGCGCGCGCCCTCGCCGGCCAGGGCGCCCAGATCCTGGCATTCACGGAGCTCGACGGCGATTCGGGGGCGGCGATCGCGGACGAGCTCGCCGATGCGTACCCGCACGCCTACCGGGTCGGCACCGTCGGGGTCTGGAGCCGGTACCCGATCCTCGACGAGGAAGCGCTCGACCTCGGGCTGGGTTGGAAGCGCGCGCTGCGCGTCGAGGTGGACGCACCCGGCGGCCCCGTCAGCGTCTACGTTGTGCACGCCGCCTCGCTGCGCCCGGGCGCGCAGAGCGCCAGAGATGGGATGCTCTCCGCGCTGGGCGAGCAGATCGGTGCGGATCGGAGCCATCGCGTGATCGCCCTCGGCGATTTCAATGCCGTGTCGACGGATCCGGCTCTCTCCGCGATCGCCGGGAGGCTCGGCGAGGTGCGGTTCGGCGGGATCGGCCCCTCGTTCACCTGGCCCGCCTCGTTCCCCGCGGTCCGGATCGACCACGTCTTCCAGCGCGGCTTCGCGGCCGCCTCCGGCCGGACGGCCTCGGCCGGCGCCAGCGATCACCTCGCGATCATCGCCGTGCTGGGCGGCTGATCCGGTACGGCTGATCCTGAGCGACTGATCCGACGCGGCTGATCCGGCCGGCTGAGGGCCGCCGGTTCGAGGCGGCCTCAGCCGACGACCATGAGGACCCGGGCGTCATCGGCGACGATCCCGGGTCCGCGAGTGACCGCACTGTCCCCCGTCATTGCGGACGGCAGCACCAGCGCTTCCATCGCCGATGCCGTGCTGCCGCCCATGCTCACCCGCCCCGAGCGCACGACCACCGCGCGCGTATCCTCGGGCAGATCGGATGCACCGTGCAGGTCGGCGAAGACCAGCGCCGGCCTCGCCCGGGATGTCACCGTGGACAGGACGAGGATCCGGCTCAGCTCCGCGGCACGGAGCCGGGGCCGGCGCAGTTCCAGGAGCGGGCCCGTGTGCCGCAGCACCCGCTCCTTGCGGAGCCCGACCGGCGCGCCAGGACCGACGTCGACCTGCGGGCCGCCGATCCCGGCGAGCACGTGCGTCGCCTCGTCCACCAGATGCAGGATGCCCACCGGGCCCCGCAGCTCGACGAGCTGCAGGGCCCAGTGCAGCTCTCCATTCGGACCGCGCAGTCCGCAGATCTCGCGCACATGGCCGCCTCCTGCGGCGAGCCCGCGCCTCGGCAGGTTCCGCAACTGCAGGAGACCGGCCGTGGCGGAGCTCGCCGCGAGGAAGGCGGGGTTCACCGGCTCAGACCCGCGCGCCGATGAGGACATAGCCCTCTTCGCCGTGCACCACGGTGTCGAGCCCTGCGATCTCGTCCTCGTTCTTCACCCGGAATCCGAGGAGCTTCTCGATGACGAATCCGATCCCGAAGGCGAGTGCGAACGAGTAGACGAGCACTGCGCCTGCTGCGAGCGCCTGGGCCGCGAGCTGTGCGAAGCTGCCGCTGAAGATCAGGCCGGTGCCGTTGGCGAACACGCCCAGGTAGAGCGTTCCCAGGATGCCGCCGATGAGGTGGATGCCGACCACGTCGAGCGAGTCATCGAAGCCGAGCTTGAACTTCAGGTCGATCGCGAGCTGGCAGACCGCACCGGCGAGGAGGCCGAGCACGACCGCCCAGATCGGGGTGAGCGCGGCGCAGGCCGGGGTGATCGCGACGAGACCGGCGACAGCACCGGATGCGGCGCCGACCGAGGTGGGCTTGCCGTTGCGGATCTTCTCCATCACCAGCCAGCTGAGCAGAGCGGCCGCGGGAGCCGCGAGGGTGTTCACGAACGCGATCGCGGCGGTGCCGTCGGCGCCGAGCTCGGAACCGGCGTTGAACCCGAACCAGCCGAACCACAGCAGGCCGGCGCCGAGCAGCACGAACGGCGGGTTGTGCGGCACGTCGGCGCCCTTCTGGAAGCCGATGCGGCGGCCGAGCACGAGGGCGAGCGCGAGACCGGCGGCTCCGGCGTTGATGTGCACCGCGGTGCCGCCTGCGAAGTCGATCGCACCGACGCCGAGCCAGTCCTGAAGGCCCTTGGTGACCCAGCCGCCGTAGGCGAAGGTGCCGTCCTTGTTCAGGCCGAAGTTGAAGACCCAGCTCGCGACCGGGAAGTAGACGACCGTCGCCCAGATGCCGGCGAAGATCATCCAGGATCCGAACTTGGCACGGTCGGCGATGGCGCCGGAGACGAGGGCGACGGTGATGATCGCGAAGGTCGCCTGGAACGCGACGAACGCGAGCGGCGGGTACGCTGCGCCCTTCGGAACCTCGAGCAGGCTGTTCAGGCCGATCGCGGACCAGTCGATGGTCCACGGGGCGATCAGGCCCTTACCGCTGGGGAACGCGATCGCATAGCCGAAGACGACCCACAGCACGCCGATCAGACCGATCGCGCCGAAGCTCATCATCATCATGCTGATCACGCTCTTGGCCTTGACGAGGCCACCGTAGAAGAACGCCAGACCTGGCGTCATGAGCAGCACGAGGGCTGCACAGATCAAAACGAAGGCGGTGTTTCCCTGATCCATGGGTCCGCTCCTCTCTCAGTGAGAACGCTCCTGCAGCGTCGGGTGAGGTCAGACTGTCACCCGTGCGTTTCGCCTCGACGCGCGCTGTGTTTCCATTCCGTTTCGTCGAACGCACCCGACGTGAACAAGCTGTAACGCGGGGCCCGCCGCCTGGCAGGATGAGCCCATGCGTGCAGTGGTGTTCGATGCGGTCCGCTCCCAGCCGGAGGTGCGCTCGGTCCCCGAGCCGGACGTGCCCGATGACGGCGTCCTCGTCCGGGTGATGGCCACGGGGATGTGCCGCAGCGATTGGCACGCCTGGGCCGGGCACGACGACATCGCGTTCCCGCATGTGCCGGGGCACGAGCTCGCCGGGATCATTACCGAGGTGGGACCGCGGGTCACCCGCTGGCAGGTGGGCGATCGCGTGACCGTGCCGTTCGTGTGCGGCTGCGGGCGTTGTGAATGGTGCCTCTCCGGCAACGCGCAGGTCTGCCCCGACCAGCAGCAGCCCGGCTTCACGCACTGGGGATCCTTCGCCGAGGCCGTCGCCCTGCACGCAGCCGACGTGAACCTGGTCGCGCTGCCGGACGAGGTGGACTTCGCCACGGCGGCGAGTCTCGGCTGCCGCTTCGCCACCGCGTTCCGCGCGCTCGTCGGACGCACGCAGGTGCGCGACGGCGAATGGGTCACGGTGATCGGAGCCGGCGGCGTCGGGCTCAGCGCCGTGATGATCGCCCGGGCGGCCGGTGCGCGCGTCATCGCCGTGGACCGCAACCAGGAGGCCCTCGCCGTGGCCGCCGAGGTCGGCGCCGAGCACACGCTCCTCGCGGACGGGACCGATATCCCGGCCGCCGTCGCCGCGCTGACCGGAGGCGGGAGTCACGTCTCCGTCGACGCGGTGGGCAGCGAGCAGACCCTCGCCGACGCGGTCCTGGGACTGCGTCGGCGTGGCCGGCACGTGCAGATCGGCCTGCTCCCGCCGATCGACGGGCACCCGCGCGTGCCGATGGACCGCGTGATCGGCTGGGAGCTCGACCTGCTCGGCAGCCACGGCATGGCGGCCGCCGACTACCCCGCGATGATGGCGCTGATCGCCGAGGGGCGCCTCGCCCCGCAGCGCCTCATCGAGCGCACCATCGGTCTCGAGGAGGCCGCGGCGCTGCTGCCCGGCTTCGACCGGGCCACCGTGGCGGGCATGACCATGGTGGATCCGCAGCGGATCGCCTGATCGCCGCGCGCCGCCGAGAGGCGGCTCACATCGCCGTCGTCGTCGCGTCGAGTCCGGGCGACCGGGCCCCCTTCGGGAGGCCGAGCCGGCCGCGGGTCACGAGGATCAGCACGAGTGCCGTGACCGTGAAGCCGATCAGCACCGGCAGAAGCCCGTAGTCGTTGAAGATCGGCGCGGGGAAGAGCGGCGCGCCCACCTTGTTCGCGAAGGTGTTGAAGGAGGCATGCATCAGCATCGTGATCAGCACGCTGCCCGCCGCGTGGTTGAAGACCCAGGTCATCATGATCGTCAGCGCCGTGATCATCACCACGAACATCACCATGTTCGCGGGCGTCGGCGGCGTCCACACCCCGCTCCAGAACAGCGGGAAGTGCCACAGCGCCCACAGCACCCCGAGGATCGTGCTGCCCGCCAGCGGTCCGTAGCGCTCCTGCAGGCGCGGCAGCGCGAACCCTCGCCACCCCGGCTCCTCGCCCAGCGGGCCGCCGAGGAGAAAAGTCATCAGGAAGGCCAGCGGATACGCCGCGAGGAGCGGGCCGACGATCGGCTGGAACGACCCCAGCGCCCCGGGCACGACGATCGTGCCGAGCACGATGATGATCGGGACCCCGATGAGCAGGAACAGGTACCACTGGATCCCGACCCGCCAGTGCACGTATCTGCGGAGCAGGCGGACGACGCCCTCCCGCCCCTCCAGCACACCGGTCATGACGAAGGCGCCGACCGTGGGCCCGAAGGTCGCCACGACGATCGCGATCGCGATCGCGGGTTTCGGAAGCGCCGGCAGAACACCCTGCGCCGACAATGCGACCGGCACCTCGATCAGCCACGAGACGAGGTAGGCGATCACGAAATAGGAGGTGAGCGGATACCGCGCGAGTACGCCGCGCGACTCCGCACGAGAGGACCGACCGACGTCTCCGACCACAGCCATGATGGTGACCTCTCCGTCCACGACGGACCCGCGACTTTGCGGGATGAATCGCTCGCGATGGCTCATCGTCCCACTCGCGGGGTCGGCGCGCCAGAGGCGCCGCGCACCTGCTCATTCCCCGAGCAGCTGACGGATCGCGGACTCCGGAGTGATGGTCGTGTCCAGGCACCGCCCCTGGGCGTAGCGGCGGAACACCCGCGGATCGATGTAGCTCGCCCGCGCCACCGCTGCCGTGTTGCCGAGCGCCGCGGCGGCGGCCTCGACCGCATCCCGTTCCGCACGTCGGCGCTGAGCCGCGTCGCCGGTCGCTCCCGCGGCCGCCAGAGCATTCGCCGCCGCAATCGTGCCGCGGAGCGTCCGGAAGTCCTTCGCCGTGAAGGCCGTGCCGGTGAGGGCGCGCACGTGCTCGTTCACTTCCCGGGCCGTCACCGCGACCCGCCGCCGTCCGCGGCGATACGCGAGCAGCGGCGCGCTCGGGCGTGCGCCTTCCACGAGGTCCGCAAGCACCGCCGAGAGCGCCGGATCCTCGACCTCGAGCCGCATGCGACGCCCGCTCTTGGCGGGGAAGGCGAGCACGGTCGTTGCCCCGTCGATGCGCACATCGCGACAGCGGAGCGTGGTGAGCCCACGACTGCCGTGGCGCGCCAGATACCGCTGCGAGCCGACCCTCGGCGCGACGTCGTCCAGCAGCCGGAAGGCGGCGGCGAGCACCCGCTCCCGGTCCGGGGCGCCGTCCTGCGCGAGCGCGCGCGTCACCCTGGCCCGCGCGCCCGGCAGCGCCGCGGCGAGCGCCATCGCCCGGCGGAACTTCCTCCGATCCCGGCGCTGCCGCCATTGCGGGTGGTACAGGTACTGCCGCCGCCCCGCCGCGTCGACGCCGATCGCCTGGATGTGGGCGCGCGGATCCTTCGCGATCCAGACGTCCTGCCACGCCGGCGGGATCGCGAGCGCGCGGATCCGCTCCAGATCGGCGTCCGACACCGCACGCCCATGCGCGTCCGTGTAGCGGAAGCCGGATCCGGACCGCCTCCGTCGATAGCCGGGGTCGCTGTCCGGACGAGCACGGACGAGGCGCGATCCCGCGGCAGCGCGCGTCATCCGCCGACTCCGTGGAACCGGGAGCCGCCGTCGAGCCGTCGGGCCATCCGCGCCTCCCCTCGCACCGGCGGCACTCCGCCGCGGTCACGATGACTCTGCCGCGTCGTCGATCGCCCCGGAAGGGGCTGGTGGCCGATCTTCCCCATCGGCTACCATCCTTCGGCGCGGGGTCGGGGATCCGCTCGGCATCCGCTGCCGATCCCGGCGGCGTCCGTCGCTCAGTCCCGCAGTCGTGCGGCGCGAGCCCGCAGGTAGTCGCGTTCAGGGACCGAGAGCGTCGCCCGGGCCGCGTCGAGGTACTCGGCGATCGCCTCCGGAGTGCGCCCCGCGCGTTCGAGCAGATGCGCGCGCACCGACGCGATGCGGCGGCGGTCGCCGCGCACCCTCGGATCCGCGATCCCGTCGATCACGGCCAGACCCGATTCCGGGCCGTGCACCATGGCCTGGGCCACGGCGCGGTTGATCGTCGCGACCGGGTTGCCGGTCTCCCGTTCGAGCAGGCGGTACAGGGCCAGGATCTGCGGCCAGTCCGTGGTCGCGGTGCTCGGGGCGTCATCGTGCAGCGCCGCGATCGCGGCCTGGATCGCGTAGGGGCCGTGGCGGCCTGCGGCGAGCGCCGCGTCCAGGATCTCGGTGCCCTCCTCGATCCGGCCCCGGTCCCAGCGCGTGCGATCCTGCTCGTCGAGCGGGATCAGTTCGCCGCGGGTGCCGGTGCGCGCGGACCGGCGGGCGTCGGTGAGCAGCATCAGCGCGAGCAGCCCCGCGACCTCGACGTCGTCCGGGCGTTCGCGATGCAGCATCCTGGCAAGGCGGATCGCCTCATCGCTGAGCCGGACGTCGTTGACCTCCGCACCCTCGGTCGCGGTGTGGCCCTCGGTGAACATGACATAGAGGACGGCGAGCACCGGATCCAGACGGTCCTCGGGGTCGGCAGGCTCGGGGAAGGCCGCCCCGGCCACGCGGATCTTCGCCTTCGCCCGGCTGATCCGCTGAGCGATCGTCGCCTCCGGCAGCAGGTGCGCGCGGGCGATCTGCGCGGTCGACAAGCCCCCGACCGCGCGCAGCGTCAGCGCCACCTGGGCGGGCACGCTCAGCGCGGGATGGCAGCACAGCCGCAGCACCTGCACGCTGTCGTCGGCGTGCGCGGCCGAGGCGTCCTCGAGCGGTCGCCAGGCATCGACGTAGGCGTGCTCGCGCTCGCGGCGCTGGCGCTCGCTGCGGATCCGGTCGATCATGCGGCGGCGCGCGACGGTGAGCAGCCAGCCCTTCGCATCCGCGGGGGCGCCCTCGGACGGCCACTGCTGGTGCGCGGCGAGAAGCGCCTCCTGCACCGCGTCCTCGCAGAGGTCCAGCTGTGCGGCACCGTAGCGGCGCAGCAGCGCGGCGAGGACCTGCGGCGCGCTGCTGCGCCACAGGTCCTCGTATCCGCGATCGGTCACACGTCGGACCCGGCGGAGAACATCACGGGACGGACCTCCAGCGCGAGTCCGTCGATCGCCGCGTCCGGGATCTGCTGGGCGAGCTCGACCGCGCGCTCCTCGGACTCGACCTCGATCAGGTAGTACCCGCCCATGAACTCCTTGGTCTCGGCGAAGGGTCCATCGGCCACTTCGGGAGCGCCCGCCGAGGCGCGCACCACCTTCGACTGGCTGGGGTCGGCGAGCGCGACGGTGCCGAGCATCTCGCCCGAAGCGGTGATGGAATCCATGAACGCCTGGTGGCCCTCCCCGATCGCCTGCATCTGCTCCGCCGTGAGCGCATCCAGCACGTCCTGGCGCACCTGCATGAGGATCATGTACTTCATGGTCGTTCTCCTTCTGTTCGTCGGGCGACCCGATGTCCGCCTCGGTATGTGGTCGGAGTCGATGTGCGTTTCTCGACAACATTCTGCGCGCCGATTCCGACAACCGCGCTCCGGCGCCCTCCGGCGGGCCGCGTCCCCCGGATGCGCGGGGCGTCTCGAGGCCCTGCTCGGGCCGAATCAGCCGCCGGCCGTCGTGCGCAGCGCCTGCTCGAGCGCGGTTCGCGCCACTGCGCCGACGGTCGGCGCGGTGACGAGGAAGATGCGCCGCTCGAACACAGCGTCGGCGATCTCCACGGTGGCCACGGCGTCCAGATGCGCGGGAAGCGCCAGCTCCGGCACGAGGGCGGCACCGAACCCGGCGGCGACATAGGCCGCCACGACGGCGTAGTCGTCGCTGCGCATCGCGATCCGCGGGGTGAAGCCGGCCTGCTCGGCGGCTCGGGCCAGGGCCGCGTCGACCGGATCCGCCTCCGTCGCACCCGCGATCCAGGCTTCGTCGTCGAGATCCGCAAGGGGAACGCCGGTGCGCCCGGCGAGAGGGTGCGCCCGCGGGACGATGACGGCGAGGCGCTCCTGGCGGACCGGGATCATCCGGAAGCCCGGCGGCAGGATCGTGGGCCGGCCTGGGGCGTCGTACACGATCGCGGCATCGAGGCGGAGTCCGACGACGTCCGCCATCAGCGGGTCGAGCTCGGCCTCGCTCACGTCCGGGTCGAAGCCGGCCTCCTGCAGTGCTCGCACGACCTGCGGCAGCAGCCTCGCTCCTGCGGAGGGGAACACGCCGATCGCGATGCGGCGGCGGTCTGACTCGACCAGCGCCCTGAGCTCGTCGACGGCGCGTTCGGAGCGGTCCAGGATCGCGATCGCGTGCGGCATCATCGCCTCTCCCACCGCCGTCAGCCGGGTGCCGCCGGATCCGCTCGTCACGACCGCGGCGCCGAGTACGCGCTCCAGGCCGCGGAGGTGGTGGGTCACGGTGGGCTGGCTCCACTGCAGGGCGTCCGCCGCACGCAGCACGGACCCGTGTTCGGCCACGGCCTCCAGCGCCTTGAGCTGCCTCAGATCGAGCATCCGCGCTCCATAGTGAGTATTGAGGAATGAAGATATGTCGTCATTCCTCATCGTATCCCTCGCCGTCAGAATCGATCCGTGACGACATCCACGCCCTACGCCGACGCCATCCGCCGATTCGCCGCACGCGACCTGCAGCGCCTCAACGTCCCCGGGCACAGCGCCGACCCCACCGCCGCCCCGCTACTGGCGGAGTTCTTCGGCGAGGACGTGCTGCGCTACGACGTGGAGCCGCTGCTGGACGGCATCGACAAGGGACCCGTGAACCCGCTCGCCCAGGCGCGCGAGGCCGCCGCCCGTGCGTGGGGCGCGCGGCGCACCTGGTTCCTCACCAACGGCGCCTCCGAGGCGAACCGGATGGCGGCGCTGGCCCTTTCCGCCTTCCGAACCCCGGACGAGATCGTCGTCGCGCAGCGCAGCGCGCACTCCAGCTTCTTCGACGGCATCATCCTCGGCGGCCTCGACCCCCGCTTCGTGCAGCCGACGATCGATGAGCACCATGGCATCAATCACGGCGTGACGCCCGCAGCGATGCGCGAGGCGCTCACGGGCGTGGACGCGAAGGCCGCCTACATCATCAGTCCGAGTTACTTCGGCGCGGTCGCCGACGTCGAGGGCATCGCCGAGGTCTGCCACGAGGCCGGCGTGCCGCTGGTCGTGGACGCCGCGTGGGCCGCGCACTTCGGCTTCCACCCCGACCTTCCTGCGAACCCGATCGCGCTCGGCGCCGACCTCGTCGTCTCGTCGACGCACAAGATGGGCGGCAGCCTCACCCAGTCGGCCATGCTCCATCTCGCCGACGGCCCCTACGCCGCGGAGCTCGAGCCTCTGATCGACCGCGCCTTCATGTTCACGCAGTCCACGAGCGCCAGCTCGCTGCTGCTCGCCTCCCTCGACCTCGCCCGGGCGACGCTCGAGGACGGCCGCGACCGCATCACCGCGTCGCTCACCGCCGCCGCCGAACTGCGCGACGCCGTGCGTGCGACGGGACGCTTCCCGATCGTGAGCGACGGCTTCGACGCCTTCCCCGACATCGTCGGCCACGACCCGCTGCGGGTGTCGATCGATGTGGGGGCGGCCGGGCTGGACGGCCACGCCGTGCGCGAGGAGCTACTGCGCACCGCGGGGATCATGACGGAGATCTCGACCGGATCCTGCATCGTCGCGTTCGTCGGCCCCGGCACGACGCCCGACGCCGCCCGGTTCGTCGCGGCGCTCGAGGCGCTTCAGCCGGTCGGCGACCTCGCCGCCCGCGGGGAGCTCGGCTCGATCGCATTGCCCAAGACCGGCCCCGCCGTGATGCGCCCGCGGGATGCCGCCTTCGCGCACACCGAGATCGTCCCGGCGGCGGACGCCGTGGGCCGGGTCTCGGCCGACGCGCTGGCCGCCTATCCGCCCGGGATCCCCAACGTCCTGCCCGGTGAGATCCTCACTGCCGAGACGATCGCGTTCCTGCGCGGGATCGCGGCGATGCCCGGCGGCTACGTCCGCGGCGCCGCGGACGCCCTCGTCGACGGCGTGCGCGTCGTCGTCGAGGCAGGCGCGCCGGACGTCTCGGCGCGCCCTCAGGCCGCGCGGGCCGGCAGGATCGATCCGCACCTCAGCTCCGGCATGCGACGCGCAGCGAAGCCCTCGCCCAGGAAGGAACTGGCCGCCGCGACCTGAGCCGGTTCCGGATCAGGAGCCAGGACCCGCAGCGCGGGCTCTCGCCACGACGATGCCGCGCTGCGAAGTCCAGAAGCGCTGCAGCATCGCACGCAGCTCGGCAGCGTCGACGTCGGCGCCGAAGGCCTCGGCGCCGGGCTCCAGCATGATGCCGGCGGCCAGGCCACCGGCGACCACGGGGTCGAACCCGAGGTCGTCGACCAGCCGGGCCACCCGCGCCACATCCGCCGGGTCGTCTCCGGCGATGGCGATCGCCTTGCGACCGGGCGCGCCCGCCGGGCGGACTTCGTCCTCGAGGTCCTGGTAGCCCATGTGGTTGAACGCCTTCACGACCCGGGATCCGGTCAGGAAGCGCTGCACGATCTCGCTCGTGGATGTGCGCGGATCGTCCAGATCGCCACGGAGCCCGTCGCCCCACCAGAAGTTCATGGCGTCGATCACGAGCTTGCCGCGCAGCAGCGCCGCCGGCAGCGTCGTGTACCGGCTGAGCGGCAGGGCGAGGAGCACGGCGTCGGCCTCGCGCGCGAGCTCCGCCACATCGACCGCGGTCGCGCCGAGCGCCCGCACCGCGCGCGCGATCGGGGCCGGATCCGACGATCCCGCCACCAGCACGCGGTATCCGGCGGACGCGGCCAGCCGCGCGAGCACGCCACCGACCCGGCCGGCACCGACGATGCCGAGCGTCTGGATCCGGGGTTCCGTGTCCGTCACGCCTCTCCTATGCCGAGGGAAGCGGCCCGAGGCGTCGGAGAGCGCTCACGCCGTCGTCCACGCCGGCGGGGCGAAGACGCAGTCGCCGGTCTCGTCCCACTGCGAGACCTCCGCCTGCAGGTACGGCTGGATCCGCGGCGCGATCGTCGCGTTCATCGCACGCAGCGCCGGCGCGAAGCCATCGCCCGGCCAATCCTGCGGCAGCAACTCGCCGGGCAGCCGGGGGTCGTCCATACGCAGGACGATGACCCTGGCGTACATGCGATGCCAGATGTCGAGCAGCTCCCAGGGGTCGCGTTCGGCGGTGCCGCTGACGACGAGATCGTGGCTCTGCGTCACCTCGGAGATCGCAGCCCGATAGCGGTCCGCGATCCCGTCGAGATCCCAGGCCTTGGCCGTCATCCGCACAGCCTCCTGCTCGCTGCCGGGCACGAGGCGGATGTACGAGTACCAGCTGTCCTCGGGCGCGCGGCCGACGCCCTCCGCGATCGGCTGCCAGCGGTCCTCCGGATGGATCAGGACGCCAGGGCGAAGCAACCCGAAGCCCGCGTGCTCCGCCAGCCGGCGAAAGCGATCACGGAACTCCGGATGCACCCCGGCGATGTCGAAGACCACCCCGTGGAAAGCCCCGGACCAGTGCGGCACCGGCGTCGTGCCCTCCAGCTCCCGGTACCTGACGAGCGCCGCGGGCGACAGACGGTGCGCGACGACCGGCCCCTCGCCACCGCGGTCATCGATCAGCCAGCCCAGGCGCTGCATCCGTGAGATGGTGGCGCGCGCGTCGGAGTCGGTGAGTCCGAGGCTCGTCAGTACTTCGATGAGCACGGGATCTGGGATCACAGCGGCGGAGAGAGCACCGAAGACGAAGCCGACGGTGGTCGAATGGGGCGCATGACGGGTGCGGGCGTCCGCTTCGCGTAGGTGCATGGCTCATCCCAACGCTCGAGAGGATCGTGTCCCCGAGGATGCCACGAATCACCCGAAAGGGCCACCGGCCCGCCAGGACCTCACCGGCGACGAGGCCCTGCTCCCCCGGATCTGCTGCCTCAGCGGACCGGGCGCTCGATCCGCGCGCGAGCCTCGCGCTCGACGAGGACGGGCACGAAGTCGCGCACCCTCGCCTGCTCGAACGAGCGCTGCGCGTCTCGGACCGCACCGTCGATCTCGATCTCCGCGGTCTGCGGGAACCTCGCCTGGAGACGTTCGATGACGTCGGCGATCGCCTTGTCCTCGTCGGACGATTCTCGGGTCATGGCGCCATCGTCGGCCTCGGTCCGAACCGATGTCAAGCAGGACCGGGGATGCACAGCGAGTCAGCGGCAGCGTCAGCGTCGCAGCGCGGCGGGACGTCTCGATCCGGGATGCCGCAGCCGTCACGGCGCCGTCGTATCCAGGGAGCGCTCCGTCCGTTCCGGCGAAAGCCGGTCGGCACCCGGGCGTTCTCCGGTCTTCACCCGGATTCCGTAGGTCATCAGCGCCCCCGCGGCGGACAGCACCATGGCGACACTGAACAGCAGCCAGAACCCGCCGACGAGGGCCACCAGCCCCGCGCCGAGCAGCGGCCCCAGCAGCTGCCCGAGCTGTGCGGAGACGTTCACAAGCGCGAGATCGCGCGCATGGGTTTCCGGATCCTTGAGCAGATCCGTCGCGAGCGCGAGGCTCACCGTCATGTACGCCCCGTAGCCGGCACCCATCAGCGCCGACGCGATCATGGTCATGATGAGAGAAGGGCTGACCAGGATCACCGCGCCCCAGACCACGCCGAAGAGCGCGGACACCACGGTCAGCGTGCGGCGCCGACGCACCGGATGGGCGGAGGCGCGGTCGGAGACGATCCCCGCGATGACCGAGGAGCCGACCACGAAGACCGTGTAGACGACGGTGAGCAGGAGCAGATCGTCCTGCGCCTCGGCCGCGGGTACCTTCACGCCGTAGAGCAGGAAGAAGAGGAGCAGTGCGGTGCCGAGGGCATTGCCGATGTTCACGATCAGGCGGCTGCTCAGGAGCCAGAGGAAGTCGCGGTCGCGCAGCCATGAGGGGCGGCCCGCGGCCATGGGGCGAGCAGGGACGGCGATCCGGTGCGCCGGCTCGTCGGGAAGCCACAGTGCGGTGCCGACGCCGAGCACAAGGATGAGCGCCGCCAGCACGAGATAGGACTCGAAGATGCCGAGCCCGATCAGCACGATGGTGCCCACACCGACGACGACGCCGAGCGCCTGTGCCGAGCTCGCCGCGGCCGCCGCCGCGCCGCGTTGGGCCTCGGGCAGCTGATCGGCGATCATCGCGGTGAGGGCCGCCGAGGCCACCGAGATCCCGACCGACACGACGATCCAGGCACCGCCGACCGCAACCGGGCCCGTGGCGACTCCGGTGGTCATCAACCCGAGCGCGGAGAGCAGGGATCCACCGATCGCCCACGGGCGTCGGCGCCCCCATCGGGAGCGCGTGCGATCGGACCAGCGGCCCGCCAGCGGTGCCGCGACGACGCCGATGACTCCACCGACGGACAGCACCACGCCGGACCAGACGACACCGCCGATCCAGTCTTCGCCCAGGCCGCCGGTGTCCAGCTGCAGGGGCAGCAGCAGCTGGATCGGCGTGAACTGGATGGTCCAGATCGCCAGCCAGGCGAATGTGAACAGAGTCATCCAGAGCGGTCCGACCCGCTTCACCGCGGTGCCTGCATCGGAAAGTGCTGTCATGGTCGGGCCTCCTCGTCGAGCGCTGCACCAGGCGACGGCGGGTCACGGCGACGGAGGGCTCGACCGACGCACGCCGTGCGAGCGCGAGTTCGTCGACCGTGACGGTGTGCGGATCGGGCGATTCCGTGCCCCGCAGATCTGGTGGAGACAGTCTGATCCGCAGCCCGGGCCGGTCACCACGACAGGGCGCACCTGGTTTCGGCGCAGGAGGTGCAGCGTGCACTCGCCGCGCGGGACGATGCGCACGGCCGTTCGCCGTGAGGGCTCAGCCGGAGGCTGTGGTCACGAGCTCGGGCGCGAGCTCCAGCACCAGCAGGGCCGCTGCGACGTAAGTCGGATTGTCTTCCACTTTGACCACGGAGAGCTCGTTCGCCCTCGACACCCGGCGCTCGACGGTGTTCCGGTGCAGATACAGCCGCGCCGCCGCCCGGGTGGTGTTGAACCCGCACTGCACGTAGGTGAGCAGGGCCTGGCGCAGCGTGGCATCCGCAGTCGCCAACGCGCCGAGCGTCTTGGTCACGAACCTCTGCGCTCCGACGCGATCCTTGGTCAGGCTGTCGATGAGCTCGACATCGCTGTATACGGTGAACCGACGGTCCGACTCCAGTCGCGTGAGCATCACGTGAGCCGCGAGCGCGTCCTCATGACTGGACCGGAACGCCTCGAGCCCATGCCCCGGCCTGCCGACGGCCGCACGCACACGTCGGACATCGGCCACAGCCCTCGCGACCTGGTGGAGATCGGGAACGTCCTGGCCGGAAAGCCAGATCCACCGGGAGGCCGAGGTCGCGCGAGCCACGAGCATGGTGCCGGAACGGCTCGCCGCACGCAACGTCGCCACCGCCTCGTCCAACGCACCGTCCTGGTCCGGAGCATCGGTCCACAGGATGAGCGCGACGTGCCGGCACCCCATCCGGTAACCCAGGCGCTCCTCCGCGATGTCCTGGGTCATCGGAGCTCCGCCGACGATCAGTTGGATCATGGCGAGCGTCTGGGCGTCCGCATTGCCCATCGAGGCCGCCAGGCTGACCTCCCGCACCATCGCCACCGAGTCGAGGGCGTACTGCACCAGCGAGTGCGCCGACACGGCCAGCACCTCGACGAGCAGATCCGGGTCGGGGCATTTCGCCGTGCAGAGCTCGAGCCATCGTCGCCAGCCGATGATCAACGCGGCCCGCCACCCCGCCACGAAGTCGGGCGCGATGCCCCGCGACACGAGATCGGCGACATAGGCCGCCGAACGCGGGCCCACATAGGGATCCACCCGGCGTCCCGGATGCTGGATGTTCGACGTGAGCCACTGCACGATATCCGCACGGTTGAGCTCGCGGTCCTCGGCCATGAGCGACGCATCTGCGAGCAAGGCCGCGTCGCCGTGCGCCGACGCCAGCATCGCCGGTCGCGCGATGGCGTCGGCGAGAGCATCCGCATCGGCCATGAGCCACTCGCAGAGCGATCGGAACATGGCCGCGGCCGCGGGGCTGGGCGAGGGCCACAGATCTTCCATACGAGCAGTCTGGCCCGGCGCGCGCCGATGTCTTCGGAGTTCCCGAGCGCGTCGGCCGCGCGTGTGCACGCTGCACCTACGGCCTCGGAATCAGGTGCGCCCTGTCGTGGTGGCCCGAAGAGGTCGCCGATCAGACTGTGGGCACCATTTGTCGAAGGTGCAAGGAGTCAAGGATGACGGACAACGATTCAGGCGTGGTCGAGGAGTTCGACATCGTCGTGATCGGGGCGGGGATCTCGGGGATCGGGGCTGCGGCCTACTTCAGCCGCGAACTCCCCGGCAAATCCCTGATCGTGCTGGAGGGCCGCGAAGACATCGGAGGCACGTGGGATCTGTTCCGCTACCCGGGCATCCGGTCGGACTCGGATCTGCACACGTTCGGCTACGAGTTCAAGCCATGGCGTCACGAGAATGCGATCGCCGACGCTCCCCTGATCCTGGATTATCTCCGCGAGACGGTCGACGAGAACGCGCTGGCGCGTCTGATCAGAACAGGCCATCGGGTGCGGCGTGCGGACTGGTCATCGATGGAATCGACCTGGACCCTCACCGTCGCGACGACAGATCCTGCCACGGGATCGGACGTGACCAAGACGATCAAGGCGGGGTGGGTGTTCGCCGCGACGGGCTATTACAAGTACGACGAGGGATACTCCCCCGCGTTCCCAGGGATCGAGGACTTCGAGGGCACCGTCGTGCATCCGCAGCACTGGCCGGAGGACCTCGACTACAGCGCCAAGAAGGTCGTCGTCATCGGCAGCGGCGCGACCGCCGTGACCATCGTGCCGGCGATGACGAAAGGCCCGGGGGCGGCCCGTCACGTCACGATGCTGCAGCGCACCCCGACCTATGTCATGCCGATTCCTCGCATCGACCGCGTCGCGCTCGCACTGACGAAGATGCTGGGCGAGAAGCGCGGGTACGCCGCGACGAGGTTCAAGAACATCTGGATGGAACACCTGCTCATCGAAGGCCTGCGCCGGTTCCCCCGGGCCGGGCGTGCCATGGTGCGACGGGAGAACATCCGGAAGCTCGGGAAGGGCTTCGATGTCGACACGCATTTCAATCCGCCCTACGCCCCCTGGGATCAGCGCCTGTGCGCAGCACCCGACGGCGACTTCTTCGACACGCTGAAGTCGGGCGACGCCTCCATCGTCACCGACAGCATCGCCCGATTCAGCAGGGGCGGCATCGTCCTGGGCTCGGGCGACGAGCTGGAGGCCGACATCGTCATCACGGCCACCGGGCTCAACCTGCAGCTTTTCGACGGCATGCCCATCGTGGTCGACGGACGCCAGATCGATGTCGTCGACACCATCGCCTATCGCGGGACGCTGCTCAGCGGCATCCCCAACTGGTCCATGGCCATCGGCTACACCACCTCGTCCTGGACCCTCAAGGTGGGCCTGCTCTGCAGATACCTCATCGATCTGGTCAGGTACATGGATGCGCACGGATACGACACGGTCGTGCCGGTGGCTCCCCCGGGCATGCAGACCAGACCGGTCATGGATCTCCAGTCCGGCTACGCCAAGCGCGGCGAGAGGATGCTGCCTCGGCAGGGCACGACGAAACCATGGCGGACCATGATGTCGTACCCCCAGGATGCGAAGGCGCTGCGCGGCCCGGTCGTCGACGAACATCTCGTCTTCGGGACCGGATCCGGATCCCTCCACGTCGACGAAGGACGGGTCGCCCATGTCTGACGTCGCCGCCGCGAGCCCGGACCAGTTCGTCACGCTCCCCTCCGGCGTGAGGATCTGCTTCCGCGACGCGGGAACGATCTCCGACCCGGCCATCATGCTCATCGGGGGGCTCGGAGAAGACCTCACGTTCTGGACCGACTCGGTGGTCGACGCACTCGTCGCGCGTGGCTTCCGCGTCGTCTCGCTGGACAACCGCGACGTCGGCCAATCGAGTTTCGCGACCACCCCGCCTCCCGCAGTGTGGCGTCAGGTCCTCGCACGCCCGCGTCCCGACGGCTACACGCTGGCGGACATGGCGCAGGACGCGATCGGCGTGCTCGACCATCTCGACCTCGATCAGGTGCACCTCGTCGGTCGCTCGATGGGCGGCATGATCGCCCAGACGATCGCGGCCACCCAGCCGGGTCGGATCCTGTCGCTCACGTCGATCTACTCGACGACGGGGTCGCGCAAGGTCGGCCAGCCCGCCTGGTCGACGATCCGGCTTCTCATGGGCCCCGATTCCTGCGACAGGACCGACGCGGTGCGCGACCATCTGCGGATCACGCGGCATATCGCGGGGGCGGCCTACCCGATCGACGACGCGGCCGAGGCCGCGATCGCCGCGCAGGGCTGGGATCGTGCCGCCGGGAATCTGGCGGCGGGCGGGGCACGCCAGATCCAGGCGATCCAGCTCTCCGGTGACCGCACCGCACAGCTGAGCAGGATCACGGCGCCCACGCTCGTGATCAACGGCGACCGCGACCTGATGGTCGCCGAGACCGGTGGCGCTGCCACGGCCAGGGCGATCCGGGGTGCACAGCACGTGGTCATCCCCGGCATGGGACATCACATGCCGGAATCCCTGGTCGAGACGATCACGGGCTACATCGCGCAGCACGCGGCTCGTGTCAGTGAAGGAGGAGCTCATGTCGAGATCTCCTGAACGGCCCCACCGCATCGGAAAGGAATAAGGACACATGATCGAAACGCTCTTCATCGTCGCAGACGCGTGGTTGATGTTCGTCTGCTTGGTCTACGGGTGGAAGTTCATCCGGAGACATCACAACTACCTCCTCGGCATCGAGTGGATCATCGTCGGCGTCTCGGCCACGAACTTCCTGGTCTGGTCGCTGCTCGGCGGCGACCCCGCGAGTCCCATGTACACCGTCGCGTACTTCCTCGATGCGTTCTCACGCTCATTCGGGTTCACTCTGGTCCTCATCCTCGGGCTGAGGATGGCGACCCACCATTACAAGCCGACGCTCTGGGTCGAGATCGGCGCCTTCGTCCTGGCCGTAGCCGGGGGCGCCTTCCTGGTGTCCCTTCACCACGGCGAGGTGTACGACGTCGGCCCGGCCACGTTCTTCGTCCTCACGAACCTCATCACGTCAATCTTCCTCTTCTCGTTCGCGGGCCGACTGTGGCGTGCGGGCTCGAAGGGCTGGTCCGTGGCGACCACGCTGATCACGCTGGTGGCGATGGTGATCGCGCTCACGTACGACCTCTTCCCCTGGCCGTTCGACGACGCCCAGCGCACGTACTTCTACACCGCTGCATTGGCCACGTGGGGTACGCAGGGATTCATCTACTACTTCGGCTACACGGCGCTGTCCACCCACAACGCCCGCATCCACGCGAGCGCCGCGCAAAGGGTGGCCGTGTCGTCGTAAGGGACGGCGTACGGACGAATTCCCCGGGTTCTCCTTCGGCATAGCCGGAAGGAGACCCGGGGATTCGTCTTGTGCGGCCCTGGACCCGACGTCGGAGCGCGTCGGATCCCCCCGGATGAGGTTCGGGCGCGATCAGGGGATGAGCAGCGTGCGCAGCACGCCGCCCGCTTCGAGATCTTCCAGCGCCTCGGCGGCTTCCCTGAGCGGGCGCCGGCCGGAGATGAGCGGGTCGAGCTTGAGCTGACCGTCCATGTAGCGGTCGACCAGTGCGGGAATGTCGATGGACGGTCGCACGGAGCCGTAGTTCGACCCCAGGATCCGCTGGTCAGCCTCGGCGAGCGCGAGCGGTTCGAACGACGCGGTCGCGCCGGTGGGGGGCAGGCCCACGATCACGGCGGCGCCGCCGAGGCCGAGCATACGGATGGCCTGCTCGGTCGTGAAGGTGCGTCCGATCGCGTCGAAGGCGTAGTCGACACCGTCGGGGATGAGCTGGAGCAATTGCTCCACGGTGTCGCCCTTGGAGGCGTCGATGCGATCCGTGGCACCGAACTGCAGAGCCATCGCGGTCTTGTCCGGTACGACGTCGATCGCGACGATGCGCTCGGCGCCGGCGAGCTTCGCCCCCTGCACCACGTTCAGGCCGACCCCGCCGCAGCCGATCACGGCGACGGTGGATCCCGGCTCCACGGCGGCGGTGTTCGTGACGGCGCCGACACCGGTGGCGACCGCACATCCCACGACGGCGATCATGTCGAGCGGTGCATCGTCCCGCACCTTGATCGCGCCGGAGGCGGGCACGACGACCTCCTCCGCGAAGGACGAGACGCCGAGATAGTGGTGCAGCGTCTCGTCATCGCCGTTCTCGTCGGTCCTGCTCATCCGCGAAGTGCCGTCGAACAACACCCCCTGCGGCGCGACCAGGGTCGCGACCTTCTGGCACCGGGCCTCGTGCCCCTGCAGGCAGTACCGGCACTCGCCGCACGGCGGAACCCAGCTGAGCACGACATGGTCGCCCACGGCGAGCGAGGTGACGCCCTCTCCCAGCTCCACGACCGTGCCGGACCCCTCGTGGCCCATCACCAGCGGAGCGGTGGCACCCCAGTCGCCCTGCTGCACGTGCAGATCGGAGTGGCAGACGCCGGCGGCGGCGATCTTGACACGGACCTCGCCGGCCTTCGGAGCGGCGAGATCGACGTCGATGACCTCGACTCGGGTCTTGGTGTCGCGGAAAACTGCTGCCTTCATGGCTTCTCTCCTTTGAACGCCGCACGCGAATGAAGATCGCGCACGTGAGGACTACGGCGATGCTAGGGAGCGGAGCGGTTCGCTGTCACTGTGCCAAGTGTTGAAGAGTTCATCCACCCACCGGCATTTGGTACAGTTCAGCCATGGCGCTCGACCTTCAGGCCATCGCTCGCGCGGTGCGCGGCACCCTTGTCGTCGAACGGGCTCCGGCGAACACGCCGATCGACGGTCTGGCCCGACTGCGCGAGTACGTGGTGGTCGCCAATCGCAACTTCGCCACGCTGCTGACCGGTGACGAGGAGGAGCTGCGCGCTCGGCTGGCCCCCGACTCCGAGGTTTCCGAGACCACCGCGAGCGGGGTGTTCGTCAGCACTGGCGACAGCGCGGAGCTGCGCGCTCTGCTGGCGAAAAGCCGCATGACGGCGATCCTCGGCGCCCGTCTTCCGAACGATTCCGAGACCACCCCTGCGGACGCTCCGTCCGAGACTGCGCAGGCTGCCAGCGCGCCGTCCGCGCTGCACGCCCATCTCGCGGCGATCATCGCCGAAGATCAGGCCGCGTCCGACCGGCTGGTGACCGCCGGCACCAAGGTCCTGACTCAGGTCGCCCGACGCGGCGGCGCGCCCGCAGTGATCGCCGAGCTCGCGCATCGCATCGACGGTTGGGCGGTCCTGCTCGATGCCCACGGTCAGATGATCACGAGCGCGGGAGCGGGCCGCCTTCACATCGACGATGCGACGGCGGCCGCACTCGGGCGGCCGGTGCGCGTGCGGCACCCGGGACTGCAGGTGCATCAGGTCGGATCCGATCGCGATCTCACCGGCTACCTCGTGATCGCCTCCCGTTCCAGCGTGACCAGTCGCAACCGTGACCTCGCATCGCAATCCGCCGCGCTGTTCGATCTCGTCCTGCGCACACGAGACCCTTCGCTGACCGAACGGCTGGGGCGCGAAGCGCTGATGGGTGTCCTGCTCGCGGGCGGACAGGACGCCGGACGGCTGCTCCGCCGGTGGGGTGTGCGCGAGACGGGTCTCACCGCATTCCACCTGGGCAGCCGGACTCGCACGATCGATCTCGAGCGACTGACCGTGCGCTGGCTCGACGAGCTGGGTGCCGAGCACGTCTTCGTCGCCGGCGGCGGACGAGTACGCGGATTCGTGCCCGATGGCCTCGCGGAGGAGCTGGCGGCGCGCGTCATGGCCCTCACTCCCCTGGGTACCGGCACGGCGCACCTCGGGCTCGGCTTGCCGGCGCCGGCTGAGCTTCTGAGACGCAGCGCTCTTCAGGCGAAGCAGGCCCTCGACACTGCGGTCGAGGACCGGCAGACGGTCCTGCGCTATTCGGAACTGCCCACGGTCGAGCTCGTGCTCGACGCGATGGGAGACGAATCCTCGGCGCAGCTGGCGGCCGTACTCGACGGGCTGCGCGATGCCGACGGCAACCACGGTGCGCTGACCGACACTCTGCGCACCTTCCTCGCGGAGCACGGCGCGCAGCGCACGACCGCGTCTCGCCTCGGCATACACCGCCAGACCCTCGCCTCACGCATGCGGAGGATCGAGGAGCTGACCGGGCTGGCCATGGACCGGGCGGATGACCGCGCCGCCGCGTGGCTCGCGTTGCGCGCCCTTGGCCTGTCCGAGTCGTAGGTCTTCCCGCACGAGCCCTGCGTGCCCAACACAGCCAGGTCAGCGTCGCAGCGCGGCGGGGCGCGGCAGCCCGAGGTCCTCGACGAGATCGCCGAGGGCGCGGTCGAGCTCGGCACCGGCCTGCGTGATCTTGTTGACGCCGAAGCCGGCGAGCCGGGCGCTGGGCACCTCGAAGCTCAAGGTCGTCCCCGGCGCCGTCGAGGTGTGCGCTTCGATGCGCAGCGGGGCGTAGAGCATCGTGCCGGGGTCGTGCCGGAACAGCCGCGCGGTGATCCCGTGGTGCGCGATCAGCCACACCACGCTGCGGGCACCGCTGCCGGCGTGCTCCATGAGCGCGTCGGGACGCGAGGTCCAGACCCGGACGAACCCGCTGGGCGCCTCCCACTGCAGCCCCCGCACGAACCCCGCCCAGTCGCCGCCGCGCACCTCGGCCAGCGCCTGCTCCTCCGGCAACGCGGGGACCGCGGCCTCGAACGCCCCGACCAGGGCATCGAACTGCGCGTTGGTCTCGAGCCGGATCCGCCGTCCCGCATGTTCGAAGACGGTCTCGTCCGCGTCATAGCTCACGAGACCCATCCTCGTGCCTGTTGAGGCTCCCTGCCTCCGACATGCGGCCACTCGGCGCGGCCTCACGCCATCCGCAGCTCCTCCGGCTCCAGGACGAGGTCGATCAGGGCGCCGTGGCGCAGGACCGTCATCTCCATGCGCCGCCCGATCGCCGCCTCGACCATGACGCGCTGCAGCCCGGTCGGATCGAACACCGGCGTGCCGTCGATCGAGAGCACGATGTCTCCCGGGCGGGCTCCGGCGAGCGCCGCGGGGCTGCCCGGCACCGTCGACATGACCTGCATCCCGGTCGCGGAGCCGACTTTCGCGGCGGCCTCCGGAGTGAGCGGAGTCTTCGCCCCGGCCACGCCGAGCCAGGCACGGCGCACCCGGCCGACGGTGGCGAGGGTGTCGATGATCTCGAGCGTGGTGGCGTTGATCGGCACGGCGAGACCGAGCCCGACGCCCGCGACGGCCGTGTTCACGCCGATGAGCCTGCCGGCACTGTCGGCCAGCGCTCCCCCGCTGTTGCCCGGGTTCAGCGCCGCGTCCGTCTGGATCACCTCGTCGATCACGCGGCCCGACGCGGTCGGCAGCGAGCGGCCGAGCGCCGACACGATGCCCGCGGTGACGCTGCCCGCGAGCCCTCGGGGGTTGCCGAGGGCGACGACGAGCTGCCCCACGCGCAGCCGTGCGGCGTCGCCGAGCGGAACCGGATCCGGCGTCCGTCCGCGGGCGCGCAGCACCGCCAGATCGCTCAGCACGTCGGATCCGACCACCGCGGCCTCGATCGAGGTGCCGTCGCCGAACGCGAGACCCACCTCGCGTGCCCTCGCGACCACGTGCGCGCTCGTGAGCAGAAGCCCCTCGCGGATCACCGTGGCGCTGCCCGCGCCCGCGCCGCCGGCCGTGCGCACGCTGACCGCCGCGACTGCGGGGAGCACGGTCTCGGCGACGCGCACCACGATGGTCGAGTATGCGTCGAGCGCTTCACCGTCGTCCATGACCAGCAGTCTCCGCCCGCGCCGGAGCCCGTCGGCCGTCGTTCGCCGAGGGCTGACGGCGAGCGAGGCGGTTCCGTCCCCAGGGCGGGCCCGCCGGTCAGGGCGCCGGGATCTCGATCGCGCCCGTGCCGGTGAAGTTCACGAAGGTGCGGTCGCCGGTCTGCACGATCGTGAGCAGCACCTGACCGCAGGCGGGGCAGCGGGCGACGGTTCCCGCGGCGCTGCGGAACACGATCGTCGTCGCGATCTCACCGACGTTGCCGCACCCGTTGCATCGCGCCCGCGCCGTGGTCGCGTCGAAGGCCAGCAGGTCCGCCAGCGCTCCTGCCAGCAGATTCCCGTCGAAGTGCTGCATCAGGTTCCTCCGTAGCGCTCGGTGCGGATCGCGCGCGCATCGTGCCCCAGGTCGACGAGCCAGGATGCGACCCGCTCGACGAAGGCCGTGGCCCCGCAGACATAGATGAGGGGCTCGCTCTCGGGGCCGAAGGTCGCCACCGCCACGCGCTCGCGGGTGATGCGTCCGACCGGTTCGTCGGAGCCCGCGGGCGCACGTCGTGTGTAGACGTAATCCGCGACGAACGGGACGGGCCCCTTCGCCGCTGCTTCGAGCTCCTCGGCGAAGAAGACGTCATCGGGCGTGCGCACCGAGTACAGCAGGCGGAACGGCGTGGCATCGGCGGCATCGATGTGCGCCTGCGCGATCGCGTAGAGAGGCACGACGCCGGATCCGCCGGCGATGAGCTGCACCGGCCGGCCGGATCCGCCGTCGACGCGGGCGTGCCAGACGAAGTAGGCGCCGAGCGGTCCGTGCACCTCCAGCCGATCCCCCGCCCTCAGCTCGTCGATGAGGAACGGCGACACTTCGCCGTCGGGAACACGGGCGACGGCGAGCGCGACCTGCGATCCGTCGCCGGAGGAGGCGATCGAGTACGACCGCGTCGCCGTGTACCCGTCGGGCGCCGTGAGGCGCACGTCGAGGTGCTGGCCCGGCAGGTTCCCCGGCCAGCCCGCCACGTCGAGGACGATGCGCGCGGCCGTCGGAGTCTCGCGCCGGACCTCGACCACCTCAGCCGCGTGCCAGGCCGTGCGCGGAAGCACGCGCGCGGTCACCTCGCTCACCAGTACCGCTCCTCCTTCCACGGATCGCCGTGGAGGTGGTACCCGTTCTGCTCCCAGAAGCCCGGCTCGTCATCGGGCAGGAGCTCGAGTCCGCGGATCCATTTCGCGCTCTTCCAGAAGTACAGGTGCGGCACGAGCAGCCGGGCGGGACCGCCGTGCTCCGGGTCGAGGGGCTCACCCTCGAACTCGAAGGCGACCCAGGCCTTGCCGTCCCGGAGATCTTCGAGGGGAACGTTGGTGGTGTAGCCGCCGTAGCTGTGCGCCATCGCGTACTCGTCCTCGGTGTCGACGTCGGCGAGCAGCGTGTCGATCGAGACGCCGCTCCAGCGGGTGCCCAGCTTGGACCAGTGCGTCACGCAGTGGATGTCGACGTCGATGTCCTCGATCTCGAGCTGCCGGAACTCATCCCAGCTCCACCGTCGCTCGCCCGCCGCACTGCGGATCGTGAACTCCCACTCGTCCGTGGAGACCTGCGGCGTGGGGCCTGCGGAGAGCACCGGGAAGTCGTGCACCAGGGTCTGCCCCGGCGGGAGCCGGTCGTCCTGGTCCCGGCGCCGGCCGGTGAAGCCTCGGGTGATGAACGACATCGCGAACCCCTCTCCAGGGAAGGCGCCTACGTGAACAGGCTCAGCCTGTCACCCGCACGCGGCCTGCGCCAGTGCGGTCCCGGTCCAGAATGGTGCCATGAATGCGCAGAGCGTCGACACGACGGCGGCAGGTGCCACGGCGGGCGGGTCGGCGTGGGCGCCGTTGCGACACCCGATGTTCCGCGCGCTCTGGCTGGCGCAGACCGGATCCAACCTCGGCGGATGGATGCAGACGGTCGCCGCGCAGTGGTTCCTCATCCAGGCCGGTTCCGGATCCGCGATCGTCGCCTGGGTGCAGGCGGCGAGCCTGCTGCCCGTGCTGTTCCTCTCGCTGTTCGCGGGCGTGCTCGCCGACCGGTTCGACCGGCGGGGCTGGCTGCTCGCGATGAACATCGTGTCGGCCGCCCTCGCCGTCGTGCTCACGGTGCTCTCCGGGATCGGCGTGCTCGGGGCCCCCTCGCTGCTGCTCATGACCTTCCTGCTCGGCTCCTCCGCCGCGCTCAGCGCTCCGGCATGGCAGGCGATCCAGCCCGATCTCGTGCCCCGGCAGGAGATCCCCGCGGCCGCCGCACTCGGCGGGATCACGGTCAACGCCGCGCGCGCAGTCGGGCCTGCGATCGCCGGAATCCTCGTCGCGTGGACCGGTCCGACCTTCGTGTTCGCGCTCAACGCCGTGTCGTTCCTCGGCGTCGTGATCGCCCTGGTGCGCTGGCCGCGCCCGGAGCGGACCGCGCCGACCTGGACGGAGCCGTTCGGCGACTCGCTCGTGGCCGGGCTCCGCTACCTCGCCTCCGGTCCGATCGTGCGCCGGCTGCTGTTGCGCAGCCTGTTGTTCGCGCTCCCCGCGAGCGCCCTGTGGTCGCTGCTCCCCTCCGCGGCAGGCGGCCTTCTCGGCCTCGGAGCGACCGGCTACGGACTGCTGCTGGGGATGCTCGGCGTCGGGTCCATCCTCGGTGCCGTGCTCATGCCGTTCCTCACCCGGCATCTGTCCTCCTCGGCCGCGCTCGGCATCTCGGCCGCCGTGTTCGCCGTGTTCGCCGTGGGCACGGTGAGCGTCGCCTGGTGGCCGCTGCCCGTGGTCGTTCCCGTGCTGCTGATCACCGGCATCGCATGGACCGCGACCCTCACCACGCTGAACGCGGCCATGCAGCTCAGTGCCGCCCCGTGGGTGCGCGCCCGCGCGATCTCGGCCTACCTGCTCGTGCTGCTCGGCGGACAGGGCTTGGGCGCCTTCCTGTGGGGTGCGGTGAGCGCGATGGCCGGCGTGGCGGTCACGCTGGCTGTGGCGGCGGGGCTGCTGCTGCTCGTCGCGGCGAGCGTGCTGGTGCTGCCGCTGCGCCCCGAGACCGGGCGTCTGGACCGGTCGATCGAGCCGTACTGCGCGCCCGAGCCTCGGCTCGTGTTCGACCCCGAGCCCGACGACGGCCCGGTCACCGTGACGATCGCCTACCGCGTCGCGCCCGAGCGCGAGCAGGCATTCCTCGCCGCGATGAGGCCCTTGCGCGACAGCCGCCGCAGAACGGGGGCGGCGGGCTGGATGCTGGAGCGCGCCGGGGAGGAGGCGGGATCCTTCCAGGAGGTGTTCCGCGTGCGCTCGTGGGGCGAGTACACGGCCTCGCGCAACGCACGCTGGACGGGGAGCGACGCCGCTGTCCTCGACCGCGTGCTCGAGACGGCGGAGGTCGGGGCGGAGTCGCACGCCTTCGCGGTGCGGCTGCCGCGGCGCTGAGGGCTGGGCCGCCGAGGCCGCCTAGCGCGATGCCCGATCGGCGGGAATCGCGGGCGCCTGCGGCGCCGGCGGCCAGTCCGCGAGGCGTGACGCAGCAGCCGACGTGGCCTGCAGGAACGCGCCGACCAGCGCGTCCGGATCCGGCGCCTGGCGCACCGTCTCATAGGGCAGCAGGAACTCGCCCAGAGCCGCGTCGAAGGACGCACCCTCCGGCATTTCCGCGGCCGCGTACCCGTCCGGCGCCGGGTACGCATAAGCGTAGAACGCGCCCTCCGCGCCGCCGCCCGGCCAGAACCCCGCGCTGCCGAGCTCGTCGGAGTAGCCCTCCACCATCACGCTGTCCGGACAGTTGGGCGCGCCGCCGGGATGCACCGGCGCCGGCCGTCCCGAGAAGCGCGTGACCGCGAGATCCATCGCGCCCCAGAAGTAGTGCACGGGACTGACCTTGCCGCGGAACTCGGACCGGGATCGCCTCAGCACGCGATCCGCCTGCACCAGCTGCTGCCAGAACAGCCGCGCGTGCTCGGCGATGTATGTCGCGTGCACGGTGTCATCCGGGAACGGGATGGCGTCGGCCACCTCGTTCGGCACCGGATGGATGCGCACGTCCACGTCGAGCCGGGACAGCAGGGCCATCACGTCAGCGTAGAAGCGCGCGACCGAACCGCCGAGGACGAGCGTCTCGCCCCGCCCGTCGCTGGTGCGCGCGACGAGGACGTGGTCGACGAAATCGAAGGAGAGCTCCAGGATCCGATCGCCGACCGGGATCGCACCGGTCGTCAGCCCGCGCGAATCGACGAACAGCGTCACGTGCCACCAGTGGTTCACCGGAGCGGCGAGCACCATCTTGACCTTGCCGACGATCTGCGTGTACATGTGCAGCGTCTCCCGCGTCGGCGTCCAGTCGTCGACGGCGAGAGCGGGCCAGACGGGGTTCGTGAGCACGGCGTCCTCCTCGATCGGGGACACTCTACCGAGCCCGCCGTCGTGGCTCGGGCGACCGGATCCGGACCGATCCGTGTGAATCCCCTCGCCCGTACCGAACGCGCGATGCTGCTCGGCCGCGCCGCAGGATGAGGCTCAGTCCTCGAGTTCGATCTCGATGAAGCCTCCGACGATGCGCGTGCGGAAAGTCCGCAGCAGCAGAGCCGGATCCGAATAGCACTCCCCGGTGCCGAGGTCGTAGATCTCCTTGTGCAGGGGCGACGCGACGGTGGGACGATCGCCCCGGGATCCGACGATCCCGCGCGCCATCACCGGCGCGCCGTCTGCGGCGGGATCGTTGTGCTCGACCGCATAGACCTCGCGCGGCGAGAGCAGGAACACGGCGATCTGCCTCATCCGGATGAGGACGGCCTCGCCCCAGGACGGCTCGAGGTCGTCGACGCGGCATGCGCGCTCCCACACGGTGCGCGCCGGGGCGGTGCGCGAGGAGACGACACGGGACCTGGTCTGCGTGATGGTGGTCATGCCACGACGGTAGGTCGCGCGTGTTTCAGCTGCGGTCGCGGCATGTGTCGGCCGTGTGAAAGTCCCCTCACAACCCTCCGCTCGTCGTGTGCGGGCGCTGTCATGTTACGGATACATTGCCGAAACGGTCGGGAAATCGCGCGCTCGTACGCTCGGGAACCACCGAACCGGAGGGGGCACGCATGACGTCCCGCAACACGCTCATCGTCGGAGGCGGCCCCGCCGCCCACCGGCTCGTGGAGGCCCTGCTGTCGCGCTTCGCCGATGAGCCGGCCGCCGCGCACCGCATCACCGTCGTCGCGGAAGAGCCGTATCTTCCGTACGACCGGGTGCAGCTGAGCAAGCGGCTCGCGGACGGATCCGTCGATCTCACGCTGGATCCGGCGTCGTGCTGGGAGCACGCCGCGGTCTCCCTGCGGGTCGGCGAACGGGCGCAGGCGATCGACCGCGCCGCGAAGACCGTGACAACGTCGACCGGCGACGTGCTCGGCTACGACGATCTCGTGCTGGCGACTGGATCCTCCGCCCCTGTGCCCGAGATCCCCGGTGCTCCGGCCGCCCGCGTGTACCGCACGATCGACGACGTGGACGCCCTCGTCGCCGAGGTCGCGGCACTCCGCGACGAGCTGGGCCGTTCTCCGCGCGTCGCCGTGGCCGGAGGCGGTCTTCTCGGACTGGAAGCTGCAGGAGGCGTCGCCGCACTCGGTGCCGACGCCGTGATCATCCACTCCGGCGGGTGGCTGATGTCGGCCCAGCTCGACGAGGGCGCGGGCCAGGCCCTGGGGCGGCTGATCGCGGCCCGCGGGGTCGACCTGCACCTCGGCACCCGGCCGCAGAAGATCGTGCTCGGCGCTGGCGGCCGCCCCGTCGAGGTGCTCTGCACCGACGGCCGCAGCGTTCCGGCCGACATCGTCGTGTTCGCCATCGGCATCCGAGCGCGCGACGAACTCGCCACGGCGGCGGGGATCGAGACCGCGCCGCGCGGCGGCGTGATCGTGGACGAGGCCTGCCGCAGCGCTGATCCGTCGATCTGGGCCATCGGCGAGGTCGCCGCGATCGACGGCCGCACGATCGGCCTGGTCGCGCCGGCCAACGCCATGGCCGAGACTGTCGCCGACCAGCTGCTCGGCGGCGATGCGGCTTTCACCACGATCGACGACGCCACCAAGCTCAAGCTGTCGGGCGTCGACGTGGCGAGCTTCGGCGACGCGTTCGCCCGCGATCCCGGCGCCCTCGAGATCGTGTACGCGGATCCCGCGCGCGGGCTGTACCAGAAGCTCGTCGTGAGCGACGACGCCCGCACGCTGCTCGGCGGCGTCTTCGTCGGCGACGCCACGCCCTACCTCGGTCTGCGACCGCTGCTCGGTCGCACCCTCGACGCCGAGCCGGCCGCGTACCTCTCCGCCGCCGGTGCCGAGCCGCCCACGAGCGGCGCGCTGCCAGACGACGCGCTGGTGTGCTCCTGCAACAACGTCGCCGCGGGGACGGTGCGCGCCGCGGTCGGCGACGGTTGCCACGACCTCGGAGAGCTGAAGACCTGCACCCGCGCGGGCACGCAGTGCGGATCCTGCGTGCCGCTGGTGAAGAAGCTGCTCGAAGCGGAGCTCACCGCCGCCGGCGCCACGGTCTCGCACGCGCTGTGCGAGCACTTCGACCTGTCCCGGCAGGAGCTGTTCGAGTCCGTCCGTGTTCTGGGGCTGACGAGCTGGGACGAGACGATCACCCGCCTCGGTCGCGGGCGCGGCTGCGACATCTGCAAGCCCGCGGTCGGATCGATCCTCGCCACCCAGCACGGCCAGTATCTGCTTGACGGCGGTCGCGGCCCGCTGCAGGACACGAACGACCGCGCCCTCGCCAACATGCAGAAGGACGGCACGTACTCGGTCGTGCCGCGCATCCCCGGCGGCGAGATCACCCCCGAGAAACTCGGCGTGATCGCCCGCGTCGCGCAGGACTTCGGCCTGTACACGAAGATCACCGGCGGACAGCGGATCGACCTCTTCGGCGCACGGCTGGACCAGCTGCCGGACATCTGGCGCCGGCTGGTGGACGCCGGCTTCGAGTCGGGGCAGGCGTACGGCAAGGCGCTGCGGAATGTGAAGAGCTGTGTCGGATCCACCTGGTGCCGGTACGGCGTGCAGGACTCGGTGGGGATGGCGATCGCCCTGGAGCTGCGCTACCGCGGCCTGCGCAGCCCGCACAAGCTCAAGTTCGGCGTCTCCGGCTGTGCCCGCGAATGCGCCGAGGCGCGCGGCAAGGACGTGGGCGTGATCGCGACCGATCTGGGCTGGAACCTGTACGTCGGCGGCAACGGCGGATTCCAGCCCGCCCATGCGCAGCTGCTCGCGTCGGACCTGGACGATGAGACGCTGGTGCGCTACATCGACCGATACCTCATGTACTACATCCGCACCGCCGACCGGCTGCAGCGCACGGCGCGCTGGATGGAGGATCTGGACGGAGGCCTCGACCACGTCCGCGACGTGGTGGTGAACGACTCGCTGGGCCTCGCCGCCGAGCTGGAGGCCGCGGTCGCCCTGCACGTCGACACCTACGCGGACGAATGGGCGGCTACCCTCGACGACCCCGAGCGGCTGCGCCGGTTCCGCTCCTTCGTGAACGAGCCGGGCGTCGCGGATCCGTCCATCGCACGCGTCGCCGAGCGCGGGCAGCTCCGCCCCGCGACCGCCGAGGAGCGCGCGGCCGGCATCGTGCCGATCGCCGGCACGAGCATCCCCCTGCGCGCCGACACAGTGCCCGCCGAGGAGCTGTCGTGACGGCCGCTGTCGGATCGGTCACTCTCGTCGGCGGCGGCCCGGGCGACCCGGACCTGCTCACGGTCGGCGCAGTCCGTGCGCTGCGGGACGCCGACGTGGTGCTGTACGACCGGCTCGCGCCTTACGCGCTGCTTGCGGAGTTGGCGCCGCAGGCGGAACTGGTCGATGTCGGGAAGCGCCCCGGCCATCATGCGATCCCGCAGGAGGAGATCGAACGCCTCCTGCTCGACCACGCGCTCGCGGGTGCCAAGGTCGTGCGTTTCAAGGGCGGGGATCCGTTCGTGTTCGGCCGCGGCGGCGAGGAGGCGGCCGCCTGCCGCGCGGCCGGCGTGCCGGTGCGCGTCATCCCCGGGGTGACGAGCGCGATCGCGGTGCCCGCGTCCGCCGGCATTCCGGTCACGCATCGCGGGGTCGCCCGGCTGTTCACCGTGATCTCCGGGCACGCACCGCTCACAGAGTCGGAGGCCGAGCATCTTGCCGGCCTCGGCGGTACCATCGTCGTGCTCATGGGTGTCTCGAATCTGCCGTCGATCAGTGCCGGGCTGGTGCGCCACGGCATGGATCCCGGCACCCCCGTCGCGATCATCGAGCGCGGTTTCACCGCCGGCCAGCGCACGACCGTCTCGGACCTCGCGGGCATCCGCGACGCTGCGGAGGATGCGGGGGTCCGCTCCCCCGCCGTGATCGTCGTGGGCGACGTCGTCCGACTCGCCGGACACGATGATCGGGAGGCCGTCGCGCTGCTCAGTGACGCCGTCGCACTCGCGGGGGACGCCCCATGACGCCCTTCGAGCGCATCGATCCGGTGACCGGGTTCGGTCCGGATCAGCTCGCCGGCTTCCGGATCGGCGTGACCAGCGATCGCCGCTCCGCCGATCTCATCGACGCGTTCGAGCGCCGCGGCGCGTTCGTGCTGCACGCCCCGACGGTGCGGATGCGGCACGCGGACGACGACGGGCCGGTCATCGCCGACACCCGCGACATCCTCGCCGCACGCCCCGATCTCCTGCTCGCCACGACCAGCTACGGCATGCGGCGCTGGTTCGAGGTCGCCGATGCGGCGGGGCTCGGCGCCGCGCTGCAGGACGCGCTGTCCGCGGCGACGATCCTGGTGCGCGGTCCGAAGGCGCGGGGCGCGGTGCGCGCCGCGGGGCTCGACGACGAGGGCATGAGCGACGAGGAGACGACGGCGTCTCTCGTGGACAGAGTCGTCGCCGAGTTCGGAGCAGGAACCACGGTCGCCGTGCAGCTGCACGGTCAGACCGATCATGCGCAGCTCGCACGGCTCGCGCAGGCGGGGATGCGCGTACTCACGGTCGCGCCGTACACCTGGTCGAACGTCGAAGACGAGGACGAGCGGACCACCCGCCTCGTCGACGCCGTCGCGGCCCGGCAGCTGGACTGCGTCACTTTCACGAGCGCCCCCGCGGTGGACGGCCTGTTCATCGCGGCCCTGGCCCGCGGTCGCCACGACGAGGTCGTCGACGCGCTGCGGCAGGACGTGGTGGCCGCGAGCGTGGGCCCGGTGACCTCCGCGCCTCTGATCGCCGCGGGCATCCGGGTGCTGCAGCCGGATCGCTTCCGGATGGGCGCACTCATCCGGCTGGTCTGCGAGCACCTCGAGGACCGGGCGACCCTGCGCGTGCGCACCCGGCACGGCGAGGTGCAGCTGCGAGGCAGCGTCGCCGTCGTCGACGGCACACCTGTGCGGCTCACCCCCACCTCCGTGACGCTGTTCCGCGCCCTGGTCGCCGCCGAGGGCGCCGTGGTGTCGCGCCGGGCGCTCTCCGGATCCATGGACGGCGACGAGCACACCATGGAGGTCTCGCTCAGCCGATTGCGGCAGAGTCTCGCGACTCCCGGGCTCGTCGCCACGGTCGTGAAGCGCGGATACCGCCTCGACGTCTGAGCAGTTCCGCAGTCGCTGAGCACCCCCTCCGGGGTCGTTGAGCGAGGACGGCGGAGCCGACCGAGACGAAACGGGGCACGCTCGCGGATCACCGCGTTTCGTCTCGCTGCGCTCGCTCAACGACCCCGGATCGCGCGCCGACCCTATGCCGCCGGCACCGCCGCCAGTAGCGCGGTGATCCGCCCCTTGCAGCCGCCGCATCCCGTACCCGCGCGCGTGCACCGGCCGACCTCCTCGACGGTGCCGCACCCGTCCGCCACCGCCTCCGCGATGCGGCCCGCTGTCACGCCGTTGCACCAGCAGACGGTGGCCTCCGGCCCGAGCGGGTCGTCGGTCGCCCTGGCCGCGCCGGCATCGGCCGCGTCCAGCCGCAGCAGCGCGGCCGGATCCGCGACGAGACCCGCTCCCCGCTCGTAGCGCAGGGTGAGCTCGGCCCCGGCCTGCGGCAGGCCGACCGAGACGAAACCGACGAGCACGCCGTCGCGGACGACGGTCTTCAGATATGCGCCCCGCGCGGCGTCGATCCAGATGCTGACCTCGGTGTCGGCGTCCCACGGCTCCGCCGCGTACGCCCCGCCCGATACGACGTCGATCCCGATCGCCTTGAGCATGAGCACGGTCGGGCGCGCGTGCCGCACGACGCTCGCCTCCTCGCCCGCTCCGACCCCGGCCGCCTCGGCACGCAGCCGGCTCGCGACGGCTGCGGCCTGCCGCCATCCGGGCCCGATCAGGCCGCTCGGCGCTCCCGGCACGTGGCCCGTGGCGTCGGCCTCGCCGGGATCCGCGATCTGCGCGCAGTCGCCGATCGCGAACACCTCTGGATCCGTCCAGCTGCGCAGATCCGCGTCGACCAGCACGCCCGTCGAACAGGCAAGGCCGGCGGCGAGCGCGAGCTCGACCCGTGGAGCGACACCGCAGGACAGCACGAGAAGATGCCCGCGCAGATAGGTGCCGTCGGCGCACACGATGCCGTCGAACACCGGCCCCGCCGGGGTGTCCCTGAGCTCGACGGTCTCGGCGCGCGCATGCGCCGCCATCCGCAGGCCTGCCGTGCGGGCGGCACGCGCGAGCATCCGCCCGCCGGTCTCGTCGAGGTTGCGCGCCATGGGGGCCGTGCCGTGGTGCACCACAGTGACCCGCGCCCCGTGCTCGGCGGCGAGCAGTGCGAACTCCATGCCGAGCACGCCGGCGCCGAGCACGACGACCGCTCCACCCCCGGCGACCACCGGCGCGACCGCCTCGGCGTCGGCCACGTCGCGCAGCGCGAGCACGCCCGCGGGCAGCGCCCGGCGTCCGCCGTCCCGGCCGGGCACCGGCGCAGCGCCGCGCTCGTGCCCGGTGTGCTCCAGGCCGGCCAGGGTCGGCACGTTGGCACGCGCGCCCGTGGCGAGCACGAGCCGGTCCCAGGCGAGCTCGTCGCCCGCCGAAGTCCGCACCCGGCGTGCAGCACGGTCGATGGCGATCGCGGTCTCGTCGAGCCTGATCCGCACCCCGGCCGTGCGCGCCGCCGCGGTGTCCGCGATTTCGAGGCGCTCCCGTGAGGTGGCGCCCACCGCGTACTCGGCCAGCAGCACGCGGTTGTACGCGTCCTCGGCCTCCGCACCCAGCACGGTGAGCGACACCCGCCCCGCCGTCACCGCGGGCAGCAGCTCCTCGACGAAGCGGGCGCCGACCGGTCCGTAGCCGATCAGCACGATCCGCATCGGGCCGCTCATGCCGGCACCTGTTCGGCGTTCACGGATGCGACTCCGTTCTCCCCGACCGCGGGGGTGACGACGACCATCGTGCGCTTGAACTCCGGCATGCCCGAGATCGGATCCGTGACCGCGGCGGTCAGCCGGTTCGCGCATTCCGCATCCGCGAAGTGGAACGGCAGGAACACCGTGTCGAGCCGGATCCGCTCGGTCAGCAGAGCGTCCGCCATGACGCGTCCTCGGCGATTTCGGACCACGATCGGATCCCCGCCCGTGATTCCGAGCCGGGCGGCCGTCGCGGGGTGCAGCTCGGCGCGGGCGCGCGGGTGGGCATCGCTCAGCTCGGCGATCCGCCGGGTCTGTGCCCCGGACTGATAGTGCTCGAGCAGGCGCCCGGTGATGAGGGTGAGCAGCGCGGAGCGGGGCCGCTCGCCTGCCGCCCCGCCGTCGAGCGGCTCCTCGTCGGGCGCCTCCGGATCGCGCTCCTGCGGCTGCACCGGCACGAGCCGCGCCCGGCCGTCCGGGTGGGCGAACCGCTCGGCGAACAGCCGCGGCGTGCCGTCCGAGCCGGCGGGATACGGCCAGTGCGCGGCGACGCCTGCGGCGAGCTGTGCGTCGAGGAGCGCGTGGCTGAGCCCCGAGTAGTCCGCGATCCCGCCGGCGGAGGCGCGGGCGAGCTCCGCGAACACGATCGCCGGATCCGTCGGCCACTCCGACGGAGCCTCCAGCCGGGCGGCGAGATCGGCGAGGATCTCCAGCTCGCTGCGCACCCCGGGCGGAGGGGTCAGGGCGCGACGACGGCGGATGACCCGTCCCTCGAGCGTCGTGAGGGTGCCTTCCTCCTCGGCCCACTGCGTCACCGGGAGGACGACATCGGCGAGCGCGGCGGTCTCCGAGAGCACGAAGTCGCACACGACGAGCAGGTCGAGCGCACGGAGACCCGCGGCGATCGCTCCCGCGTCGGGGGCGGAGATCATCGGGTTCGCGCCGTGCACGAGCAGGGCGCGCACGCCGCCGGGTTCGCCGAGCATCCCCAGCAGCTGCACGGCCGGAACGCCCGGCCCGGGCAGACTGTCCGGATCCACGCCCCAGACCGCGGCCACAGCCGCCCGGTCCGCAGGATCGGCAATCTTGCGGTACCCCGGCAGCTGGTCGCTCTTCTGCCCGTGCTCGCGGCCGCCCTGGCCGTTGCCCTGGCCGGTGAGTGTGCCGTATCCCGAGTCCGATCGGCCGGGCAGCCCGAGCACGAGCGCGAGGTTGATCGCCGCGGTCGCCGTGTCGGTGCCGTCGACGTGCTGCTCGACGCCCCGCCCGGTGAGGATGTACGTGCCGCGGCCGCGTGCGAGCCGGTGTGCGGTCGCGCGCAGCACCGCGACCGGGATCCCCGTCATCGCCTGCACCCGCTCGGGCCACCATCGTGCGACGCTGCGGCGCAGCGCGTCGAGACCGGTCGTGCGCTGCTCCAGATAGGCGCGGTCGGCGAGCCCGTCCGCCAGCACGAGGTGGATGAGGCCGAGCAACAGCACGAGGTCGGTGCCGGGCGCGGGCTGCAGGTGCGAGCCCGCACCGTCCGCGGTGAGCTCGGCGGTCTGCGAGCGGCGCGGATCCACGACGATCAGGCCACCGGCGGCGCGGGCGCCCGCGAGGTGCGAGAGCAGGGGTGGCATGGTCGCGGCGACGTTCGAGCCGAGCAGCAGGATCGTGTCGGCGTCGTCGAGGTCGGAGACGGGAAAGGGAAGGCCGCGGTCGATCCCGAAGGCCCGGTTGCCCGCCGCCGCGGCGGACGACATGCAGAACCGGCCGTTGTAGTCGATGCGCGAGGTGCCCAGCGCCACCCGGGCGAACTTGCCGAGCAGGTACGCCTTCTCGTTCGTGAGCCCGCCGCCCCCGAACACTGCCACTGCGTCGGGTCCGTCAGCCGCGCGGATCGCGCGCAACGACGACGCGATCCGCGCCAGCGCCTCGTCCCAACTCGCCGGGCGCAGAACACCGGCATCGCGGATCAGCGGTGTGGTGAGCCGCTCTGGGGACGCGAGCAGGGCGGCTGAGGTCCACCCCTTCTTGCACAGCCCGCCTCGATTGGTCGGGAACGTGCGCCCCTCCACCCGCACCGGGGCCGGACCGGCCGGATCCTGCGTGAGGGTCATGGCGCACTGCAGCGCGCAGTACGGGCAGTGCGTGTCCGCCGCGGCAGAAGAGGCGGGAGCCGTCGGGGGCGGGGATCCGGTTGCCATCGCGGCCGACTCAGATCCGCGCCCCGCGGCGGCGTCCGCGCAGCAGCACGGCGGTCGTGATCCCGCACAGCACGACGTAGGCGACTACGAACCAGCCGAGGCCGGCCGCGTATCCTCCGGTCGCCGCCTTGGACAGCCCGAGCGCCTGCGGGACGAGGAAGCCGCCGTAGGCGCCGATCGCGGAGACGATCCCCAGCGCAGCGGCCGCGGCGCGCTGAGTGGCGACGTCGCCCGATGAGGAGTGCCCGTCAGCCCCGGACCGCAGCGCGAACAGCGTCGGGATCATCCGGTACGTCGCGCCGTTGCCCGCGCCGCTCGCGACGAACAGCAGCAGGAAGAAGCCGAGGAACAGCCAGAAGGAGTGCAGCGGCAGCGTGAGCACCACGGCGAGGGCGCCGAGCGCCATGACTGCGAAGGCGGCGATCGTCACGGCGCTGCCGCCGAACCGGTCGGCCAGCCGTCCGCCGAAGGGGCGTGCGAGCGACCCGACCAGCGCCCCGACGAACGCGAGCGACAGCATCGCGCCTCCGACGGGGAAGGCGGTGAACGCCGGGAACTGGTCGGCGATGAGCTTGGGGAAGACGGCGGAGAATCCGATGAACGATCCGAACGTGCCGATGTACAGCAGCGCCATGAGCCACAGTTCGGGATAGCGCAGCGCGGCCAGAGACGCCGAGATGTCGGCACGGGCGCTCGTGAGGTTGTCCATCCGGCGCCAGGCGCCGAAGGCCGCGATCAGGATGAGCGGCACCCAGATGAGACCCGCGAGCGGCAGATGCAAGGTCGCGCCGGCTCCCAGTGTGATCACGATCGGCACGACGAACTGGGCGACGGCGGCACCGAGGTTCCCGCCGGCGGCGTTGAGCCCGAGGGCCCAGCCCTTCTGCCGCTGCGGGTAGAAGGAGGTGATGTTCGCCATCGAGCTCGCGAAGTTGCCTCCGCCGAGGCCGGCGAGCGCCGCGACGGTGAGCATCACCGGGAACGGGGTACCGGGGTTCGACACGCACAGCGCGAGCCCGAGCGCGGGGACCAGCAGCAGCAGCGCCGATACCACCGTCCAGTTGCGTCCACCGAAGCGCGGCACCATGAACGTGTACGGGAAGCGCAGGGTCGCTCCGACCAGGCTCGGGATCGAGATCAGCCAGAACGTCTCGGAGACGGTGAAGTGGAATCCTGCCGCCGGCAGCGCCACGACCACGATCGACCAGAGCTGCCAGACGACGAAGCCGAGGAACTCGGCGCAGATCGACCAGCGCAGGTTGCGCCGCGCGATCGCAGAGCCCGCGGTGCGCCACTGATCGTGGTCCTCGGCGTTCCATCCGGAGATCCAGCGTCCCGGCAGGAAGCCGAGCGCGGAGCCGGTCGCGGGCCTCTCCGCGGTGGGCGTGGTGGTGCTGTTCGTGGCGATGCCGGTCATGCGGACCTCCCAGGAGTGCGTGTGCGATCACGCTAGGAAGTCCGTGTTTCCGGCTGTCGTGTGCGCCGTAACGTCTGCGTGTCGAACTCCTCTCCGCAACAACCAGGCTCTGTGAGATGTCGCGATGCGCTCCCGGTGCCGCCCCGGGGATGAACGTCGCGAGCGGGGTGGAGTAGGACGAGACGGCAGACCAGTCAGGCGGGTGATCCGGAAGGCGGCTGGCTCACGTCTCGAGCGCCCGGGACATCACCGCCTGCTGCACCGTCGTGAGATGGCGTTTGAACCTGTATCCGACGAAGGATGGATGATCAACGGCGTCCTCGGAGACTTCGCGTCCTCGGATGAAAGGCGGACAAGGAGCGAACCGGACATTGTCCGGCGCAGTATCCAGAAGCTCCCCCGTCACGCGATAGGGTGCGAGCGCATCCGCATCGCGACCGGGCCCGTCCGTGATTACGACGTCTGCTCCGCGCATGGCGTCGCGAAGATCCTCGTTCCAAGGCATCCCCGGCACCCGAAGCTCTGCGGGACAGCTCTGCTCGATATCGATGCCGAAAGCGACTCCTGCCTCCCACCACGCACGGGCAATATTCCCGTCAGCGCCTACGAACAGGAACTTGAGCCCGAACGGATCAGCGTCCTGAGCCAGCGCATAAAGGTCTGAGAGCACCTCGCACGGATGGTTCACGTTCGTCATCGCATTGATCACCGGGAGCGTCTCCGCCCCTGCCAGACCGCGCAGCACTTCGATATCAGGGTGACGCACGACGAGGAGATCCACCCACGAGGCGAGGTAGCCGACGACATCGATCGGGTCCTCGTCCTTATCGAGTGTCTCCGGCGGAAACACAATCGGCTGCAGTCCCATCTCGGCGGCACCACGCTCGAAGGAAACGCGCGTTCGCACGCTTGATGCGGGAAAGAAGAGGGCGGCAGCTCCATCCATGATGGGGCCTCTCCCGCCTTCGAAGGACTTGGCGCGTGCGAATATGTCGCTCAGGTCGTGCCGGCTGAGGCCTGACAAGGAAAGTAAATGTCGCACTCATCTAGTATCCAGAAGATCCACGGACGGGCGGGCCCCACGGAGGAACACACCCAAATGCCGGCCGGAGCCCGACGTAGCGCCACTCGCCAATGCTGCCGGCCGACAGAGTGAGCTCGCGAGCTCCTCCCGTCACAGGGAGTGTGTGCCCCTCAGGATTCGGATTTCCCGAAGGGCTCACACCTCCGTTGCGGTCGTCTCGCGCGGGCGACGACGTCAGTTGCGTTTCGCTGTCATCACACCGACGATGAATCCGATGACGGCCGCGCCTGCGGCCACGAGCAGAACAGTGCGCGTCGGATGGTGCTTCACGTGGGCGACCGCATCACCGCCCATCCCCGCCACGAAGTCCGCGGCCTGTCTGGCTCCCGCGATGACCTCCTCACGTCGGGCGTCAATCGCATCCGTGACCGCACCTGCCACCGCGCCCACCGCATGCGACGCCGTGTCGGATGCCTTGGAGATCACATCCGACGCCGCGCCCGCAGCCTTGTCCACGCGTTCCTCTACGGCACCGGCAGCCGCGTCGCTGATCCTGCGCACGCGATCCTCCGGCTCGCTCCCTGTCTCGGCCATGCTCATCTCCCGACCTTCTTGGCTTGCTTCACGGCAGCCTGTGCGACCGCTTCTGCGCGTTTGAGGGCCTTCTTGCGCGCCTTCTTCACCTTCGGGTCGTTCCATACGGCATCGATGCTCGCTCGGATGTCTCGGTACCGGCCCCGACCCGCCTTCGCACCATAGAAGTAGGCCACCATCGCGAAAACCCCGATGCCGAGCCAGAAGAAGTACTTTCGCATTTTGCTCTCTCTTCCCTCACCACGTCCGCAGTCCCGTCGATCTCCGCACAGAGTGCGTGGTCGCCGGGCATGCCTGCACGATCACGCTGCATCGGCCAGAAAGCCAGATCATTGACAGATGCCGCTCGCGCTCGCTATAGGCCACGAATACTCCGTGGCGATCATGCGACGTCGCCTCGCCCGCGGTTCACGGGTTTGCTCCGAGAATTGCACTCACCCGCCGGCGACGGTGTACCAGATGCCATAAGCGCCGGCGACGCACATGAGCACGGTGGTGGCCCATCCCAGCGTTGCTGCCAGTTTCCCGTTTCGGTGTCTGCCCATGATGGTGCGGTCGCGGGAGATCAGCATCATGATGATCAGGAACGGACCGGCGGCGATGCCGTTGACGATCGCACTGAGCACGAGCAGCCCGATCGGGTCGGTGGAGACGACGGCGAGGATGGTGCCGCCGATCATGCCGATGCCGAGCAGAACATAGAAGAGCGGCGCCCGGCGTGGGTTCTTGTCCAGACCCCAGTTCTTGTTCAGCAGAGCCGAGAGGCCCGCAGCTCCCGCGGCTGCGAGGACAGGTACGGCGAGCATGCCGGATCCGATGAACCCGAGGGCGAAGAGGATGCTCGCGAAATCGCCTGCAATGGGCTCAAGGGCCTTGGCCGCTTCCGCAGCACTGGAGACCGTCTTGTGGTGCGCACCCAGGGTCGCTGCGGATGACGCGATGATCGCGAACATGATGAGGACGCTGAAGGCCATACCGGTGAAGACGTCGATTCGTCCGTTGCGCAACCGGCGGTGCGCCTCGCGTGCGGGACGTTCGTCGAGAGCGGGCGCATCGTCTCCACCTCGTTTCTCTTCGCGCATCTCCTCGACTCGCTGCGCCGACTGCCAGAAGAACATGTACGGGGACACGGTCGTCCCGAGCACGCCGACGGCGAGACCCAGGTAAGCCGGCGAAAGCTGGAATTGGAAGCCTGCGAGGCCGGCCGCGACGCTGCCCCAGTTCACATGTGTCGCGAAGAGGACGCCGAGGTAGACGAGCAGCACAAGGCACAACCACTTGAAGATCCTGCCGATCAGCTCGAACGAGCCGAGCATGACCGTCACGAGGATCGCGATGCCGGCGACGATGCTCCAGATCCATGCAGATCCAGCGTGCAGAAGCTGCATGCCCTGCCCGATCGCGTTGAGGTCCGCGGCGAGGTTCAGACAGTTCGCCGCGATCAGCGCAACGATCAGAACACCGATCGATGCACCGACGCCCCGGCGGAACTTGCGGCGAATCAACGCGCCGAGGCTGTCGCCAGTCGCGAGGGCCATGCGATCGCAGATCTCCTGCACCGCCATCATGAGCGGCAGCGAGAGCGGAACGGTCCATAGGAGCCCGTTCCCGAACGTGGCCCCCGCCTGCGAATACGTGGCGACGCCTGAGGGGTCATCGTCCGCGGCGCCTGTGACGAGACCGGGACCCAGCACGCGCAGGAAGCGCACAACCGGATTGCTCTTCGGCTTCCCCTCTTCGCCGCTGCCCGCGGTGGCGGAACCAGAGGGCTCTTCCCCTGCGTCGGCGGCAGGATCGATGACGGTCATCGTCTACTCCTCCGACCAGCGGGGTTGCTGGCGGACGCAGCCGGCGCGAGCGGTGTCATTTCGTCTCGGCGGGGTGTTGCGCGCCGCGCGCGGGCGTGCGACGGTTCTTCGTGGTGGTCGATGCCTGGGGGCTCATGGGACTCCTCACTGTCTCGGCGCCGCGGCCGCGCAGCGGCGCGGCCCTGTGTGTCTGTCGAGTTCGCAGGCTATGTGCTCCGCCACAGGCGCGAAACGGGGTTGCAAGGCGCCCGAGAGATGGACTACGCGTCCCGTCACGGTGCGGATCCGATCCCCTCACCGGAAGACCTCGGAGGACGACGCGAAACCGCTCCCACCCCTGCCCGCAACGGGCTGGAAACACGGGGGTGCGACCCTGGGCATGGCGAAGCTCCTCGAGTCGGCGTCGCGATGGCGGGATCCTGTTTCGCCGCATCGTCCCGTCTCCCGAGAGGACTGCTCATGGATCCGCTCATCACCTTCGTCCTGGTCGGCTCCCTCGTGGTGGCGGCGTCCTGGGCCGCGCCGCGGCTTCGTGTTCCCGCGCCGCTGCTCCAGCTGCTCCTCGGGCTGCTCGTCGGGTTCATCCCGGCGGTGCGCGACATCCACCTCCCGTCCGATGCGGTGCTGGTGCTGTTCCTGCCGGCGCTGCTGTTCTGGGAGGCGCTGATGACGCCGCTGCGCGAAGTCCGCCGCGATCTGCGGGTCATCCTGCTGCTGAGCACGCTGCTGGTGGTCGCGACGACGTTCGGAGCGGCGGGCATCGGCGTCGCCTTCGGCTGGGGATGGCTGCCCGCGCTCGTCCTCGGCGCCGCGCTCGCGCCCACCGACGCCACCGCCGTGGGAGCACTCGCCCGCGCGCTCCCGCACCGCAACATCGTCCAGCTGCGGGCCGAGAGCCTGGTCAACGACGGCACCGCGCTGGTCATCTACACGATCATGATCGGGATGGCCGCGAGCGGCGCAGACTACTCCGCAGGGGAGATCGCGACCCTCGTCGGTGTGGCGTACGGCGGCGGGGCCGTCATCGGCCTTCTCGGCGGTCTTCTGGGGACCGTCGTGCTCCGGCGCCTGCACGATCCGCTCCTGCACAACGCCGCGCTGGTGCTGGTGCCCTTCGCCGCATTCCTCGCCGCCGAGCAGATCCACGCCTCCGGCGTCATCGCCGTGGTCGTCGCGGGGCTGTATCTGAGTCGCACCGGTCCGCGCTCCGGCACCCCGCAGTCCCGGCAGCAGCGGGACGGCTTCTGGACGCTGGCGACCACGACGCTGAACGGCGCGCTGTTCGTCCTGATCGGGATCGAAGCGCAGTCGGCGATGCGCGCGGTCCCCCTGCAGAGCCTCCCGATGCTGGTGCTGCTGTGCGTGCTGATCTGGATCGCGATCCTGCTGATCCGCTTCGCGTTCCAGATGATCACGACCTGGGGGATCCGGCTCGTGGACCGCAGCCCCGCCCAGCGCAGGAAGCGGATGACGCATCGCGCCAGGGTTGTGTCGACCGTCGCAGGGTTCCGCGGTGCGATCTCCCTGGCCGTCGCACTCGCCGTGCCCGCGGCGATGCCGGGTCGCGCCGAGATCATCTTCGTCGCGACCGGGGTGGTGGTCCTCACGATCCTCGCGCAGGGGATGCTCTTGCCTGCCGTGATCCGCTGGGCGCGCCTCGAGCCCGACTCGATGGTGTCCGCCGAGTTCACCCGAGCGCACCGCACCGCGCTGCGCTCGGCGATCGAGGCGACGCCTTCCCTCGCCGAGGGGATCGAAGCGCCCGATCACGTGCGCGAACGAGTCGTCAACGAGTACCGGGAACGGCTCGAGCGGATCGACGCCTCACCGGAACCCGGACGCAGCACCCGGCGCGACCTGGACCACGACTACGCCGCGCTGAGCCTCGCCCTCGTCGACCACACCCGGGACGTCGTGATCCGCCTCCGCAACGACGGCGCAATCAGCGACGCCACACTCCACCGGCTGCAGACCCGGCTCGACCGCGACGCGCTGCACTTCACGCCGGCGTCGGCGGAGCGACACGAGTGACCGCTGCGTCGCGAGCGATTTCGTTGGTCCCGCCCCGGACGACAGCATCCTCACGTTCTTCGCGGAGTGACGCGGAAGCGGCAGGGTTTTCGGGCCCCCGCCGCTTCCGTGCGATCCGGTGCGCTCAGGCGAGCTGCGCCGCGGCTTCCGCGGGGGCGACGCGCACGAGCATCTTGCCCGTGTTGGCGCCGCGCATCATGTCGAGGAACGCGTCGACGGTGTTCTCGATGCCGTCGACGATCGTCTCGTCGTAGGCGATCTTCCCCTCGGCGAACCAGGCCGCCATCTTCTCCTGGAACTCCGGCGCCAGGCCGAGGTATGCCGCGAGCGTGAAGCCCTTCAGCGTCAGAGCGCGGGTGATGATGTTGGCCAGGTTGTCCGGCCCCGGCGTGCGGTCGGTCGTGTTGTAGCCGGCGATCGCGCCGCACAGCGCCGCGCGGCCGCCGTCGTTGAACGCGTCGAGTGCCGCCTCCAGGTGATCCCCGCCTACATTGTCGAAGAACACGTCGATGCCCTCCGGCGCTGCGGCCGCGAGCTGGGCGCGCACGTCGCCGTCCTTGTAGTTGAAGGCGACATCGTAGCCGTACTTCTCCGTCAGCAGTGCCACCTTCTCGGGCGTACCCGCAGAGCCGATGACCCGCCCGGCGCCGAGCAGCTTGGCGATCTGGCCGACCGCGGTGCCGACTGCGCCGGCCGCACCGGAGACGAACACGGTGTCGCCCGGCTTCAGCCCGGCGATCGCGGTGAGCCCGACGTACGCGGTGAGGCCGGTCATGCCGAGGATGTGCAGGCGCAGCGAGGATGAGAGGCCGGGAACCTCGGGCACGGCGCGGAACGTCGATGCGTCGGCCTGCACCACGTCGGCCCAGCCGTGCTGGTGCAGCACGAGGGTGCCGACCGGGAGCTCGGGGGCCTCCGACGCGATCACACGGCCGATCGCGCCTCCGGTGATGGTCTCTCCGAGCGCGAAGGGCGGGACGTAGCTGCGGACGTCGTTCATGCGCCCGCGCATGTACGGGTCGACGGAGACGAACTCGTTGCGCACGCGCACCTCGCCGGTGGCGGGAGCCTCGTAGACCACCTCCGCGGTCTGGAAGTCGTCCGGCGTCGGCCAGCCGACCGGACGCTTCGCGAGCTGGATCTGGGTGCTCAGGGCAGTGGACATGGAACTCCTTCGTGAGGGGATGGGTGTGCGGGACAGGGGGCGATCAGAGCGTGACGCCGACGGCCAGAATGACGACCGCGATCGCGGGGATCACGCCCTGCTTCAGCGCCGCAGCCCGCTTGTCGGGGCTGGACAGCAGCAGCACCAGCGCCGCAGCGGCCATCGATCCTGCTCCGACGAACACGAGGGTCGCGCCGACGGCGGGAGCCCCGATCGTGAAGAAGACGATGCCCACGACGACGGCGATCGCGAGGAAGAGGTTGTAGAAGCCCTGGTTGAACGCCATCGACTTCGTCGCGAGCGCTTCCTCCTCGCTCGTGCCGAATGTCGCGCGCACACGGGGCGTAGTCCACGCCAGCGACTCCATGACGAAGATGTAGACGTGCACGAGCGCCGCGACTCCGGCGAAGATCAGACCTGCGACAACCACGATGGGACTCCTCTGGGTGAAACCTTTTCTGTAACGACCTGTCCAATATATACTAGACCGACCGTTACACAAAAGGAGCGCCCATGGCACGCACGCAGAGCTTCGACCGCGACACGGTGGTGCGCGCGGCCCGCACGCTGTTCTGGTCGGTCGGCTACGAGAGCGCCTCGATCCCCGAGCTCGAGTCCGCGACCGGCCTCAGCCGCTCCAGCATCTACAACGCGTTCGGCTCGAAGCGCGGACTGTTCGACGCCGCCGTGCAGAGCTACCTCGACGAGGTCGTCCGCCCGCGACTGCGGCCCCTGTCCGGCGAGAGCGTCGAACCCGACGCGATCATCGTCTACCTGCAGGGCCTGCACGACGCGTTCGGCACCCTGACCTCGATGCCCGCGTCGCACGGCTGCCTCCTCGTGAACGCCGCCGGCGCCCCGATCGCGCAGGATCCGAAGGTCGCCCGCGTGATCGCCGACTATCGTGCGGAGCTCCATGATGCCTTCTCCCGCGGCGTGGAGGCGCACGACCCTCGCCTCGATGCGGAAGGTCGCGAACGGCTGGTCACCGCGATCACGAGCAGCGTCGTCGCGGCGTTCGCCCTGGCGCGGATCGACGCCGCCGAAGCGGCACGCGGCGTGGCGTCGGCGATCGAGCTCCTCACACTCCGCACGCGAGCCGGATCCTGATCGTCTCGGCCGCACCTGGAGTCTTGTGATCGGGTGGGCCGTCCTCCCGAGGCCGGCATCATCGCGACGTGATTGGATGTCAGCAGCCGGCCGGCCAACGCAGCGGAGGGAACGCATGAGCTTTTTCAGTGGCTTCGATCTACCAGGGGGCCCCGGCTACCGACGGCGCGAAGAGTTCCGCACGCATGAGGAATTCGTTCGCGCGAACTGGCGGCGACCAGGTGTCGTGGCGGACGGCGTCACACTGGTGGATCTCTACGACCGCATTGCCGCCCTGGAGGCCCGGATCCGCGAGCTGGAGCAGCGCGCGAAATAGCCGCGAGTTCTGCGGGTTCCCGGATCCCGTGAACCTGCCGCGTCCTCGCCTCGTGGTTCACACGGGGGCCTCCGTCCCCTGTGCGCGCCGAGCGATGGAGATGAAGACGATGAACGCGACTGCCGACCGATCGACCGACACCCCTGCTGCGGAGACGGCGAGCCCGCTCCGCGCGCCCTCCGACGAAACCGCATCGCCTCTCCGCGTGGTGTGGCCCGTCCTGCGGATCACGATGGCGCTGGTGTTCTTGTGGGCCTTCCTCGACAAGACGTTCGCCCTCGGATTCAGCACGGGCCGAGACCCCAAGACCGGAGCCGTCGACCTGTTCGGCGCCGCCGCATGGATCCACGGCGCATCACCCACGACCGGATTCCTGCAGTTCGGGACCCAAGGCCCGCTGTCCCCCCTGTTCCACGGGCTGGCGGGCAACGTCGTGATCGACTGGCTGTTCATGCTCGGCATGGGCGGCGTCGGCATCGCGCTCCTCCTCGGGATCGCCACCCGGATCGCGACGCTCTCTGGCGTGGCCCTCATGGTGCTGCTGCGGCTCGCGGTGTGGCAGAGCGCGACCAACCCGATCATCGACGAGCACCTGGTCTATGCCCTGGTCCTCATCGGGCTCGCCATCACGCCCGCCGCACGCACGGCGAGCCTCGACGCGTCCTGGCAGCGCCTGCCGATCGTGCGGCGGGTTCCGATCCTGCGCTGACCTGTTCGATCTCACGGAAGTTGTCAGAACGTGAGACAGGAGATCGACATGGTCCCGCGGTTCGGCGGTGGATCCTTGTTCGCAACTTGTCTCATGACAGGTGTCAGGATTCGACTCGGCCCGTGCTCGGACACTCCAGAGCGACAACTCAAGCTGCCGAGGTTCCCAGACACTCGCGTGGTCTCTCGCACTCAGCGCGGACCAGGGCAACGACGCCGCTCTCTCACACGCATTCAAGGACGTCCACCGCACCACCATGCGTCGTTGCACGCCCGCACGATGAACGCCCCGCCGAACAGGAGCTCAACCCTGCGTCCCCGGCCCAAGATGGTCGAGCTCCTGTCCGGAGTCTACGCGCACTTCACGCGAGAGGGGGGCCGCGCCCGATTCTCCCCTGCGGTTCGCCCCGTGACTCCGTGCGCGCCAGGGGCTTTCCAGCCCTCGCGGCGCTGCTGCGGCCGACCGGGTTGCTCGCGGCGTCTGCCGCTCCGATGTGATCACGAGGGTGCGATATCGGGCACGACGACTCCGTCGGGTTCGTCGATCGTCGATCGTCGATCGTCGATCGTCGACTCGAGGATCCCGAGAAAGCGAGGATCGAGGCTCACGGGGACGCCCGTGTCGAAATCGAACCGGAACGGCATCGTGGTCAGCAGCTCGATCCGATCCGGGGTCTCGACCCTCCGCGTTTCTCGGAACCGGTCACGACGTATGCCCGACGCGCAGGGCGATCCGCGCCTGTGAGTCCGCACATGTTGGGGGCGTAACGTCCGGTTATGAACGCACAAGTGAAGAACGCGGAGCTGAGCTCCGAACTGCTGGGTCTGAGATCGGTTCTGATCGGGTCGCTCCCCGCGACGCTGATGACGAAGGACGCTCCGGACCGCTACACCGTGGAAGCGGTGTTCACGCGCAAGACGGATCGCGACGAGGTCGCCGCGATCCAGGGCAACGAGATGCGTGCCCGCCTGTCCGCAAAGGGATACTCGACCGTCGAGCTGCACGTCGCCGACCGTCGCCTGGAGATCACGAACACCAACCTGGAGGAGCTCCGCGATGGACTCGGGAGCGTCATCGCCGAGCTCCTGGCCGAGATCAGTGCCTCCCTGCAGGCCGAGCGCGAAGTCGCCGCCGGTCGTTTCCAGGACGCCTCCGATCGGGAACAGGCGCGCGCGGCCGACGTCGCGGCGCTGGCCGAGTCGGTGACCTTCACCCGTCGTCCGGCTGTCGACGTCTTGGACGACGAGTCGCGCATCGAGGACTGGGTCGAAGAAGGCGGTGCCGTCCGCGCGTAGGGACGACACCTACGAAGAGGGCGTATGGATGACATCCGCGCGCGTCCGCGCGGCGACACAGCAATGCGGGGTGCAGCTCTCCGGCCCACGCAGGACGATGCGTCCTTCGACAGCCGTTCCTCGACTCTCGGATCGGGGCGAAAGCGCGCGGCGGTGGTCTTCAACCCGGTGAGAGTCGCACTCGCGAACGATCCCGACGTGGTCATCGCCGCGGGTGGCGACGGCACGGTCCACGCTGTCGCAGAGGTGATGCAGGGAACCGGAATCGCGATGGCGCTCGATGCGGAGATGGCCGAGAACACGAGCGCGGCCACGAAGGCGCGACTCGGCTGGTTCGACTCGCGTTCCAGGGCATCGCGCACAGCGTGCTGACTCCCTCGAGAGCGATGGCGAGCGGTTCATGACGGACGCGTTCCATGCGGGGAGCGGCGCTCCCCCGGCGGGTATCCCCGAGTGGGAGTGGGGTGATGACCTCTGTGCGCCCTTCGTTGAGCTGCTGCCGGTCTCCGGTGCATCGATCTCCGTACTTCGCCGTGACGGCGACGCGACGACGGTGTGCACGAGCGATGCCCTTGCGCAACGTCTCGACGCCATGCAATTCGCTCTCGGTGAGGGCCCGCGCTGGGTCGTGGCGCGCACGGCGAAGCCATCCTTCAGCACGGATGTCGCCCGGGAGAGCCACCCGGACTGGCCTGTCTTCGGCGCCGGCCTCCCGACGCTCGGCGTCGGCGCGTTGTTCGCCTTCCCGATTCTGACCGGCCCGGTGCTGCTGGGCGTCGTCGACCTGTATCGACGGACACCAGGGGTGCTCGATCGCGATGCGACAGCTCGGGCGCTCTCCCTCGCGAGACGGGTCGCGGCCCCGGCGGTGCGGGAGGCGATGCGCGCCGCCGCCGATGAAGGGAGCCCGGAGGCAAAGCGGCATAGCCTGCGCCGCGAAGTGCATCAGGCGGTCGGCATGGTCTTCGTCCAACTGGACGTGACCACGGCCGAGGCTCTCGAGATCCTGCGGGCGTACGCGTTCTCGACGGGGCGTCCACTCGAGGACGTCGCCCTCGACGTCGTCGACCGGGCGCTCGACTTCCGCGATCTGCCCGGCTGATCCCCGGCATACCATGTCAGACAAGGAAGGGCGGCACATGACCAGCGCATCCAGAGAGCACCGTCTCAACGCCGCCTTCGTGATGGTCGCCGACTCGCTCACCGATGACTACGACGTCGTCGACCTGCTCCACACGCTCGTCAGCGAGTGCACGGAGATCGTGAACGTGCAGGCGGGCGGGCTCCTGCTCCTCGATGCCGACGGGGAGCTCCAGGTGGTCGCCTCGACCACGGAGAGCGCCGAACTCGTCGAGGTCCTGCAGCTCGCCGCCGGAGCCGGCCCGTGTCTGGACTGTTTCGCGACGGGCGAGCAGGTCTCGGTGCCCGATGTCGCCGCGGCCGCCCGTTGGCCTGCGTTCCAGGAGGAGGCGCTACGGCGCGGCTTCCGTTCCGTGCACGCGATCCCCCTGCGGCTGCGCGGAGACACGATCGGGACGATGAACCTCTTCGGCACGTCGGTCGGCGCGTTGAGCGCCCGTGACGCGAGCGCGGCCCAAGCGCTCGCGGATGTCGCCACCATCAGCATCCTGCAGCAACGCATCTCCGCGCACGCGCAGCTCATCGCTGAACAGCTGCAGAGGGCTCTCGACAGCCGGGTCCTCATCGAGCAGGCCAAGGGGGCGGTCGCCCAGGTCAACGGCACGTCCATGGACGAGTCCTTCACACTGCTGCGACGCTACGCCCGCGATCGGAACCTTTCGCTCCACGCCCTCGCGGAGGCGATCACGAACCGTTCCCTCCCGATCTCGGCCCTGACGGCATCGCACGAGGACGAGCGTGTGAGCTCTCGCCGACCCGCCGCGCGCAAACAGGAGTAGCCTAGGAAGCAGATCCGCTCGAGACCCCGGCGCGACGCCGAGAGGAGCGGGATCATGACAGTCCGGAACGCCGGTCGCCCTGCATCGAGCTTGGGCCCGGTGCACCAGGCCGGCAACAGCGACTACACCGATCTGGCGCGAATGGTGAAGTCCGCGGGGCTGATGCGCCGCAGATACGGCTACTACTGGACGAAGCTGGTCTGCGTGCCCGTGGTGGTCGCCGCGGCAGTCGTGCTGTTCATCGTGATCGGCGACACCTGGTGGCAGATGTTCACCGGAGTGCTCTTCGCCGTCCTCTTCACGCAGATCGCCTTCCTCGGGCACGATGCCGCGCATCGCCAGATCTTCCGCTCCGGTCGCTGGAACGACTGGGTCAGCCTCATCCTCGGAGACCTGTTCGTCGGAATGAGCTACGGATGGTGGCAGCACAAGCACACCCGGCACCACGCCAACCCGAACATGATCGGATCCGACCCCGACATCGATCTTCCCGTGATCGCCTTCACCCCGGAACAGGCCGCGAGGGAGCGGCCGCCGTTCGCGCGCTGGGTCATCTCCCACCAGGGCGTCTTCTTCTACCCCGTCCTGCTGCTCGAAGGGGTGTCCTTGCACGCCTCGAGCGTGTACCGCGTCTTCCATCGGGAACCGCTCGCGCGGCGCCCGGTCGAGATCGCCCTTCTGTTGATCCGGATCCTGGGATACCTCACGCTCGTCTTCCTCGTGCTCTCTCCGGACAAGGGCGCCGTGTTCCTCGCCGTGCAGCTCGGAGTGTTCGGGTTCTACATGGGCGTCTCCTTCGCCCCGAACCACAAGGGCATGCCGCTCGTGCCGCATGGCATGCGTCTCGACTTCCTCCGTCGTCAGGTGATGATGAGTCGGGATATCCGCGGGAACTGGTTCGTCGATGTCGCGATGGGCGGGCTGAACTATCAGATCGAGCACCACCTGTTTCCCTCGATGGCTCGGCCCTATCTGAAGCATGCCGCGCCGATCATCGCCGCGTACTGCCGCGGCCACGACGTCCCGTACGTGCAGACGGGACTCTGGGCCTCCTACGGGATCGTCCTGCGTTACATCAACCGGGTGGGCCTCGGAGAGCACGATCCGTTCGCCTGTCCTCTCCTGGAAATGAGGCAGAGCATATGACCGTCATCATCCTCCTCGCCGTGATCTGGGCGATCGTCGCGATCGTCGGGTTCGCGTTCAAGGGGCTCCTGTGGCTTGCCATCGTCGGCATCGTCCTCTTCGTCGGCACCGTGACCATCGGCATCACCCGTCGAGTGATCAACCGCAGCCAGAGACGGTGACGGGACGCGGGATCTGGTCGAACCGGTCATTCTGCGGACCAGAAGTCGTTCGCGGAGGCCTTGGCATAGGTGCGGGCGTGTCGTCAGAGCCATCTCCATGGCGGAACCCGACGCGGACTTCTCCTGCATCCGCGATCCGTCTACGTGGCCTGCCCTGACAACGAGATGCCCTGGCACGCAAGACAGTCAGCCATGCAGTCAGATGGCGACTGAGGGTCGACGTCCCAGACGACGGTCCAGTCGGGTTCGCCGAATTGCATCGGCGAATGGACCACGTCGCCGAGCAGCACCGCCCGCTCGGAACCGGACGAGAGCACGAAGACCGTGGTACCTGGCGTGTGCCCGGCGGCCCAGCGGGCATCGATGCCGGGAGCAACGACATGGTCGCCGTCGAAGAGCTCGAGCTGCTTCCCGAGCGGCGTCAGTTTCTGTGCGGCTGCGCCGACCGCGTGCGCACCTGTGACGAGATGCTCCCAGTCGGTAGTCGTCCACACTCATCCCGGCGAGCATCGCGACCTCCCCGCGACGCAGGCCTGTCACGCGGCGGCGGCCTCCGCCGATGATCCCCGCCTGCTCCGGGGTCAGTCTGGCGCGCCGGGTCGTGTGGAACTCGCGCACCTCGCTCTGATTGTTCATACTCCGTCTCGCCGACCGGGGAGGGCGACCTGGACGCCCTCCCCTGGTCAACCACCTCGGTCTCCGTGAGGAGGGCGTTCAGGTGGTTCGGCATGAAGTTGCTTATCCCGATCGCGCGCACTTTCCCGTCGTTGTACAGCTGCTCCAGCGCACGGTAGGCGCCGAGGGTCTTGTCGAACTCGCCCGGCAGGGCCTGGTGCAGGAGCAGCAGGTCGATCTGGTCGACGCCGAGCTTGCGAGCGCTCTTGTCGAACGCGTGCAGCGTCTGGTCGAATCCGTAGTCGCTGATCCAGATCTTCGTCTCGATGAAGACCTCGTCCCGGGCGAGACCGGACTCGCGGATCGCGTCGCCGACGCCGCGCTCGTTCGCATACGCAGCCGCGGTGTCGATCAGCCGGTACCCGGTCGCAAGGGCCGCGGCGACGGCTTCTTTCGTCTCGGGCGGCGGGGTCTGGAAGACGCCGAAGCCGAGGACCGGCATCACGACGCCGTTGTTCAAAGTGAGATTCACGGTGCTGATGGCATCGACGCTAGGCCCGCCGGAAACCGATAAACAGTGACCGTCAGTACACCGCTGAGCTTTGACTCGTTGAGATATCGGTTCAGTCGACTCGATAGACCACGTGGCGAACAACTGAGCGCTCGCGTATGCCGTCTGCGATGAAGAGCGAGTCCTGCAGGTAGGCCAGGGTGGGCGACGCGGTCTCGAACCGTGCAGCGACGCGGAAATAGGTCCCGTCGCTGGAGAGTCGGCGGATCCCGACCGCGTGGATGCCCACGATGAAGCCATCTTCGGTCTGTGCCGCGTATCGTGCGTCGATCTCGATCGCGCCGTCGGGTCGGATCAACTGGTGATCCGAGCCGCCTGGCAGTATCACCGCTCGGAGTTCGGCGGTTCTCACACCATCAGACAGCTGTCCGCCGAACGGGGCTCCCGCCACGGTGCGTAGCTTGCCGCCAAGGATGGGTGTGATTCTCCTGTTCCCGTCGCGGGTGGCGCCGAGCTCGAGTGGTTCCCCGAGCTCGACGATCACCTCGCAGACGGGCGTCAGAGTGAGCGGGTCAACCACGTGCGGAGGGGACGGAGAGCGTGCTGCGGGCGTTCAGGCGTGACGGGTCGAATCCGGCGGCGCGCTTGTATTCAAGCGCTACTTGTTGGAGTTCGTCCTCACTGATCACATCGTGCACGTCAGCGAATCCCTCGGGTGCGCGTTCCCGGGCGATCTGCATGACGCGCTCTGGCCCAGTCTGCCTGGTGAGCTCCAGCAATGCGGCCGTCGCGGGCCGACGGTCGGCGTCGTAGGCGGAGAGGGCGGCATCGATGTCTGTCGTGGTCGCGAGCTGGTACGCGAGGGTGCGTGCGTCCAGGATCGCTTGAGATCCGCCGTTGGAACCGTTGGGGTACATGGCGTGGGCGGCATCGCCGAGAAGGACGGCGCGCCCGTGGACCCAGCCGGGCAGCGGGTCCCGGTCAACCATCGGGTACTCGAGCAGTTCTTCGGCGTTTTCGATGATCGCGGGGATGTCCAGCCAGTCGTATGTCCAGCCGTCGAAGAGTCGAGCGATCGGTTCGCGCTCGACCGAGCGGTTCCAATCGGCGTCTGCGACGCCGGTGCCGCGCTGCTCGGCGATGAAGTTGACTCGAACGCGCCCGTCTTCGAAGGGCCCGGCGAGGGGGTAGGCGACGAACTTCTGTTCTCCGTCGCCCACCATGACCATGCTTCGTCCGTCCAGGAACGGATCCATCAGCGCGGTTCCGCGCCAGAGGGTGAGTCCGCTCCAGACGGGGTCGCCCTCGCCAGGGGCGAACTGGGCGCGCAGCGCGGAACGGATCCCGTCGGCTCCGATGATGATGTCGCCCGCCAGCTCGGTCTCTGCACCGTCGGGGAGCGCGAAGCGCGCGGTTGCGCCGGTCGAGCCGTCTTCCGTTCCGTCGACGTTGACGAGCCGATGGCCGAGGCGGATCACGTCACCGAGTCGCTCGGTCACGAGGTCGCGCAGCAGTAACTGCAGGCGTCCCCGGTGCACGGACAGCTGTGGCCACGCGTAGCCTGCGTCGCGTCCGCGCGGTTCGCTCCAGATGAGCTGCCCCTGTCGGTTGTAGTAGGACAGGGTGCCGGGCTGGACGCCGAGTTCGGCGACGCGGTCCGCGACCCCAAGCTCGGTGAGTTCGCGTACGGCGTGCGGTAGCAGGTTCAGGCCCACGCCGAGCGGGAGCAGTTCAGGGCTGCGTTCGGCGACGACGATATCGCGGAAGCCGGCGGCCTCCAGGCTGAGCGCGGCGGCGAGTCCGCCGATGCCGGCACCGGCGATGATGATCCTCATAGCTGTCCCTCTTCGAGGTTTGCGGTTTCGACGTTGGGGGATGGTGCGGGCGCCGTGTGTACGATCTCGCCCGCCACGATCGTGACGGCGGTGCCGACTCCGATCAGCGCTGCGGCAGGCAGCTCGAAGGGGTCGGCTGTGGCGACGACGACGTCTGCTCGCGCGCCGACCCGGATGCGACCGCCTCCGCCGAGGACGAGGTCGGCGGATCCGCTGGTGTAGGCGGCAAGCGCTTCCGTCAGTGTCAGGGCTTGCCCAGCATCCAGGGGCGCGGAAGGGCCGGCGGGGCCGGGCAAGGAGCGGTTCACCGCGACGTGGATCGCGAGCCAGGGTTCGGCGGGCGAAACCGGCCAATCCGATCCCATCGCCAGGTCCGCACCGCTGTCGAGCAGCGCGCGGAACGGGTAGCCGGCGCGCATGCGCTCCTCTCCGATCATCGGCACGACCGCGGTGTCCTCGGACGCCCACAGCGCTTGTACGTTGGCCGTGACGCCGAGTGGTCCGAACCGGCGGGCGTCGTCGGGGTGCACCATCGACAGGTGCGCGAAGTGGTGCCGTGGGCCGGGGCCGTTGGTGCGCCGTGCTTGTTCGACGGCGTCGAGGGCAACCCGGACACCGCGGTCTCCCATGATGTGCAGATGCATGGCAAATCCTTCGGCGTCCAGGGCGATGACGAGCGCCTCGAGCGCTTCCGCGGAGATGTGCAGCTCACCTGTGCCGATCGGGCCGGCGTGCGGGCAGTATGGTTCCAGAAGCGCTGCTGTTCCGCCGTGCGGCACCCCGTCGACCATCGCCTTGGCGGTGGAGGTGACGAATCCGGCCTGCGCGTTCTCGGCGCGCTGCGCGACGAAGCGCGCCACCAGAGCGGGCACGTCTTCGACGGTGAGTCCTGGCGGGACCCAGAGCGCTCCGGAGACGCGGCTGCGCAGGGATCCGTCTGCGATGGTGGCGCGGTAGGCGTTCGTGCAGTCGGCTTTGCCGTTGTACTCGCCGAGGATCGCTTCATGCCAGCCCGTCACCCCGAGACTCCACAGGTGCTCTTGCGCGTTGCGCAGCCCGGCGATGATTTCGGCATCGGTGGCGGGCGGGACCACCCGGCCGACCAGTTCGGCGGCGGTCTCGTTCAGGTATCCGGTCGGATTGCCGTCCGTGTCACGGTAGATGTGTCCGTTCGCGGGCTCCGGAGTGTCCCGGTCCACGCCTGCGCGTTCCAGGGCGAGGGAGTTCACCCAGAGCGTGTGGTGCCCGGCGTCGCTGAGCGCGACCGGACGGCCCGGGATGATCGCGTCCAGCATCTCCCGTGTGGGCTCGGGGAACAGCTCGTGGCTCCAGCCCCCGCCGGTCACCCACTCCGCATCCGTCGCCGCCGCGGCCTCGGCGATCAGGGCGAGTGTCTCCTCAGCGGTGCGTGCAGCGGTGAGGTCGCAGCTGAGCCGCTCCACACCGGCGAACGCCGCGTGAGCATGGGCGTCGATGAAGCCGGGCAGGATCAGCGCGCCGCTGGCGTCGATGATGCGTGTGTCAGCGGTGGCGAGGGCGCGAATTGCATCGTCGTCGCCGACGGCGAGGATCCTGGCGCCTGCGATGGCGACAGCCGTGTCGGCCGTGCGGATCCGCCCGTCGAAGACGCGACCGGACACGATGCAGACATCGGCGGTGATGGGTACAGTCATGGGGTCTCCTTCAAATTCAAGCGGTCAGCGGGCAGTTCGGTGGTCGGCGGGACAGGCGCTCAGACGACACGGAACACCCGGATGTGCACCTGGTCGGGTGTCCCGGTCGCGTATCCGATGAATTGCGATTCGGCCAGCCATCGCAAGCCTGGTGCATCGGTTTGGAACGTGAATGCCGTGCGGTAGTAGAGCTCTTCCTCGGCTGGTCGCTCGCCCGCTTCGAGGCTGGCGATCGCGGCAGGACTCGCTCGCCAATAGCCGCGATTGACGACATCGACGACGTCGTCGTCGATCTGCAGCAGGTAGCGGGCGTCGAGCCGAACAGTCTCACCTCCATCGACCCACCAGTCGCCACCGCCGGGGAGAACGCGGCCCAGCAATCGGGGCCCCACTGCCGTGCCGCCCGTGATCGGGGTGAAATGCAACTCTCCCGCGGTCTGGCTGCCGATGCGCCGCGGCGAGTCGACCGCCACACGCAGATCGAAACAGTACTCGAGAGCAGGTTCCATCAATGTCTCCGATCGGATCACCGCCGCCATGGGCGGGTACGGGAAGGACTGTGAACAGGAAGGGCCGCGGTGCGGGCGGTAATCCGGCGGCGGGGCTTCCACCCTTCCCTCGGGATCGAGTCGAGGAGGACCCGCGTGTACTCGGCCCGTGGATCGTCGAGCACATCATCGACCGGCCCGCGCTCCACGACACGGCCATCGCGCATGACGATGACCTCGTCGCACAACCGGCGGATGACGGTGAGGTCATGAGTGATCATCAGCAGGGCGACGCCCGTTGTGAGCCGGATGCGTTCGAGGAGCGTGAGGATCTCCACCTGGGTTGTCCGGTCCAGTGCCGAGACGGCTTCGTCCAGGACGAGGATTCGTGGCTCCGCAGCGAGTGCGCGAGCAATGGCGACGCGCTGCCGCTGGCCCCCGGAGAGCGAGCGGGGACGGGAATCGAGGAGCGCCTCGTCCAGCCGCACCGCTGACATCAGTTCCGCGATGCGCCGCCGGATCGCAGCGTCATCATCACCGGGGCGGTGCACGCGCAGGGTCTCCGTGAGCGCTTGCCGTATGCTTTGCCGGCGGTCGAGCGATTGATACGGATCTTGGAAGACCATCTGCACGACCTGGGCGCGAGCACGCCGCTCGGCTGCACTGCGAGCAGGGGCGCTCCAGTCTCGCCCCTCGACCTCGACGGAACCAGCATCCGCCGCCTCGAGGCCGCAGATAATGCGAGCGGTGGTGGATTTGCCGGAACCGGATTCTCCGACGATGCCCAGGGACGCTCCGGGGGCGAGTGACAGACTCACATCATCGACAGCCTGCAGGGTCTCGTGTCCGCGACCGCGCGCGGTCCGCACCTGATAGGACTTCCCGAGACCGTCCACGACGAGGAGCGGAGCCGCGTCGCTGTCCGTCTCCGCGGGCCGTGCGTCGTCCAATGAGGCCGACAGGAGGGTACGGGTGTAGTCCTCTCGTGCATCGGCGCGCATTGTCGCGGCATGCAGCGTCTCGATTGTCGTGCCTTCGTTCATCACGACGATCCGGTCGCACACCGCGGAAGCCAAGGCGAGATCGTGCGTGATGAAGAGCAGGGCGAGGTCACGATGGCGACGCAGATCGCCGATGACCGCCATCACTTCCTCTTGAGTGGTGACATCCAGCGCAGTGGTGATCTCGTCTGCAAGCAAGAGCACAGGATCCATGGCGAGGGTGGCTGCGATCATGACGCGCTGCAACAATCCCCCGGACAGTTCCCCGGGATGTTGCCGGAGCCGACGCTCTGGTGAGGTCACACCGACCTCATCGAGCAGTTCGACCGCGCGACGTTCCGCGTCATCGCGGCGCACCCCGGCGACGGTCACAAGCGCCTCGGTGAGGAAGTCGCCGATCGTGCGCAACGGGTTCAGATGTGCGCGAGGCGTCTGGAACACCATGCCGATACGCCGGGCGCGGAGCTCCCGAAGGTCCCGCGCGCCCAGTCCGGCGAGGTCCTGTCCTTCCACGCTGATGGTGCCGGTGGTGACGAACCTCTCGGGAAGCAGGCCCGCGATGGCGCGCACGCTCAGCGACTTCCCGGAACCGGACTCGCCGACGAGTCCGACCGCTTCACCAGCTGCGACGGAGAGCGTGCAGTTACGCACGAGCGGTTGCAGGCCATCTGGGCCGGGCATGGCTACACCAAGCCCCTGGAGCTCCAGGACAGCAGCGGTCATCGTTCCTTCTCCTCTGCCCAGATGGTGGCCCGGGCGCCGAGCACCCCGACGGCCAGGACCGTGACGACGATCAGCGCCGCCGGGAACACGGACTGTTCAGGGGCACCTTGCAGCAGCCCGGGTTGACCACCGGCGATCATGGCCCCCCAGTCGGCCGAGGGTGGCTGTGCGCCGAGGCCGAGAAACGAGATCGCAGCGAGGTCGAGCATGGCATAGCCGAATCCGACCGTGGCCTGCGCTGCGATCACGGGTATCAGGGCGGGGACCAGGTGTCGAAAACAGATCGCGGCATTGGACACGCCCTGGATTCTCAGTGCGGCGATATATGGCAGAGCCAGTTCCCGGGACGCGGCAGTTTGAGTGAGACGAGCGACGACGGGTATGTACGCGACCGAGAGTGCGAGAATCGGGGCGAACTGGCCCTTGCCGAACATCGCCACCGCGAGCACCGCGAGGACGAGCCCCGGAATCGCGAAGATCACATCGACGAGCCGGGCGACCGCGCCGCGGACAACACCACCGAACCATGCGGCCGTGATCGAGAGCGTCACGCCAAGAACCGTCGACAGCAGGACCACGACGACAGGGCCGAAAAGGCTGGGCGCCGCCCCGACCAGAACCCGGGAGAAGATGTCCCGGCCGAGATCGTCGGTGCCGAACAGGTTTGCCGCGGTTGTGGGTCCGTCGATCGGTCCCGCATGGAGCATGTCCGGCGGGTAGGGGGCGATCCAGGGGCCTGCCACGGCGCCGATCACGATGACTCCGAAGACGACGAGCGCGGCGATGGCGAGGGGATTGCGACGGGCGGTACGGCGCGCCGTCGCGGGAACGCGCCCGCGGGTGAGTTGTCCGACGCTCATGCTGACCTCCTGGTTCCGACCGAGTCGGGATCGATGGCGGCGCTGAGCAGATCCGCGATGGCGTTGAGGACAACGAACACGGTCACGAGCAGGAGCGAGACGATCTGCACGACGGGCAGGTCTTTACGGGCGGCGGCTTCGGTGAGCAGCGAGCCGATCCCGCCGAGCCCGAACGCCTGCTCGGCGATGGCCGAGGCCGCGAACAACCCTGCGATGGTGGTTCCGGAGATCGCCAGGATCTGCGGTGACGCGTTCCGGAAGACATGGATCCGGAAGACACGCCCACGCGGGATGCCGCGCACCGTCGCGGTCTCGACATGCTCGGAGTGCATCTGCGCGACCAGTGCCCCACGTGTGACCCGACTCACATACGCGATGAACATGACAGCCAGGGACAATGCTGGCAGCAGCAGGTGCGCTAGACGGTCCAGACCCTCGGAGCCCGCACCGAAACTGGGCAACCAGCCGAGCGACGTGGCGAACACCCAGATCAGCAGGATAGCCACGACGAAGGTCGGCAGCGCCATCCCCAGCGACGTCAGCACAGACACGACCGCGTCGGTGCCACGGCCGCGCACAGCGGCGAGGATGCCGCTGCCCATGCCGAGGACAACGATGAACAACGTGGTCAGCAAGACGAGTTGCAGGGTGATCCCGAACCGGGAGGCCACCAGCGTCGCGACATCGGTCTTGTACACGAAGGAGTGTCCGAAGTCGCCGGTGAGCACGCCGCCCAGCCAGTGCACATATCGCAGCCACGCCGGATCGTCGAGCCGGTATTGCTCCCGGATTTGGGCGATCAATTCCGGTGTCGGCCGAGCCCCCCCGGCGATCGCCGCGACGGGATCGCCGGGGGTCGCCAGGAGGGCGGCGAAGATCACGACGCTCGCGAGGAACAGGGTGAGCGCCAGCCCGCCCAGCTTCCGGAGCACGGATCCGATCATGTCATCGCCTTTCGTTCAGCCGGCCGGGCCCGGACTACTTCGCGCCGAGCTTCAGCGCCCACGGAGAGCTGTACATCGCTACGGACGTGACGACCCCGGTGAGCTTGGACGACAGGTACGTGAGCTGGTAGGCCCCGGCAAGGGTGATCTGGAGCTGGTCCGGGGCGAATGCCTCCTGCGCTTTGACAAAAGCCTCGGCCGCGGTCTTCGGATCGGTCGCCGTGCGCGCCGCCTGCAGATTGGAGGTCACGGTGGGGTTGGAGTAATCCGTCCAGTTGAACACGCCACCCATTTCCGCGGGGAGCATGAACAACTGCGGATAGCCGAGCACGCCAGGAGTCTCCAAGTAGCCCGTGGTTGCGACGAAGTCGACCCCTGCCCTTGTAGAGGCGTCGAAGAACAGCGCTCCGAAGTCGGCGGGCTGACGCTCGTCGATGGTCACGGTCAGGCCGATCTGCTTGGCCGCCGACTGGATGATCGCGGCCGTCTGTGACAGCTCCTTCGATCCCGCCGGGATCGCCAGCACGAGCGGCTTGGAGGTGTCGACGCCGCTGGAGGCTACGAGCTTCTTGGCCGCGGCGATGTCCACCTTCTGCTCCGGGAGCGCGTCGTAGGCCTTCTGGTAGATATCTTTCGCGTCCATGTTGGCCCAGACGAAAGGGGGCACGATCGTCTTCTGGGGGTAGCCGTAGCCCTGGACGACGGTGTGGATGTAGTCCTTCCGGTCGATCGCGAGGCTGAGAGCCTGCCGGATCTTCGGGTTGGCCGCGGCGCTGGTGGACGAGGCGGGCCCGAAACTGTACGACGCGGTCGAAGGTCCGACAACGAGGCGGCCAGCGCCCTTTCCGCTGAGCGCGTCGCGCGATCCCGGCGGGACGTTGAACGCACCATCGATCTCGCCGCCGGTGAGCGCGGTGGTCAGGGTGGAGCCGTCGGTGACGAACACGAACGAGATGTTCTTCGTTTTCGCTGCACCGTCCCAATAGTGCGTGTTCGCGATCACGTCGATCTCGGAGCCGGGTTTCCAGGTGCCGAGCTCGTACGGGCCACTGCACATCAGGCCGGTGCCGGAGGTGCCGAGCGCGTCCCCTGCCTTGTCACCGAAAGCCTTGCTCATGACAGCGCCGCCAGCACCGCTGAGCGCGTCACGGAACGTCGTGTCGGGAGCGCTGAAGTGCACGCGCACGGTGTCGTCACCGGCGACTTCGATGTTCTGGATCAGTGCGAAGGACGCATACCACTGCGACTTCGGGTTGCGGTTTCGTTCGAGACTGTAGGCCACATCGGCGGCGGTCACCGGGGTGCCGTCCCAGAAGGTGACGCCGGAGCGGACCTTGATCTCGAAGGTGACGGGATCTGCCCAATCGGCCTTCTCAGCGACCCCGGCGGAGATCGAGAAGTCAGGGTTGAGCTTCAGCAGGTTGTCGCAGAGGTTCGGGGTGATCACATTCGCCGACGATGCGGGGTCGAGCGTCGCAGGCTCGCCCTCAACGACGGCCCACGTCACCTTGTTCACGGATTTCGTCGCTGCGGGAAGGGACGAGACGAGCGTGTCCGCGCCGACAGGCGGAGTGCTCGAATCGCCATTCGCCGTTCGCGGCGCGCAAGCGGTGATGACGAGCAAGGTGGCGGCGGTCATCATGACTGCCGTGGCGAGCCGCACGCTACGTGCGGATGGGGTGCGCTGCATGGTTCGGGGCCTCTCGGGTCTTCGGGCGGTCGTCATCGGCCGCCCGCGGGTTGCGCTTCGCTGCGCAGGGTGGTGTTTGCAGTGTTCGGGCAGAGGGGAGTCAGCGGACGACGAAGACCCTGATGCGGATCTGCTGGTCTTCGTCCCGAGCGAGGCCGAGGAACTGGTGCTCGGCGAGCCAGCGATGTGCGGGAGCGTCGGTCTGGAACACGGGCGCGGTGCGGAAGTACGGGCTGTCTGGGTTCTCGGTCTCCCGGTAGTAGCCGCGGTTCAGGATGTCGATTGTCGCGCCGTCGTCGGTGCGGAGAAGATACCGCGCCTCGAGCTGGAACGTATCGTCGCGCTGGACGGACCAGTCTCCGCCGCCGGCGAGGACCTCGCCGCGCAGCAGCGGGCCGTCCACGGTGCCCCCGGTGATCGGCGTGAAAGCGAGCCGCTCGTTCGCGCCGCGGCCCACGTGCAGGTCGGCCGCGACGTCGACGCGGATCTCGAAGGCGAACTCCAGCAGCGGTTCCCGCAGGGGGTCACGCTCGGTCGTCTGTGGCGGGTGCTCGGGGTTCGGGGTCATGCGAGCTCTCCTTGCAGGATCGAGACGGTGAGGCGAAGGCCGTCAGGCCCACCGAGGAAGACCGTCTGCAGGTTGCGCGCGGTCGCGCCGCCCTGCCACGGGTCGCCTCCGGTGCCGGTCTGGGGGATGAACTCCGGGTAGTCGCTGCTGGATACGTGCAGCCGGAGGCGATGCCCGGCGCGGAGTCGGTAGCCAGCCTGTCCCAGGTCGATCTCGAGATCCCCTGGGTCGTAGGCCTGCTGCAGCTGCCGCTGCCCCCGCGCGATCCGCAGGGCAGAGCCGTCGGGCCGGAGGTCCAGGAGCCGGAGGAACAGATCCATGACGGGACCATCCGAAGACACCCGGGCCCGAGCCGTGACCGGCCCGACAAGGTCGACGTCTTGCGTGACGGGGTCTGATGTGAAGACGATCACGTCGTCACGGTCACCGATCGGTGCCTCGTCGGGCAGCTCCCGCAAGAACGAGAACGCGTCTTCCGCGCTGGACGGCACCAGGTCGGCGGGGTCGTGGATCCACGTCTTGGTGCTCGGCGGCTCGTCCACGTTCGCCGCGATCCGCAGAGTGCCGTCTGCGATGGCGACCAGCGCGGTTTCGCGGACGCCTTGCGGCGGCCAGGTGTCGCTGACTCGTTGCTCGTGTGTTCCGGCAAGGTTCCAGCTCACTCGTGGGATCGAAGCGATGTCCCCATTGCCGCGTACGTAGATCTCGAAGAACGCCAGGGCGGGATCCAGCGTGCGCGGCAGCAGTGCACGCACCTGATCCTCGCTGCGCTCCGAGACTCGATCGCTGTCGGGCTCGAGCAGCTCGTGTCCCTCATGGTCGATGGACTCGATCCGGAGATGGTGGTGTGCGGCCCAGGCCGGGTGCTTCTCGACCTCGGCGACGTCGGCCCAGCTCAACGGCGCACAGTTGTCCCACCAGCCGATCGTGTGCAGAACCGGAACGGAACGTGCGGCGAACGGGGTGCCCTGGGGGAAGCGTGGCAGGAGCACGGGCCGGGGATACCACTGGTCATACGAGATCGAGCGCTCGCCCACCTCTGTGAGGAACTGCTCGACCTGCGTCGCGAATTCACGCCGACTCCAGTCAGGCTCCCACAGATACGTGTCGTTCCCGTGGAAATGGCTCACGGGATACAGGTACGTCACGGCCCACTCCACACCACCGGCGCGTTCGTCGGCTCGTCGGCGCACCGGCTCGCCGAGCAGCGTGCCCGTCACTCGGGGCGCGATGGCCTTGAGTGCCGGGTGACCGCTCGCGGCTGCCGCCCACTGGGTGTAGCCGTAGTAGCTGTCACCCCACATCGCAACACGACCATTGGACCACGGCTGACGCACGATCCAGTCGAGAGTGTCCTCCCCGTCACGCACCTCGTTGACGAACAGCAGCGCCTCACCTTCGGAACGGAACTTGCCCCGGACATCCTGTGCGACGACACGGTAGCCGTGCGCCATGAAGTACTCGGCCACGAGGTGGATGAACGCGTAGTCACCGCTCTTGTCGTAAGGCAGACGGATCAGGATCGCATCACCCGGCACCGCGTCGCCGCCTGGGACGTACACATCGGTCGCGAGCCGAACGCCATCACGCATGCTCACCTGCTCCGGTCGAGCGAGCGGGCTCACCGGTGCCGGTGCGATGCGAGTGAAACGAACCATGTCTCTCCTTCGGGACGAAGCGGTTGCGGACGTCGGCATGCAGCCTTCGGGTGGGTCGTCCGGAGCGATGCGCGGGCTGTGAGAGTGACGATATGAGCGAAATCTAACTTAGTCAAGTCCGACTAGACTAGAAACATCGGAATCATAGGGATATTCTGCGAAGGTCGATCTCCCGAAGGCGAAAGGACCCGCATGGCACGTCCGACCGTCGCCGCCGAGCGCCGCGACCAGATCATCGAAGCGACGATGCAGGCACTGGCACAGCACGGCGTTGCCGGCGCTTCGCTGGACCGCATCGCGGAGGCCGCCGGGATGTCTCGAGGGCACGTACGCCATTTCGTCGGCAACCGAGACCAGCTGCTCGCAGAGACCGCGAGGCATGTGTTCAGCGACGAGGACGGGCAGCCCACGATCCTCCCGCGAACAGTCGCGACTTTTCGCGGCGCCCTTGACTTCCTATTCGGCGAAGAATTCACAAGATCCGACGCGGAGAACGCTATCGTCCTCGGCTTCGTCGAGCTGTCACGGAAGCAACCAGCAATCGCTGAGATCCTCTCCGAAGCGTATGCGCGGACTCGTCAGCAACTTTCGGACCTCGCTGCGGAGGAGTTTCCAGATGCCGGGCCCGACCGCCGCGCGTCCGTGGCCGATGGGACGCTTTCCGCTGCGCTCGGAAACGTCTTCATGGGCGACTTCGACCCGGACGCCGGACGAACGATGCGGGTTCGATCGGCAGTCGAAGTCCTCGTGGCGACACTCCTCGTCATGTGAGCGCCGGGGAGCATCCGCCAGCAAGGCCGAATACATCGAATCCGTTCTTATGAATCCACCCAGACCGTGACCAAACCGTTGCATTCGTTACCCCGCCGTTATAGATTGATCGCACGGTGAAAGTTTGCTGTGGCTCTCATCGCATGTGATTGCAGGACACTCTTGGTGCAAGGGACAAAGGCCGGTCGGAAGCCTCTCCGACCGGCCTTTACTGCGCTCGCGCCCGACGTCCCCGCCGGCGGATATCCTGAGGCGATGAGCGACCGGAAGCTGGCCCTGGCCGCGTGGGAGACCCTCTTCCGCGCCCAGCACGAGATCTTCACCGAGATGTCGACCGACTTCGAGGGCGCCGAGCTCTCGGCGGCCGAATACGACGTGCTGCTCACCGTCACCCGCTGCGCGTCGCACACGGCACGCCTGCGCGAGGTCACGGCGAACATGCTGATCAGCCAGCCCAGTGTCTCGCGACTCGTCGATCGGATGGTCGCCCGCGGACTGCTCGAGAAGTGCCCGGATCCGGAGGACGGACGCGGATCCCTCGTGCACGCGACCGAGACGGGAAGGCGCGCCTTCCGCCAGCTGGCCACCGCGCACGGCCGTTCGATCGCCGAGCGCATGTCGACCCTGGACGACGAGGAACTGCGCACGCTGACGACGCTGGCGGAGAAGCTGCGCCGACGATGAATACGGACGGATCTATGAAAGTCGCCGTCGATCGCCTTCGTTCCGTCACAGTTGTCATTCTAGGAAAGTTCTCCACAACTTTCGTAGATATGTTTGAATGTCGAGGACGTGCGGCGTAGAATCGGGGCATGACCGGACATCTCCATCCCCTGCATGAGGCGCTGCAGCGTCTCGATGAGGTGTGGGGCGGAGCCGGCGACGCGGGTGAGCTCTCCCGCACGCAGCTGATGGCCGCGACGGAGGCGCTCGGGCTCCTGCATCGCCGGTCCGGAGCGATGATCGCCGAGGTCGCCGCCTGCGTGGCACACGAGTCCCGCACCGAACTGGGAGCGGACTCGCTCGCGAAGGAGCAAGGATTCCGCAACGCCGCGCAGCTGATCGCCACAACGACGGGTGCTACCGCCGGCGACGCGTCGCGGCTGGTCAAGGTCGGCGAGGCCACGGCCCCGCGCACCAACCTGATCGGGGAGCCCGTGCCGGCGAAGTATCCGGCGGCTCAGCGAGCCCTCTCCTCAGGCGCGCTGAGCGCTCAGGCGGCCGCAGTGATCATCGCTCTGCTCGACCGGGTACGCCTGAAGATCGGCGCGGCGCGGACCGCCGAGGCCGAGCGGCTGCTGGTGGACAAGGCGGCGGGCCTGTCGCACGACGACGTGCGTCGGCTGGTGACCCGCGCCGAGGCGTGGCTGGATCCGGACGGGGTCGCCCCGCGAGAGCAGGATCAGCGCGACCGCCAGTCGCTTCCATCTACGAGTGCGACGGGCACATCCATCTCGACGGCGACTTCGACGCCGCGCACGGCGCCCCCATCGTCGCTGCGGTGAACGGATACGTGTCGGCGCTGTTCGCCGCGCAGAAGAACCAGCTCGACCCGGACGCACCCGATGCCGACCATCGTTCCGTCGCCGCGCTGCGCGCCGAGGCGCTCAGCGAGCTTTGCGCGCACGCCCTCGGCTGCGAGAACGATGCGCCAGCTCTGGACCGTGGTGGTGCGCGTCGACCTGAAGGACCTCGCCGACGGCACCGGATACGCCACGATCGACGGATCCGACCTCCCGCTCAGCATCGGCGCCGCCCGGCAGCTCGCCGCCAGCGGCGGCGTCATCCCCTGCGTGCTCGGTACAGACAGCGAGATCCTCGACTACGGACGCCGGCTGCGGTTCTTCACCACCGCGCAGCGCCTCGCCCTCGCCGAACGCGACGGCGGCTGTGCGATGTGCGGACTGCCGCCGTCGATGACCCGCGCTCATCACATCCGCTGGTGGAGACGCGACGCCGGGCCTACGAACCTCGAGAACGGGATCCTGCTCTGCGAGAGCTGCCACCATCGCATACACGACAACGCCTGGGAGATCCGGATCGAGGGCAAGGGCAGGCGCAGTCGGGTCTGGTTCATCCCACCCCTGCACGTCGATCCCCTCCGCACGCCGCGGCTCGGGGGCAGAGCACGGTACGAGCTCGCGGCCTGAGATCGGGGCGGTACGCCAGAGTGCCACGGCGGGGGCGTGTGTTCGCCAGCGGCGGGGGCTGATCCTGACGCCCCAGAGTTCCTCGTGCGCGCATGGCTGCAGGATGCAGCGTCGCTCACGGCTGCTTCATAGCTTCTGGCATAGTCGTTCCTGACGCCCTCCTGACGGGCGACCGGAGAACACACACAGGAGTGCATATGGACCCCGCCGCCCTCGTCGGGTTGCTCATCATCATCGGGGCCGCGATCGTCGGCGTCGTCATCGTCCTTCTCGTCGTGCTGCTGCTCGCGCGCAGCTGGATCAAGGTCGCCCGCGCCGATGAGGCGCTGGTGATCTCGGGCCGCAAGCAGAAGGTGCAGCGCGCCACCCTGCTGCCCGACGGATCCACGAGCTCCGAGATGTCCGAGTCGCCGGTCACCGTCATCGTGAACGGCAAGTCGCTGGTCAACCCGATCACGCAGCGCCACGAGATCATCTCCCTGCGTTCGCGCCAGGTGCTGCTGAACGCCGAGGCGCAGTCGCTCGACAGCGTCACGCTGAACGTCGATGGCGTCGCGATCGTGAAGATCGGATCTGACCCCCTGTTCGTGCGCCGCGCCGCCGAGCGCTTCGCTTCTCAGGACAAGGCCATCGAGCAGTTCACCACCGAGCAGCTCGAGGGCGCCCTCCGCGGCATCGTCGCGACCCTCTCGGTCGTCGAGCTCATGCGCGAGCGCAAGAAGTTCTCCGATCAGATCGCCGCCGACGTCTCGCAGGAGCTCGCCGAGCAGGGCCTGATTCTCGACTCGTTCCAGATCAAGGGCATCACCGACAAGGTCGGCTACATCCAGTCGCTCGGCGCGCCGGAGATCCAGGCGAAGCGACAGGCCGCCGAGATCGCGCAGACGAACGCCGACCGCGCGATCAATCAGAAGCTCATCTCCAACCAGGAGGCGAACCTCGTCGAGCAGACCGCTCTCGACACCAACACCGCCAATGCCGCCGCCGGAGTCGGCCGGGCGCGCGCCGAGGCGGAGCAGGCGGAGCAGCTCGCCCGCGCGCAGGCCGAGCAGGCGGTCCTGCAGCAGCAGGCCGAGAACAAGCAGGCCCAGCTCGACGCCGACGTCAAGCGCGTCGCCGACGCCCAGCGCTACGAGGCGGAGACCCGCGCCCAGGCCGAGCTCTACACGCGCGAGCGCGCCGCCGAGGCCGCCGCGATCGAGCAGATCAAGCAGGCCGAGGCGTCCACCCGCATCGCCGAGCAGCAGGCGCAGTCCGACAAGGCCCGCGCCGACGGCGAGGCGGCCGCCGCGATCGCCAAGGCCACCGGTGAAGCCACGTCTCTGCGCGCGCAGGCCGATGCGCAGGCGGAGGCCCGCCGCGTGCGCGCCACCGCCGAAGCCGACGCGATCCGCGCCGAGGGCGAGGCGAAGGCCGCCGCCGTCGAGGCCGAGGCGAAGGCCATCGCGTCCAACCAGGAGGCGTTCCTCTCGCAGCGCGTGCTCGAGGTGCTGCCGTCGATCATGGCCGAGTTCGCCAAGGGCTACTCCACGATCGGCAATGTGTCGATCATCGGCGGGTCCGGTGACGACGGCGCATCCAGCGTCGTCGGCGGCGACAGTGCCAAGGCGCTGCGCAGCGTGTTCGACAGCGTGCACGCCGCGACCGGGCTCGATCTCGCCGGCATCATCCAGGGCCAGGCCGTGGGCCGCGGCTTCGGTGCCGGTCTCGCCCAGTCCGAGACGCACCACTCGGCCGCGCACGCGGGCGGCGCCGCAGTGAGGGCGACCGCGCCCGCCACGCGCGCGGCGAAGGAAGACGAGACCGCGGAGTAACGCCACTCCACGAACGGCGCTCGGATCCTTCGGGGTCCGGGCGCCGTGCTCGTTTCGCGGCAGACTGGACGGATGACCTCTGCGCCCTTCGACCTCGGTTCGATCGGCACGGGGCTGTCCTTCGCCGCGGCCCTCGACGAGGTCACCGCGGCGCTCGACGCCGGCACGGCTCTCGTCATCAGCGCACCGCCCGGAACCGGCAAGACCACGCTGATCCCGCCTCTGCTTGCCTCCCGCGCTCCGGGCCGCGTGATCGTCACCCAGCCGCGCCGCGTCGCGGCCAGGGCGGCGGCGCGCCGGCTCGCGCAGCTCGACGGCTCGCCACTCGGCACCCGGGTCGGCTTCACCGTGCGCGGTGAGCGCTCCGTGAGCCGCGACACCCGCGTCGAGTTCGTGACCGCGGGCGTGCTGCTGCGTCGCATGCTCGACGATCCCGGCCTCGACGGCGTGGATGCGGTCGTCATCGACGAGGTGCATGAACGCGCCCTCGAGACGGACCTCCTGATCGGACTGCTCGGCGAGGTGCGCGAACTGCGTGACGACCTGACCCTCGTCGCGATGTCGGCGACGCTCGACGCCGCGCGGATCGCCGCTGCGCTCGGAAGCGACACCGTGCCGGCGCAGATCGTCGAGCACACGGTCCCGGCGCATCCGCTCACCGAGCGCTGGGCGCCGAGCCCCGTCCCCCGGCTGGATGAGAGGGGCGTCACCTGGGGATTCCTCGATCACGTGGCGCGGACCGCGGCGTCCGCCGCCGGTGACCTCATCCGTGAGGACCCCACCGCCGACGTGCTGGTCTTCGCACCGGGGGCGCGCGAGGTCGCCGAGATCGCACGCCGCCTGCGTGACGACGGCCGAGAGTTCGACGTCCGCGAGCTGCACGGGCGGATCCCGGCGGCGGAGCAGGATGCGGTGATCCGCGGGCGCCGCGCATCCGACCCGCCGCGCATCATCGTCACCACCTCCCTTGCCGAGTCGTCGCTCACCGTGCCGGGCGTGCGCCTCGTGGTCGACAGCGGCCTGTCCCGGTTCCCGCAGCGCGACACGGCACGCGGCATGAGCGGACTGGTGACCGCCGCCGCCGCCCGCTCCTCCGCGGTGCAGCGCGCAGGACGCGCCACACGACAGGGCCCTGGCACGGTCATCCGCTGCCTCGACGAGCGCACCTTCGCGGCAGCGCCGGCCCGGCCGGCGCCCGAGATCGCGACCGCGGACCTCGCCGACGCCGCACTGCTCCTGGCCTGCTGGGGCGCACCGGGCGGCACGGGGCTGCGGCTGATCGATCCACTCCCCGCCGACTCCCTCGCCGAGGCCCAGCGCGTGCTGCACGATCTCGGCGCGACCGATGCCGACGGCCGCGCGACCGCCGAAGGACGGGTGCTGGCCCGGATCCCGGTCGACCCCCGCCTCGCCCGCGCCCTGATCGAGGGCAGCCGACTCGTGGGCGCCCGGCTGGCCGCAGAGGTCGTCGCCCTGCTCGGCGGGGACCTGCGCGTGCCCGATGCGGACGTCGCCGGCGCGATCGTCGCCCTGCGGAACGGCCGAGCACCGGACGCCCGCCGCTGGGCACAGGAGGCCGAACGGCTGCGGCGCTTCATCCCGCCCCCGTCCCGGTCACCGCAGTCGCCGCTGCCGCCGCAGCCGCCCGCCCAAGGCGGGGTCGGTGAGGCAGGACTCGTGATCGCCCTCGCGTTCCCCGCGCGCGTGGCGCGGCGGGTCGAACGCACCGCGGACGGAGCGACGTTCCTGCTGGCCTCCGGAACCCGTGCCGGCGTACGGCCGCCGCTCGCGGACGTGGAATGGCTCGCCGTCGCCGACGTCGCGCGCGCCTCCGGGCGGGTGGCGGGCGCATCAGGGGCCGTGATCCGGGCCGCCGCCGCGATCACAGAGACGCAGGTGGAGCGGGCCGCCGATCATCTGATCACGGACCAGGTCGAGGCGCAGTTCGTGAGCGGCAAGGTCGCCGCCCGGCGAGAGCGCCGGGTGGGCGCGATCGTGCGCTCATCCGTGCCGATCCGGCCGAGCGCACAGGAGGGCCATGACGCGGTGCGACGCGCCCTGCGAGCAGACGGTCTCGAGGTCTTCACCTGGTCCGAGGGCGCGGATCAGCTGCGCCGCCGGATGGCCCTGTTGCGGCACGCACTCGGATCCGGATGGCCTGACGTCTCCGACGACGCACTGACCGCGGCGCTTGACGACTGGCTCGGCCCCGAGATCGACGCTCTCGCATCGGGCACACCGACGGCGCGGATCGGCCTCGCCCCGGCGCTGCGCCGGCTGCTGCCGTGGCCCGCCGCCGCGGAGTTCGACACGCTCGCGCCGGAGCGTCTGGAAGTGCCGAGCGGATCCCGGATCCGGATCGAGTATCCGCCCCATGACGACGCGACGGCCCGCCCGGTGGTCGCGGTGAAGCTGCAGGAGTGCTTCGGCTGGGCCGAGACTCCGCGGCTGGCCGGAGGGCGCGTCCCCGTGCTCTTCCACCTGCTCTCCCCCGCCGGGCGCCCGCTGGCCGTCACCGACGATCTCGCGTCGTTCTGGTCGGGCCCGTACGCCCAGGTGCGCGCCGAGATGCGCGGGCGCTATCCGAAGCACCCCTGGCCGGAGGACCCCTGGCAGGCCGCGCCGACCCGGCACACGAAGAACCGGGCCGGGCGCGACCAGCCCGCGCGCGACTAGGAGGTGCGCCGGCGCAGCGTGAGCGGCGCGAGAACGAGGAACGCCACGGCGAAGCACGCCACGATCAGCACCGGACGCCACAAGTCCCAGTGACCGGTGCCCGCCGTCACCGCCTGGATCGCATCGATCGCGTGGCTGAGCGGCAGCCAGTCGGAGATGGCGTACAGCACATCGGGCATCTTGTCGCGCGGCATGAACAGCCCGCCCAGGATGATCTGCGGGAACACCAGCAGCGGCATGAACTGCACCGCCTGGAACTCGGTCTGTGCGAACGCGCTCGCGAGCAGTCCGAGCGAGGTGCCCAGCACGGCGTCCACGACCGCGACCAGACCGAGCTGCCAGAGGGGCCCGTCCACAGTGAGCCCGCAGACGTACACCGCGAATGCGACCGTGACGACGGCCTGCAGCACCGCCATCAGCCCGAACGCGAGCGCGTATCCCAGCACGAAGTCGGCCTTGCCGAGCGGAGTGGTCATGAGTCGCTCGAGCGTCCCCGACCGCCGTTCGCGCAGGGTCGTGATCGAGCTCACGAGGAACATCACGATGAACGGGAACAGCGCCAGGATCGCGCCGCCGAACTTGTCGAACACGCCGCTCGAGTCCGTGAAGAGCCAGGCGAACAGCCCGACCAGCAGGCTCGGCGCGATCACCATGAGTGCGATCGAGCGCGGGTCGTGCCGCAGCTGCGTGAGCACCCGGCCCGCCGTCGCGAACAGCCGGCGCGGATTCATGATGCCGCCGCCTCACGCTGCTGCCGGCGGGTATGCGGCTGCGCACCGCTCTCCGCGGCCTCGTCCCGGGCGATGAGCACGAGGAACGCCTGCTCCGGATCGGTCTTGCCGGTGTCCGCCAGCAGCTCGGCCGGCGTCGTGTCGGACACGATCCGCCCCTCGCGCATGAGCAGCAGCCGGTCGCAGCGCAGCGCCTCGTCCATCACGTGGCTCGAGACGACCATCGTCGTGCCGGCCTCGGCGATCCTGCGGAACAGATCCCACAGCTCCGAACGCAGCACGGGGTCCAGGCCCACGGTCGGCTCGTCGAGCACCACGAGCTCGGGCGACCCCAGCAGCGCCACCCCGAGCGACACCCGGTTCGCCTGCCCGCCGCTGAGCGCCGACACCTGCTGCCCGGCATACGGCGTCAGCCCGACCTGCTCCATGACGCGGTCGGCGTCGGCGTGGCCGACCCCGAGAACGGCGGCGAAGTAGCGCAGATTCTGCCGCACCGTGAGGTCGGAGTACACGGCGGCGCCCTGGGTGCCATAGGCGACGCGGTGGCGCAGGGCAGCGGATCCCGCGGGCAGCCCGAGCACCTCGACTTTCCCGGAGCGGATCCGCTGCACGCCCACGATCGCGCGCATGAGCGTCGTCTTGCCGCAGCCGGACGGGCCGAGCAGCCCCGTCACCTCGCCGCGGGGAATGGTCAGCGCGAGCCCGTCGAACACGTCGTGCCGGCCGCGCCGCACATGCAGCCCGTCGATCACCACCGCGTTATTCATCATGTGATGAATTATGGATCCGCGCAGATCGGGGGTCAAGGGGCCATGAGGTCGTTGAGCGACACTTCGACTCGCTGACGCTCGCCCAGCGCGGGTCTTCGCGAGACGAAACGGAGTGCCCTGGCGAGGTGCCGGTCCCTGAGGGCGCTCCGCGTCTCGGTCGCGCTGCGCGCGTCCTCGCTCAACGACCAGACAAGGCCGGGCGCGTCAATCGAACAGGTAGCGCTGGATCGTCGGTCCGATGCGCGCGACGAGCTCGTCGATCGGGGCGTCGGCGATCGGCTGCAGCCTCACCACGTACCGCGTCACGATCAGCCCGGCCATCTGAGAGGCGACGAGCGTGGCCCGCAGCGCGGCATCGGGCACCTCGAGAAGCGCCGTGATCCGGCCGATCAGCTCACGTGCGAGGAAGCCGACCAGCACGGGCGACATCGCCTTGGATCCGAGCGCGACGCGGATCATCGTCACCCCGCGGCGACGCACCTCGGGGCGCTCGAACGCCTCCAGCACGTAGCGCACCACCCGCTCGCCGACCTCGTCGCGCGGCCCCTGCACGATCGCCGGCACGTCCACGTCGGGTCGCAGCGGGATGCCGACGACCTCCGCGAACAGATCCGCCTTGGTGCCGAAGTAGTGGTGCACCAGTGCCGAGTCCACTTCCGCGCGGCCCGCGATCGCGCGGATCGTGGCGCCGTCGTAGCCGTTCTCGCCGAACTCGTGCTCGGCGGCGGCGACGATCCGGCCCCGGGATCCGGATTCGCCCCGCGGGCGTCCGCGGCGACGCGTCGTGCTCATCTGCTCACCCTACGACGGGTGCGCCCAGGGTGCGCCCCGGGTGCAGAACTCGACTCAGCACTCGATGACGTTCACCGCGAGGCCGCCCTCGCTCGTCTCCTTGTACTTCGTCGACATGTCCAGGCCGGTCTGGCGCATCGTCTCGACGACGGCGTCGAGGGAGACGTAATGCTGTCCGTCGCCGCGCAGCGCGAGCCGGGCCGCGGTCACGGCCGTCGAGGCCGCGATCGCGTTGCGCTCGATGCACGGGATCTGCACGAGCCCGCCGATCGGGTCGCAGGTGAGCCCGAGGTGGTGCTCCATCGCGATCTCGGCGGCGTTCTCGATCTGGCGGTTCGTGCCGCCCATCACGGCGGTCAGTCCACCCGCGGCCATCGCGCACGCGGATCCGACCTCGGCTTGGCAGCCGCCCTCGGCGCCGGAGATCGACGCGTTCGCCTTGAACAGCGATCCGAGCGCGGTCGCGGTGAGCAGGAACCGGCGGATGCCGCGCCGGCGGTTGGCCTCGGCGAGCTCCTCGGGGTCTTCGAGCGCGCCGACCGCGACGAGCGATGCCTCCGCCCCGAAGCCGAGCAGGGCGCTGCCGACCAGCTCCCCGTACGGCGTGACGGCGTTGCCCGCGCCGAGACCGGAGTCGGCGAGGAAGCGCCACCAGTACATCGCCACGGCGGGAAGGATCCCCGCCGCGCCGTTGGTGGGGGCGGTGACCACCCGCCCGCCCGCGGCGTTCTCCTCGTTGACGGCGAGCGCGAACGCGCCCAACCACTCGCCGGGGATGGCGGGGTGACCCTCGGACTCGACCTCGTCCAGCTGCTCGCGGATCGCACCGGCGCGACGCTTGACCTTGAGGATGCCGGGCAGCGTTCCCTCGGCGTGCAGGCCCGCATCGACGCAGGCGGACATGGCGTTCCAGATCGCGTCGAGCCCGGCCGCGACCTCCTCCTCGCTGCGCAGCGCGGTCTCGTTGAGCCGCGCGAGTTCGGCGATCGTCAGCCCGTTCTCGTCGCAGAGCTCGAGCAGCGAGGCGGCGTCGGCGTACCCGAAGGGGAAGGCCGCCTTCTGCAGGGAATGTCCGGCCTCCTCCCCGTCGCGACGGATGAAGCCGCCGCCGATCGAGTAGTAGGTCTCCTGTGCGAGATGGATCCCGTCCGCGTCGAGGGCACGCAGGGTCATCGCGTTGGGGTGGCCGGGCAGGCGTGTGCGCGGTTCGAACGTGATGTCGTCCTTCTCGAAGACGATGTCGTGCGTGCCGTTCAGCGCGAGCGAGGATCCGTCGGTCCAATCGGCCCAGGCGCGGCGCACGTCCGCGGGATCGCAGGTCTCGGGCGTGAGGCCGCGCAAGCCCGCCACGACCGCGTCGGGCGTGCCGTGGCCGAGACCGGTGGCGCCGAGGGATCCGTAGAGCGAGCATGTGACGCGGGCCACCTGCTCGAGAGTGCCGTTCGCGGCGAGCCGCGCGGCGAAGTCGACGCCGGCGCGCATCGGGCCCACGGTATGGGAGCTCGAAGGTCCTACACCGATGGAGAACAGATCGAAGGCCGAGACGTACGCAGTCACCCCTCCAGCGTAATCCGCCCCGAGCCTCCCGGATCCGCGTCCGGTCGCGCTGTCGGAAGCGTCACCACGAACGTCGCGCCAGGGCCCTCGCCGACCGCGATGGCACCGCCGTGGGCTTCGACCACGGCCTTCGCGATCGCCATGCCGAGACCGGTGCCGCCGCCCTCGCGGGAGCGCGAGGTCTCGCCCCGGGCGAAGCGCTCGAACACGGTCTCGCGCACCGCGTCGGGCAGGCCGGGTCCGTCGTCGGAGACCGTGAGGCGCACCGAGCCGGCCGTCTGCCCGGTCCGCACCTCGTCCAGCCGCACGCGCACGGTCGTCCCGGCCGGGGTGTGCACCCTGGCGTTGGCGAGGAGGTTGTCGACGACCCGACGCAGATCCGCCGCATCGCCGCGGACGAGTGCCGGATCCTCACCGAGCTCCATGACCCAGGCGTGCTCAGCGCCGGCGATGCGGGCGGCGAGCACCGCCTCGGCGACGAGCAGCCGCAGGTCGACCTCGTCGCGCGCCAGCTCGGGCAGCGCGTCGAGGCGCGCGAGCAGGAGCAGCTGGTCGATGAGCGCGCCCATCCGCACACCCTCGACATCGATGAGCGCCGCGTTGCCGCGGACCTCCCGTTCCTCGGCGTCGGACCTCTCGGAGAGCTGGGCGTACGCGCGGATCGTGGCGAGCGGGGTGCGCAGTTCGTGGCTGGCATCCGCGACGAAGCGTCGCATCGTCGACTCGCTGGCCTCGCGCTGGGCGAGCGCGCTCTCCACGTGATCGAGCATGTCGTTCAGGGCCGTGCCGACCTGGCCGACCTCGGCGGTCGAGGCGATGTCACTCGCGTCGACGCGCTCGGCGAGCCGTACCTCACCCCGATCCAGCGGCACCGCCGTGACCGCCGCCGCCGTGTGCGCGACGCGTCGCAGCGGACGCAGCGCTCGGCCCATCGCGACCGCCGCGGCCGCCATCGCGAGTACGAAGCAGGCGGCGCCCACCAGCACCACCACGAGCGTCAGCCGCCCGGTCACCGCCGCCACCGAGTCCAGCGGCAGCGCCGTGACGACGCCCACACCGCTGGGCGTCGTGCGCCCGGCCACGCGGTATTCGCCGAGCGAGCCGCCGAGGTCGAGGGTGACCGGCGCGGTGCGGTCCGCGGATCCGGTGGGCAGGCGCGCGGCGAGGAGCTTCTTCTGCGCGGCGGTGAGATCGTGCCGCACGCCGTCGGAGGCGATCCAGCCGCCGAGCTCGAACGCGCCATCGCGGAAGATCGCCGTGATCGTTCCCGCCGACTGGCCGGGCGCCCCGACCACGTCGTTGCGGCTGGGTCGCGGGGGCGGCGTGGGCGCCGGCGTGGCACCAGGGCTGGTCTGAGGCGTCGTCCCGGACGTAGGTCCCGGTCCCCGCCCACCCGCGATGTCGGCCCCGCGCGCGGCCGCGCCGTTCAGGCGGGCATCCACCTGCCCCAGCATGTAGTCGTGCAACGACAGCACCGCGACCACACCGACGACGATGCTCACCGCCGCGACCAGGGCCGAGGCGATGAGCACCACCTGCAGGCGGAGGCTGCGAGGGCGTCTCATGCGCCTCCCCCGGAACCGGATTCAGAACCTGGTCCAGAGCCGGATCCGGATCCGGATCCGTCGACCCGAACGGATCCACTGCCCGCACCGTCCGCGACGCGCAGCACGTAGCCGACCAGCCGCACGGTCTCCAGGCTCAGCGCCGTCGATGCCGCGAGCTTGCGGCGCAGGCTCGACACGTAGACCTCGACGAGGTTCGACTCCGTGCCGAAGTCGTATCCCCAGACCGCCTCGAGGATCTGCGCCCGGCGCAGCACGCGCCCGGCATTGTTGGCGAGCAGGAGCAGCAGCTCGAACTCGGTCGGGGTGAGCTCGAGCGGCGATCCGGCGAGCACGGCCGTGGCCTCGCCCTTGTCCACCGCGAGGTCGCCGACCCGCAGCTGCGCCTCGGAGGGCCGCCCGATCGCCGCAGCGGTGCGGGCCAGCACCCGCACTCTCGCCTGCAGCTCGGCGATCGCGAAGGGCTTCGTGAGATAGTCGTCCCCGCCTGCGCGGAGCCCCGCGATGCGGTCGTCGTGGCTGTCCAGCGCGGTGAGGAACAGCACCCGGATCTCGGGCCGGATCGCACGGATCCGCTCCAGGGTGTCCAGCCCGTCGATGTCCGGCATCATGATGTCGAGCACGACCACGTCCGGCTGGAACTCGCGCACCGCGATGAGGGCGCTCCGGCCGCGGTGCTCCACCCGCACCTCCCAGCCGTCGGCGCCCAGCGACCCGCCGACCGCCGCGGCGAGCGCCTGCTCGTCGTCGACCACGAGCGCCCGCGCCGGAGATCCGTCGGCCCGCACGATCGGCGGCAGGCCGAGGGGCATCGAAGCCGCGGCGGCCTCGGGGTCGGTCGTGATGTCAGCCATGATCTGCTCCCCCTCGCCCCTGCCGGTTCAATTCTGCGCCGTCAGGTTGTAGACCGTCACGCCGTCGACGGTCTTCGCCGTGAAGTTCGCCTCGACCCACTGCTGGATCTGGGCGGACACGTCGCTGCCGCCGTTCGATCCTCCCATCCGCCCGCCGGCGATGAAGTAGTGGATCCGTCCCGATGCCACGTAGGCCTGGAACTGGGCGAGCGTCGGTGAGGGATCGCTGCCGTTGAAGCCGCCGATCGGCATCACGGCCGCCCCCGTGCCCAGCTGGTACCCGGCCGCGGTCTGAGAGCCGATCGCCGCCGCGGCCCAGGTGTAACTCGAGGCGTCGGCCGTGAGGAGCGTCTTCATGGCGGAGCTGACCGTGGAGGCCTCGAGCAGCCCGCCCGCGCCGCCCGCGCCACGCCCACCCGCTACGGCGCCGCCCTGTGCTCCCGTGCCTCCCGGCATTCCCGTGCCACCTTGCGTTCCCGTGCCGGTCTGGCCTCCGGGGAACCCGTTGCCACCGGGTGCGCGGCCTCCGAAGCCGCCGTTGCCACCCGGCGCACCACCGGTGAAGCCGCGCCCGCCGAATCCGCCCATGCCGCCCTGGACCGTCGGCCCCGCGGTCACGATCGAGCCGGAGTGGGCCGCGCCGACCGTTTCGATCGTGTACGCGGCAGGGGCGAGGAGTGCCCCCACGAGCAGCGCGGAGAGTGTCGCGGCGGTGAGGACCCGAGACCGCGGCGGGATGAGGGCGAGCAGCGCACCGGCCGCCGAGACGATCAGCACGACGACCTTCAGCCACGGCAGCCAGGAGACCGCGCGGTCCAGCAGCACCCAGGCCCAGGCGGCGGTGACGACCGCGGACACCGCGAGCAGGATGCGCACCCACAGCCGGCCCCGGTGCCGGAACAGGACGGCGCCGGATGCCCCGACGAGCCCGGCGAGCGGCGCGGCCAGCGCGACCGTGTAGTAGGCGTGGAAGATCCCGGCCATGAAGCTGAACGCGAGCATCGTGACGACGAGCCAGCTCGCGAACACGACGATCAGGATGCGGCGAGGATCCCGACGGGGCGCCCGGCCGATGAGCACGAGGGCCCCGGCGCAGAGGATCAGGGCCGCGGGGATCAGCCAGGAGATCTGCCCGCCGATCTCGTTCTCGAAGAGGCGGAACAGGCCGGTGGATCCCCACATCCCGCCACCGCCGGCCGCGGCCGTGCCACCACCTCCGGTGACGCTTCCGGTCTCGTTCCCGGTGAGCCGGCCGAGGCCGTTGTAGCCGAAGGTGAGCTCCAGGAAGCTGTTCGTCTGCGAGCCCCCGATGTAGGGCCGTGCCGATGCCGGGACGAGCTCGACCACGGCGACCCACCAGCCCGCCGAGACGATCACGGCGCCCAGCGCGGCCAGCAGATGCCAGAGCCGCTTCAGGATCGGGACACCCGCGAACGCGGCGTACAGACCGGCGAGCACCGGCAGCACGAGGAACGCCTGCAGCTGCTTGGTCAAGAACCCGAAGCCGACCGCGACCCCGGCGAGCAGCAGCCAGCGCAGCCGATTCCGGTCGATCGCGCGCAGGGTCATCGCCACCGATGCGGTCAGCAGCAGCAGGAGCAGCGCATCCGGGTTGTTGAACCGGAACATGAGCGCGGCGACCGGGGTCAGCGCGAAGACGCCCGTCGACACCAGCGCCGCGGCCGCGCCGAACCGGCGCCGCACGGTGAACAGGATGATCGCGGCGGTCGCCACACCCATGAGCGCCTCGGGAACGAGGATGCTCCACGAGCTGAGCCCGAAGATCCTCGCCGACAGTTCCATCACCCACAGGCTCGCCGGCGGCTTGTCCACCGTGATGGAGTTGCCGGCATCGCTGGATCCGTAGAAGAACGCGACCCAGTTCTGCGTGCCGGCCTGCACGGCGGCGGAGTAGAACGCGTTGGCCCAGCCGCTCGAGGCGAGGTTCCAGACGTACAGGATCCCGGTCAGCAGAAGCGCGCCGGCATAGGCGGGCGCCTCCCAGCGGGACCGCCGGGTCGCGAGGACGGCGCTGTTCGCCACAACCGGGTGCGATCCGGTCGGCGGGTGGGTGGGCAGAGCGGGCGCGACGGCCACGGATGCGTTCATGATCGGTTCGCCTCCTGAGCGAGAGTGGTGAGGTGGTGCCGGGTGGACAGCGGTTCGACGAGTTCGGCGGGTGCAGTGCCGGCGCGTCTGCGCGCCGGCTCGCGGAACACCCAGACCTTCAGCAGCGCGAATCGCAGCAGCGTGGCGACGAGGTTCGCGAGGGTGAGCACGCCCACCTCCGCGAAGGCGCCCGGATGCGGATCCGCCGAGTGCAGCAGGACGAGGGATCCGCTCGTGAGCGCCCAGGCCATCCCGAAGACCACGAGGCCCTGCAGATGATGCGTCGTGGCACCGGCTCTGCCGCGGATGCCGAAGGTGAAGCGGCGATTCGCGGCGGTATTGGCGATCGCGGTGACGAGCAGCGCCAGGAAGTTCGCGGTCTGCGCAGGCATCATCACCTGGAGAACCAGGTAGACCAACGCGTAGGCGATCGTGGAGAGCACTCCGATCACGCCGAAGCGCGAGACCTGGGCGATCAGGGGCGTCCGCGGCTGGGCGATCGGGTGCCGCCCGATGTCTCGATAGAGGTCGTCGACGGGGATCCGACCACGCGCGAGACCGGCGCCGACACGCACCATCCCCTTGAGGTCGGCGGTCGCGGTCGCGACGATGTCGACCGAGCTGTGCGGGTCGTCGATCCAATCGACGGGCACCTCGTGGATCCGCAGCCCAGCACGCTCCGCGAGGATCAGCAGCTCGGTGTCGAAGAACCAGCCGGTGTCCTCGACATACGGCAGCAGACGACGCGCGACATCGGCGCGGATCGCCTTGAACCCGCACTGTGCGTCACTGAACCGCACGCCGAACGTGCCGCGCAGCAGCGCGTTGTAGGAGCGCGAGACGAACTCGCGCTTGCCGCCGCGCACGATGCGTGACGCGATCGCCAGGCGGGATCCGATCGCGAGGTCGGAATGGCCGCTGAGCAGCGGGGCGACCAGCGGCAGCAGTGCGCGCAGATCGGTGGACAGGTCCTCGTCGAGGTAGACGAGCACCCGGGCCGGCGATGTCGACCAGGCCGCCTTGAGCGCGCGACCCCGTCCCTTCTCCGCCAGGTGCACCACCACCACGCGATCGAGCCGCTCGGCCAGCCCATCGGCGATCGCCGCCGTGCCGTCGGTGCTGGCGTTGTCGGCGATCGTGATCCGCCAGGAGCCCGGCGCCTCGGCGCTGAGGTGCTCGTGCAGCAGCGCGATGCTCTGCTCGAGCGTGTCCTGCTCGTTGTGCACGGGTACGACGAGGTCGAGGTCGAGGTCGAGAGTCGGATCCTGGGTCATGGGATCCATGCTCGACAGCGCCCCGGGACGAGCGCTTTGCCACCGCTATGGACGGGCTAAGGCTCGCGCAGCAGCCCTGGCGGCACGGCAGCGGGATCGCGTCGGTCGAGGCGCTGCGCCAGTGCAGCGACGTCGCCGGGGCCGTAGCCGCAGCAGCCGCCGATGTAGCGGGCGCCGGCGGCGATCCAGGCGTCCACGAGGTCGAGGTCGAGGGGACGCGCCCGCGACCAGGTCTTCGTCGCGCTGTCCCACACGCCGCCGTGGTTCGGATAGGCGACCGCGGGCAGCCCGGTCTCCGTCACCGCCGTCTCGACCGCGCCCAGCACGTCGTTCTCGTCCGAGCAGTTGACGCCCGCAGCGATCACCATGCGTGCGCCGGCGAGCGCGGCATAGGCATCGGCGAGCGGCTGCTCGGCGCAGGTATCGTCGCCGCGCACGGAGTAGCTGAACCAGGCCGGCACACCGAGGTCGTCGAGCAGCGCAGCGATCACCACGGCCTCCTCGAGGTCAGGGATGGTCTCGACCGCGAACAGATCAGGACCGGCGGCGGCGAGCGCCTCGAGACGCGGACCATGGAAGTCACGCAGCTGCCGCGCGGCGACGCCGTACCGGCCCCGGTACTCGGAGCCGTCGCCGAGCACGGCGCCATAGGGGCCCACCGACGCCGCCACGCGGAGCCCCGGCCTGGAGACGGCGCACTCGTCTCGCGCCTCCCGCGCGATCGTCACCCCGCGCGCCACGAGCGCCCGAGCCTCGGCGGCATCCAGGCCGGCTGCGACGAACCCGCGCTCGCTCGCCTGGTAGGTCGCGGTCGTCGCGACCTGGGCTCCGGCCTCGAAGAACGCGCGGTGGGCGCGGGCGATCCGCTCCGGCTCGTCGGCGAGCAGGCGCGCCGTCCACAGCGCGCCGCCCACCTCGATCCCCTGCTGCTCGAGGGCGGTCGACATCCCGCCGTCCAGGATCGTGAGCGCGATGGACTCGCTCTCGCGATCGACGTGCGTCGATACGGTCATCGTCCCGCCCTTCCTCTGCTCGATCCGCCGGACGGAGCCCGGCGGTCGAGTACGCTCATGCCATGCCGTTCGCCGAGGATCTCGACCCGCCCCGGACGAGCATGGGACGTGGCTTCGACGTGCTCTCCACACTCGCCGCGTTGTCGGCCGACGACCCGGACGGCGTCTCCGTCCGCGACGTCGCGCTCGCCCTCGAACGGGAGCGCTCGCAGGTGTCCCGCACTCTGTCCGCCCTCGCCGACCGCGACCTCGTCGTGCGCGGTGAGGACCACCGCTACCGGCTGGCATGGAGCTGGTACGCCACCGCGCAGGACCTCACGGATCGCCGCTTGCGCACCGCGGGACTGCAGGTGCTCGACGAGCTCGCCGAGACCGTCGGCGAGGCCTGCTTCCTCGGCGTCCTGCAGGGCGACAGCACCCTGACCATCGTGGAGAGCATCCCCCGGGAGTCCGGGATGATCGGATCCTGGGTCGGCCGCGCCTATCCCGCCTTCTGCAGCGACGCCGGGCGTGCCGTGCTCTGGGACGCGTCCGACGAGGAGGTGCGTGCGGTCTTCGCCCGGACCGCGTTCACGAGTCCGGGACCGAACGCGCCGGCCTCCGCAGAGGATTTCCTCGACCGGCTGCGGGAGGCGCGCACCCTCGGGTATGCGCTCGTCGATCAGGAAGCCGAGCCCGGACTGTACTCCGTCTCGGCCCCCGTCTGGGACTTCCGCGACGAGGTGGCCGCGGGTGTGCAGATCGTCGGGGAGCGAAGCACCCTGCAACCGCGCACCGCCCAGCTCGCGGAGGCGTGCGTCGCTGCAGCCGAGGCGCTGTCGGCCGCGCTCGGCGCGCCCGACGGACGCCGCAGAGACCGCGCCGCTCACTGACCGGTCGCCAGGGCGCTCAGTCGATCGCGCGCCGCCGCCAGCGCGGCGCGGGCCGTGCGAATCCGCCCGTCACTCCGCAGCGCACCGCTCAGGGCGATCGACGCCACGATCTCCCCCCGCGCCCGGATCGGCAGGGCGATCTCCGTCACGCCTTCCGCGTACTCGTCCGCGGCCACGATGAGCCCGTCCGCGCGGTCGCGCTCCATGAGGTCGTGCACCTCGTCCGTCGTACGCGCGGCAGCCGGACCGCCGATGCCGACGAACCGCACCTCTCGCAGCCTCTCCCCCAGATCCGGCCGGGAATCGTCCCACAGCAGGGCCCTCCCGGCACCCGTGCACCAGATCGGCACGATCCCGTAGGGCGCGGCGGCGTCGGCCGAACCCACGCCGGTCGCGGAGCGCAGCAGCAGCGCTCGAGGACCGTCCGCGGCCACGAGCAGGGCTGTCATCCTCAGTGTCGAGGCCAGGATCCGCAGCTCGCTCCGGGCGGCACGCAGCCACGGCTGCTCGAGCGCCGCGGCCGTCCGGAAGTAGGCGTCGCCGGCGCTGAGCACTCCGGCGTCGTCGCGTTCGAGGAAGTGCAGCGCCCGCAGCTCCGTGGTCAACCGGGACACGCGGCTCCGCTCGATGCCGGACGTGTCCGCGAGTCGGGAGGCGTTGTAGCCGGCCCGGCCGGAGCGCTCGCGCTCGACCGCGGATTCGAGCAGCGTCAGCCCCTGGGACAGCGATGAGGGAGCGGACATCCTGCTTCCCCCTTCGACCGGCAGCGTCCGGAGCGACCCGGATCCGGCCAGCCTACCCGGGGCCTTCGCGCCGCTCACGACGGCGTCCCGCTGCGCACGCGGCGGGGCAGCAGGCGGCCCCACGCGGTGTAGAGGTCGGCGGCGATCTGGCCCGAGGCCTGTTCCAGATCCTGCATCGTGATCTCCTCGTCCCCCTGCGCGCCGGCGAGCACCACCTCGTCCCCGACCTGCACCCCGGGGTGGTCCGTGACATCGACGATGAGGGTGTTCATCGCGTGCCGATCGACCACCGGCGCCCGTCGCCCGCCCACGAGCACCTCGGCACGACCGCCGAGCACGCGGTGGAAGCCATCGGCATACCCGAGCGGGACGACGGCGAGGCGGGAGGTCCGCGCCGTCCGATGCGTCCGGTCGTAGCCGACGGTGCTGCCCGTCGGATAGACGTTGACGGCGGCGACCCGCGAGAGCAGACGCAGTGCCGGTCGCAGCAGGCCGGGCCGCGCCGAGGTGTCTCCGTAGAGCGCGGCCCCCACGCGCGCCCGATCGAACCTCGATGCCGGCACGGTCAGCGCCGCGAACGAGGTCGCGCAATGCCGCTCGACGCGCCGGACCGTGTCCGGCCCGAGCAGAGCGACCGCCTCGGCGGACTGCGAACGGAAGGCCTCCGCGCCCTCGGCGACGTCGCGCTCATCCTCGCAGGGGAAGTGCGCGCAGACGCCGATCGGATGCAGGCCGGGCAGGGCGCCGATGGCACTCACCTCGTCGCGACCGCCCGCACGACCCAGGTCGACCCCGTCACGGCTGAGCCCGGTGGCGTTGATCGAGACGTGTGCTGGAATCCGGCGACCGATCATCCGTGCGGCCGCGTCGATCTCGCGGGCGTGGGCGAGGCCGCCCACCCACTCCTCGACGCGCGCCGAGGCCGCGTCCTCGATCTCCTCGCGCAACGCGGGGCGCACGCGCAGGATCCGGCCGCGGAATCCGAGCCGCCGCGCGCTGTGCGCCTCCTCGTTCGCGGTGACGCCGATCATGTCGACGCCCGCCGCCATGAGGACCGGGAGGACGAGATCGACGCCGTGGCCATACGCATCGGCCTTGACCACCCCGCACAGCGGCGTGGGGCCGAGCTCGTGCAGAACCGTCGCGACGTTGTACGCGATCGCGTCGACGTCGACCTCGATCCATCCCGGTCCGCGGGTCATCGTCCGATGCCGGCGATGGGCTCCTCCGCCGCCGGATCCTCCGCGCGGTCGACCGGCGCTTCCTCCGAGACGACCTCGACGCGTGCGGCGCCGCGCCGCCCGTACCGCCACCAGAAGTACAGGTAGCACAGGCCCACGAACGGCACGCCGAAGTACAGCGCGGCGACCTGGTTCGGGTCGAACGCGATCGCGATGACGGAGATCAGCAGCAGCACGAACGCGAGGATCGGCACCACCGGGTACAGCGGCGTGCGGTAGGGCAGCGTCGCCAGGTCGCCGCCCCCGCGCAGGAACGCCCTGCGGTGGAAGAACTGCGCCGCGACGATCGACATCCACACGGCCACGACCGCGAAGCCCGCGATCGACACGAGGACGAGGTAGACGGTCTCGGCGGCGATCACGCTGGACAGCAGCGAGACCAGTCCGAGCACCATGCTCACGCTGAGCGCGACGATCGGGATGCCGCGCCGGGTGAGCCGGGTGAACGCCTTCGGGGCGTGCCCCTCCTCCGCGAGCGAGAACAGCATGCGCGCGCACGAGAACAGCCCGCTGTTGCCCGCCGACAGCAGCGCCGTGATGATGACGAAGTTCATGATGTCGGGCGCGAACGGCACCCCGACGTACTGGAACACGTCGACGAACGGGCTGCTGGTCACGCCCGCCTTGTCGTAGGGCAGGATCGCGGCGATCACGGTGATGGATCCCACGAAGAGCACGAGCAGGCGCAGCACTGTGGAGCGCAGCGCGCGCGGGATGTTGCGGCCGGGATCCTTCGTCTCGCCCGCGGCGACGCCGATGAGCTCGGATCCGCTGAACGCGTAGAACACGGCGAGCGAGGTCATCAGCACGCCGCCGACGCCACCCGGGAAGAGTCCGTGGGGCGTGTCGAAGTTGCGGAACAGCAGCGCGGCCGGGTGCTCAGCCGACAGCGGCGTGAACCCGAAGATGGCGGCGGCGCCGAGCACGATGAGCACCACGATGGCGAGCACCTTGATGAGCGAGAACCAGAACTCGGTCTCGCCGAACACGCGGGCGGAGATCGCGTTGATCGTGAACAGCACGGCCGCGAAGATGAGGCACCATACCCAGACCGGCACGGCCGGGAACCAGCGCTGCATGAGGATGCCCGCCGCCGTGAACTCGGACCCGAGGGCGACCACCCAGCACAGCCAGTACAGCCAGGCGGTCGTGAAGCCGGTGGCCGGGCCGATCGAGCGGGAGGCGTAGATGTGGAACGCGCCGGACACCGGGTAGGCGGTGGCGAGCTCGCCCAGGCACGCCATCACGAGGTAGACCACGAAGGCGCCGATCAGGTAGGCGATGATCGCACCGAGCGGGCCGGCCTGGCTGATCGTGTAGCCCGAGCTGAGGAACAGGCCGGATCCGATCACACCGCCCAGGGCGATCATGATCAGGTGGCGCGCATCCATCGAACGCTGCAGTCGGCGCAGCGGTACCTGGGTCGCGGTGGTGCGGGGCAGGGCGTTGGGGAGTTCTTTCTCCCCGGGCAGTGGGCTCATGAGGTCTCGCATTCAAGGTTCGGGTGGGGCTGAGACGAAAGGCTTCGTGCTATATCACCACAGCTGTGTGTCGATGTCGCACGAATTGTTTCGGGACATTACCCGGCGCCGCACCCCCGCACAAGCGCCGGCGCAGCGGAGACCGCCGCTTGCCGCAGGTCCGGACAGATCGTCGGACGGACCGCCGCAACGGCAGTCCCCGCCGCCACTCGGGCAGGCGCGCCCCGCCACCCCGCGCCTCGAGGATGGGGGCCGCAGTATCCATCCACTCTCTCGAAGGAGTCCGCCGTGCATCGTCACGACCTCGCCCTCATCGGCTTCGGCGGCGTCAACCGCGCCCTCGCCGAGATCATCCATACCCGTGGAACGGCGCTCGCCGACGATCTCGGTTTCGAACTCCGCGTCGTCGCGATCACCGACCTCCGGCTCGGCTCGCTCATGCGCGCCGACGGAATCGACCTGGACGCGGTGTTCGCGATGCCCGAGGGCGCCACATTCGCAGGCATGCCCGGAGGCGCTGCGGTGCCGCAGAACGACTTCATCATCCGCAACACCACCGCGGACATCGTCGTGGAGGCCACGTTCACGAATCCGGTCGACGGAGAGCCTGCCGTGTCGCACGTGCGCGCGGCGCTCGAGAGCGGGAAGAGCGTCACGACCACGAACAAGGGCCCGGTCGCGCTCGCCGGCGCCGAACTGCACCGCATCGCCGCCGACCACGGCGTGCGGTTCGCGCACGAGGGCGCGGTGATGAGCGGAACCCCCGTGCTCCGCTTCGCGTCGGACATGCTCCGCGGCACGCGCATCTCGGGGGTCGAGGGGATCCTGAACGGTACGAGCAACTTCGTCCTCGGACGGATGGAGGCCGGCGCGACGCTCGCCGACGCCGTCGCCGAGGCGCAGGCGCTGGGTTATGCCGAGGCGGATCCGAGCGCCGACATCGAGGGATCCGACGTGCAGCTCAAGGTCGTGATCCTCGCCAACGAGATCCTGGGCGCCGGAATCACGACCGCGGACGTCGTTCGTCGCGGGATCTCCGCCATCACACCGGAGGACATCGCCACGGCGGCCGCCGAGGGCCGGCGCTGGAAGCTGATCGGATCGGCCACCCGCACCTCGGACGGCGAGGTCGTCGCATCGGTGGAGCCGGTCGCGCTGCCGCTCGCGCACCCGCTGGCGGGCGTGTCCGGAGCCACCAACGCAGTCTCGTTCGACACCGACATGCTCGGCGCCGTGACCGTGTCGGGCCCGGGCGCCGGCCGCATCGAGACGGCGTACGCGCTGCTGTCCGACATCATCGCGATCGACGCGCACCAGCGCGCCCTGGCGGAGACGGCACGATGAGCACCGCCCCCACCGAGACGCGCCACTCCGACGTGAGTCGCGACGAGCTGCTCGTCCACGATGCCTACGACGGCCAGGTGATCGGAGCGGTGCCGCGCAGCACTCCCGCAGACCTGGAGTCCATCCTCGCGCGCGCCACAGCGGGCTTCGCGATCGCGCGAGGGCTCACCCGATTCGAGCGCCACGGCATCCTCGATCGCGCCGCCGCGCTGCTGCGCTCCCGGTCCGACGAGGCCGCCGGGCTGATCGTCCGGGAGGCGGGCAAGACCATCCGCCAGGCCCGCAAGGAGGTGCGCCGCGCCGTGACGACCCTGTCGCTGTCGGCAGAGGCGGCCCGCTCGAACGCGGGCGAGGTGATCCCGTTCGACGCGTTCGAGGGATCCGCCGACCGGCGCGGCTGGTTCACCCGCGAACCGCTCGGCCTGGTCGTCGCGATCACGCCGTACAACGACGCCCTCAACCTGGTCGCGCACAAGCTGGGTCCTGCGCTGGCCGCCGGGGATGCGGTGATCCTGAAGCCGTCTCCTTTCACGCCGATTACCGCTCGCTTCCTCGTCGGCCTGCTCATCGAGGCGGGGATGCCGCCCGAGGTCGTCACCGTCGTGCACGGCGACCGCGAGCTCGCGCAGGCGCTCATCGCCGCGCGGGACGTGCGTCTGGTGTCGTTCACGGGCGGCTTCGCGACCGGCGAGGCGATCGCCCGCGGCGCCGGGCTCAAGCGGCTCGCGATGGAGCTCGGCGGCAACGCCCCGGTCATCGTGTTCTCGGACGCGGACGTCCCCGCTGCCGTCGAGGCCTGCGTCTCGGGCGCGTTCTGGGCAGCCGGTCAGAACTGCGTCGGCGCGCAGCGGATCCTCGTGCAGCGCGAGGTGCACGAGGAGTTCCGAGCCGCCTTCGTGGCGCGCACGCAGGAACTGATCGCCGGAGACCCCTCCGACGAACGCACCGACGTGGGGCCGATGATCTCGCACGCCGCCGCCGAACGCGCCGAGCGCCTCGTGGACGACGCGGTCGCCGTGGGGGCGCGGGTGCTCGCCGGGCACCGCCGGGAAGGATCCGTGTACTGGCCCACGGTGGTCGAGGACGTGCCGTTCTCCTGCGCCCTGTGGTGCGACGAGGCATTCGCGCCGATCGCCGTGCTCTCGCCGTTCGACACCGAGGACGAGGCCGTCGCCCAAGCCGACGAGATCGAGTACGCGCTGCACGCCGGTGTCTTCACCTCTGACCTCTCACGCGCGCTGCGCGTGTCGGAGCGGATCGAGGCCGGCGGCGTGATGATCAACGACTCCTCGGACTACCGGGTCGACAGCATGCCGTTCGGCGGCGCCAAATACGGCAGCATGGGACGTGAGGGCGTCCGCTTCGCCTTCGAGGAGATGACGCAGCCGAAGGTGGTCTGCCTCACGATCTGACCGGATCGAGGGGCGGCGCGGCGAGCGACGCCCCTCACGGATGATCGATGACCTGCGCGAGCGAAATCGACGTCACCGTGTTCGCCACTCCAGGAAGCGCGGCGATGTGCTCCCAGATCTCGCCGATCCGATCCATGCCGTCCGCCTGCACGATGGCGAGCAGATCGAACTCGCCGGACAGGACATCGCAGCGCACGATCTCGGGAATACGGGAGAGCTCTGTCACGACGTGCGCCCCGCGCATGCGGTCCTCCCGGTAGACCAGCACGATCGCGGTCGTCCTCCGGGACGCCGCCTCACCGGGCACGACGGTGTAGCCGCCGATGACGCCGTCGCGCTCCATCCGCTCGATGCGCTGCTTCACGGCGTTGCGGGAGAGATGCACGCGCGAGGCGAGAGCGACGAGGGGTGTGCGCGCGTCCGCCGTCAGCTCCGCGAGGATCCTGTGGTCCGTCCCGTCCATCTTGACCCTTCGTAATTCGTGCAATATAAACAACTGAAGATGCAGATATAACACACCAAGTATGAGGGCCGCCACCGTCGGCGGCCCCAGCCCAGGAGGATCGCATGCCCGAACGTCCCGACCGCACCCAGCCCGGCACCCTGTCCGATTCGAGCCTTGCCGTGCACGGCGGAATCCATGTCGATTCGACCCTGGCGCTGCGCACCCCGCTCGTCATGGCGAACTCGTACCAGCTGCCCGACGACCCCAGCGAGATCAGCTGGTCGGCCAATGCGCCGGGCCTCTACACCCGCAACACGGGCGTGAACCAGCAGGCCCTGCAGGAGAAGCTCGCCGCCCTGGACGGCGGGGAGGACGCGGTGGCGCTCGCATCGGGCGTGGCCGCCCTGCACGCCGTGTTCTTCACGTACGTGCGCGCGGGAGACCACGTCGTCGTCAGCGACGTGGTCTACGAGGCCACGTGGCGCCTGTGGTCGGAGCTGCTGCCGCAGCGCTACGGCATCGAGGCGACGTTCGTCGACATCACCGACTTCGACGCCGTCCGCGCGGCCATGCGCCCGAACACCCGGCTGGTCTGCGTCGAGGCGATCGCGAACCCCACGACCCAGGTCACCGACGTCGCCGCGATCGCCGAGATCGCGCACGAGGCGGGCGCCCTCCTCATGGTCGACTCCACCTTCACCCCGCCGCCCGTCTACCGCCCGCTGCGGGACGGGGCCGACCTCGTCGTGCACTCGCTCTCCAAGTACATCAACGGTCACGGCGACGCCATGGCCGGCGCGGTCGTCGGGCGTCGCGAGCTCATCGATCCGATCAAGGCCGACGCCATGGTCGACGTCGGCGGCATCATCTCGCCCTTCAACGCCTGGCTGATCACGCGCGGCTCCGTGACGCTGCCGATGCGCATGCGCCAGCACGGAGAGTCGGCGCAGGCGATCGCCGAGTTCCTCGACGCGGATCCGCGCGTCGCGTACGTCTGCTATCCGGGGCTTCCGTCGCACCCGCAGCACGACCTCGCCGTCCGCCAGTTCGATCGCGGCTTCGGCGGGATGATGTCGTTCGCCGTCGACGGCGACCCGGCGACGCAGAACCGGTTCGTGGCGAACCTGCGCCTGATCACCTCGGGCTTCTCCCTGGGCCATGACGACTCGCTGATCGTGCACACCGGCACCGAGGGAGGGCGGGTCGCCGCCTACCCCGAGCCGTTCCGCAGGTTGGGTCACCTGCGCCTCTCGGTCGGTCTCGAGGACACGGCGGATCTCCTCGCCGACCTGCGGGCAGCCCTCGACGAGACGTTCGCCTGAGGATCCGACTCGGCCGACGCGGCACGCCCGTGCCGGCCGAGTCCCCGCACACACCCCGGTAACAGCGAAACGGCCAAGCCATTTCTCTCCGGCTACTCATGAGACCCCGTACTGACACAAGAGTCGGGGCGGAACCGACGACAGGATCGTCAGTCCTGTTTCGACTCCTCGTGCCACACTTTGAAATTCCGAGAACGGTTCAAGGAAGTCAGAGCCGCCGCTCCGAAGAGAAACAGCGCCAGCACGCTGGGAGCCGTCGGAAGGGGTAGTCCTACTCCGGCGCAGATCACCATGGCGCCGATGACCGCGACGGTCAGGCCGGAGAACAAGATGCCCAAGAAGCGGAACAGGCGCCATCTCCTCAGCAAGTGATCGGCTTCACTCATCGAGCCCAAGAGCGCCTCCCTCTCCTTTTCCACGGCCAATTCGCGTCCTAGGATGTGAAGCACTCAACTGGGCCGATCGGAATGCCCATTCGCGGACTCACGGGCCTCCCCGTCGAGATCAGGTCCCGTATGGCGCCGCATCCGGCGTTCGGAGGGCTCGCGTTGGCGTGATCAAGCTGGTCACCCTGTCGCCGCCGCGACGGCACGCCCCTGTGCCGCACATCCCCGGAAACAGCGAAACGGCCCGCCGAAGCGGGCCGTTTCTTACTGTCTCAACACAGTGTGCGCCTGGAGGGACTCGAACCCCCAACCTTCTGATCCGTAGTCAGATGCTCTATCCATTGAGCTACAGGCGCATCCGGTCTTTCACAAGACCGCCCGCTCTCGCGGGCCTCGTCAACAATACCCCAGAGGCGGGGCGGAACGCGAATCGAGAGCGCCGCGAACGGTACCGCCGGGCGTGGCGGGGATCAGAGCATCTGGCGAGCGGCGCGCTTCTCCTCGCGCTCCGCCGCCTTCGCGGCCGCTTTGCCGGCCTTCTCCGCGGCCTTCTCCGCAGCCTTGTCGGCCTTCTCGCGGTTCTTGCGGCGCGCGCGCTGGTCCGAGGCGAGCGCCTGCAGGTCGACGAGCCGCAGCGCCTGCATCCGCGCCTCGCGCATCGTGGCGTAGTCCGGATCCTCGTCCGGCCGCATCGCCTCGACCGTGAGCCGGCTCTGCAGGTTCCCTGCGACGTCGCTCCAGGCGGCGGCACGCGCCGCCTCCACGAGGAACCGCAGCGTCTCGGGGTCGTCGGCCATCTCGCGCAGCCGGTCGGCCACGGCGGAGGACTGCTTGGCGCGCTTCTTGAGGTTTCGCACGTCGCGGTCGCGGTAGTCGTGCGTGCCGTGCGGATCGGAGTACCGGCCGTGGGCGCGCTTGCGCAGCTTGTTGGCGAGCTCCGCCGCCTCGTCCGACTCCGCGGCGAGTGCGAGCAGCGCCTCGTGCGCGTCGTTCATGTACTTGGCGACGTCGAAGGATCCGCCCTGCGCGATCGTGCCCACGAGGATGTGGTTCTTGACGGTCAGCCGGGCGGCGGATGTGGCGATCGCCACGCCCTCGGCAATGACGTCCGCACTCTTTCCCACTCCGACCTCCTCCTCGCATCCACCGTACCGGTTCCCGTTCCGCAACAGCAGGGCGATGCGGCAGGATGGGACAAGCGTCTGCGCCCACCCGACGCATGCGACGAAGCGTGCGAGGGCGCAGCGGTAGGAGGAGCGTTGCCCGTTCTCGACGCATCAGGGCGCAGCAGTGCCATCACCGGCGCCGCCAACGGCATCGGCGCCGACACCGCGAGAGCGCTCGCGCGCCGCGGCGCGGCTTTGGCCCTCATCGACCGGGACCGGGTCGGCCTGGCCCGCATCGCGGACGAATTGCGCGCCACCGGCACCACCGTGACGGTGCATCCGGTCGACCTGCGCGACGACGACGCCGTGGCCGCCGTCGGCGAAGACGTCGAAGCCGCGCACCCCGAGCTGCAGACGCTCATCACGTGCGCCGGATCCTCGATGCTCGGATCCCTCGACCAACTCTCCATGGAGGAGATGCGCTGGCTGATGGATGTGAACCTCTGGGGCACGGTCTCGATCACCAAGGCGCTGCTGCCGGCCCTGCGTCGCGCCCCCGCTGCGCACATCACGCACATCGCCAGCATCTACGCGATCGCCTCGCCCGGCGGGCGGATCCCCTACTCCATGACGAAGTTCGCGGTGCGCGCGTTCTCCGAGGCGCTCATGCACGAGCTCGAGGGATCGACGGTCACGGTCGGTGCGATCTACCCTTCGGGGGTGCGCACGGGCATCATCCTGCACGGGCGCTACGCCTCGTCGATCGACCCCGGGGTCGCCGGCCGCGCCGCCGCCGCACAGGCCGCGATGTACCACATGGAGCCCGCGGACGCGGCCGAGCGCATCGTGCGCGCCACGCTGCGGCGCAGGGCTCGCACGCTGATCGGGCGGGAGACCCGCCTCGTGGATGCGCTGGTGCGGCTCGCACCGGTGCGCTACTGGGGGCCGATGCGGCACCCGCTGCGCGAGGCGATCGACACGACGACCCCGATGTCGCCGCGCTGATCGGTCACTCGCCGGCGACGGAGGCCTCCTGGCGGGCCGCGGCGCGCGCACGGATCGCGGCCGTCTCTGCGTTGTACTCGGCGAGCTTGCGCAGGGCCGTCTCGGTGCCCGCCCTCAGATGACGCTGCACGCGCAGTCGCAGCGTCGCCGTGTCGCGCGCCGCGAACGACTCGAAGATGCGCGCGTGGTCCTCCGCCATGGCGATCAGGTCGTCGTGGTCGCGGAACAGCAGCAGCAGGCGCCCGCGCATCATGCTCAGGATCTCGTTGACCGTGGCGTTGTCGGCGAGCTCCGCCATGATCAGGTGGAACTCCGCCGCTGCGGCATGCGCCGCCTCGGCGTCGCCGACCCCCGCGGCGGCGTACTCGCGCTTGAGCGCCGCCTCGACCTTCGCGATCCCGTCCGACGTGTGCCGGAGCGCCGCGATCTCGAACACGAGGACCTCCAGCACGTCACGCACCTGCGCGATGTCGCGCACGTCGTCCTCGGTGAACTGACGGACCACGGCCCAGGAGCGCGGGCGTGCGGTGAGCATCCCCTCGGCGAGCAGTTGCCGGATCGCCTCGCGCACCGGCAGCCGGCTCACGGCGAGCTCCTCGGCGATGTCCCGTTCGATGAGCCGGTCGCCGGATCGGCGCTGCCCGGACAGGATCGAGTCGCGCAGGAGCCGGACCACCCTGGCCGACTCGAGCTCCACGCTGCCCGCGTTCCCCATGGGGCCATTGTGGCACCGTCGGAGCCGGCTGCGCTTTGTCGGACCGGGTCCATCAACACCGACCCGGCCCGACACGCGTGCCGACCGGGTCAGGGCCGGGTCGGCGTCCCGTGCTCGTCGAGCCAGTCGAGCACCTGCTGCGCCGCGTCCTGCACCGGCAGCGCCGCGTCCACGACGAAGCCGGCTTCACCGGACGCGAGCGGCTCCAGGGTGTCCAGCTGCGAATCCAGCAGCGACGCCGGCATGAAGTGCCCGAGCCGGCGCCCGAGGCGCTCCGCGAGGTCGTGCTTGGTGCCCTTCAGGTGCACGAACTCCACTCCGGGCCGGGCCAGGATCTCGCGATAGCTGCGTCGCAGCGCCGAACAGGTCACCACGCCGGGCTGCCCCGCCTCCTGCTTCGCCACGATCCAGTCACGGATCAGTTCGAGCCATGGGCGGCGGTCCTCGTCGGTGAGCGGGATGCCGGCCTCCATCTTCGCGACGTTCGCCGCGGGATGCAGGTCATCCCCCTCCTGCAGCGCCCAGCCCAGGCGCCCGGCCAGCACTCCGGCCAGCGTGCTCTTGCCGGATCCGGAGACCCCCATGACCACGAGGATCGTCGGCGGTGTGTTCTGCGACATCAGCGACTCCTCCGGTCAGCCTACGAAGGCGCCGATGATCAGGACGCCGACGAGGCCCGTGACCGAGATCAGGCACTCCATGATCGACCACGACTTCAGCGTCTGCGGGATGCTCAGGCCGAAGTATTCCTTGATCAGCCAGAAGCCTGCATCGTTGACGTGCGAGAGGAACAGCGAACCGGCTCCGATCGCCAGGACCAGAAGAGCGGATCCGCCCGCCGACATGTGCAGGTCGTGCACCAGCGGCTGCATGATCCCGGCGGCGGTGATCGTCGCGACGGTGGCGGATCCGGTGGCGACGCGGATCAGCACCGCGACCAGCCAGGCGAAGAACAGCACCACCGGCAGCGCGCCGCCGACGTCCGAGATCGCGTGTGCGATCACCGTGCCGATCGTGGAGTCGACGAGCACCTGCTTGAAGCCGCCGCCCGCACCCACGATGAGCAGGATTCCCGCGATCGCCGGCAGCGAGGACGACACCGAGGCGCCGACCTCCTTGGAGCTCATGCCGCCGCCGCGACCCAGCACGACCATGCCGACGAGCACGGCGATGAGCAGCGCGATGATGGGCTTGCCGAGGAAGTCGATGATGCCCTTCACGGCCGAGGTGTCGGTCGGAGCGACGATGTCGACGATCGCGGCGAGCAGCATTAGGATCACCGGCAGCAGGATGCTGAACAGCGTCGCACCGAAGCTGGGCCGCCTGCGGGCCTGGACCGCCGCGGTGTCACCGGGCTGCGCGGTGTCCTCCGCCGTCTCGAACAGCGCCGGCACGGGCACATCCACCCAGCGGGCGGCGAGGCGGCCGAACAGCGGGCCGGCGATGATCACGGTCGGGATCGCGATGAGCACGCCGAACGCGAGGGTGACGCCGAGGTTCGCGCCGATCAGGCCGATCGCGGCGAGCGGCCCGGGGTGCGGCGGCACCAGACCGTGCATGGCGGACAGGCCCGCGAGCGTCGGGATCGCGATCTTCATGAGCGAGACGCCGGAGCGGCGGGCGACCAGGATGATGACCGGCACGAGCAGCACGAGGCCGACCTCGAAGAACATCGGCAGGCCGATCAGCGCACCCACCAGACCCATGACCCAGGGCAGCGCCGCGGCGCTCGCCTTCGAGATCAGGGTGTCCACGATCCGATCCGCGCCACCCGAGTCGGCCAGCAGCTTGCCGTAGATCGCACCAAGGGCGATCAGCACGCCGACGCCTCCGGCGGTGGATCCGAAGCCGTTGGTGAAGCTCAGCACCGTTTGCGTGGCGGACATGCCCGCGACGAGACCGGTGACGAGTGCGCCGATCACGAGGGAGAGGAACGGATGCAGCTTGACCCAGGTGATGAGCACCACGATCGTCGCGATGCCGATGAGCGCAGCGAGGATCAGCACCCACTCCGGGGCGGTCGTGGTGGGGGGAACGGGATCGGCGGCCGAGAGGAGAGTCCCGGGGACGGCGGCGAGCAGGTTCGATGACATGGCCATGAGCTTCCTTGGTCTGGCGGAGAGATTTCGCTTCAGCGTAAATGATAAGTAGGACTTAATCAAGCAGAGGTCCTCAATAAGCCCTTCTACAGTTCATTCGCACGTCATCTTGCCGGGCTATCGCCATAATGGGCTTCATGGCAGAAGGGACCCGCGAGGCGGCCTCCGCGCAGCACCGCCGGCTGCTCGACACGATCGGTGCGCGCATCGTGGAGGGACACCTGGCGCCCGGCGCCCGGCTGCTGACCGCAGAGGTCGCCGCCGAGTTCGGCGCGTCCCGGTCCGCGATGCGCGAGGTGGTGCGCGTGCTCGAGACCATGGGCATGGTCGAGGTGCGCCGCCGCGCCGGGGTAGAGGTGCTGCCCGCCGATCGGTGGAGCCCGTACGCCCCCGAGGTGATCCGCTGGCGGCTGGACGGATCCGGCCGGCTCCGCGCCCTGCACGAGCTCAGCCAGCTGCGCTCCGCGATCGAGCCGCTCGCCGCCCGACTCGCCGCCGCCCAGGCCGGTCCGGAGCACCGTGCCGCGCTCGTGAAGGCGGTGCTCGGGATGGTCGAGCACGGCGACAGGGCCGACGAGCCCGTCTACCTGCAACACGACATCGACTTCCATGCGGCTGTGCTGCGCGGCTCGGGCAACCCCTACCTCGCCGGTCTCGCCGACGTCGTCGCCGAGCTGCTGCACGGACGCACCGCGCACGCGCTGATGCCGCACCGCGCGGACGAGACCGCCCTGCGGCTGCATCAGGACGTCGCGGCCGCGATCACCTCACGCGACCCCGAGGCTGCAGCGACGGCGATGGCCGCGATCGTGACCGAGGCCGACGACGCCGTGGAGGCGATGGGGAAGCCCGGAGCCTGAGTCACGCCCGGTCGCTGAGCCTGTCGAAGCGCCCGGTCGCCTCGGTCGCGTCCCGCTCGGTGGTCGCGTATTGCGGTTATTGCACTCGGGGAACCGCAATCTGCGACCACTGAGCGCGTCGGGAACGTCCTCCTCGGGGACGGATCCTCGCGTCGGCCCGTGTCCGCCCCGAGGGTTGCCTTAGCCCACGGATAGGTTCCGGCCAGCGCCCGCCTACACACACCCGCGCATAATCGAGGCATGGCGACGGTGAAGAACGAGGCGGGGCGCAGGACGCGGGCTCCCAGCGCGCTGCCGCGCCTGCTCGCCGCCTCCATGCGAGAAGTGCACCGCGTGCGCCGCCCCGCGACGCCGACCGCGCCCGCATTCGACCTGGCGTATGTGCGCACCGGACCGCGTTCGTCCCTGCCGATCGTCGTGATCCCGGGCGGACCCGGGCTCGGATCCGTGCTCCCCTATCGACGCTTCCGGCGGCGGGCCGCGGCTCTCGGGCTCGACGTCATCATGATGGAGCACCGTGGCGTGGGGCTGTCCCGCGCCGACCTCGACGGGCACAGCCTGCCGCTGTCGGCGATGCGCATGGTCGACGTGATCGACGACCTCGCCGCCGTGCTGGATGCGGAGGGCGTGCGCCGCGCCTACATCTCAGGATCCTCCTACGGCAGCTACGTCGCGGCCGGGTTCGGCGCCCGTCACCCGGAGCACGTGGCCGGGATGCTGCTGGACTCCGCCCTGCAGTCGGTCGCGGATCGCGATGCCGAGCGGGCGATGATCCGCGAGCTGTTCGTCGACGGGGACGCCCGGATCGCCGCGTCGGTGCGCGAGCTGCTGGACGACGGATCGGATCCGCGGATCCTCCTCGGCGTGCTGCGCGCGGCCTACGAGCTGGGCGGCGAGGGGCTGCTCGAGCCGCTGCTGCGTCAGCGCGTGCGCGGCGCACGGCGCGCCGGCGACAGCGGTGGTCGGCCCGGTCGAGGCTCCTCCGGACGCGGCTCGGTGTGGTCTGCGCTCGAGGCGTACGTCGACAAGGGCGAGTCCGAGGCGCACGTGCCCGGGTTCTACGAGTTCGATCTCGTCGGCGCGATCGCGTTCCGCGAGCTGGGATTCGGTCCGGATCCGGACGGATCCGTCCTCGACCCCTCCCTCACCTACGCGTCGATCGCCGACCAGTTCCCCCGGTTCACCGGCGAGCCCTTCGACCTGACCGCCGCGGCGGCGGACTTCGACTGGCCGACCGTGCTGCTGACTGGATCCCGTGACCTGCGCACCCCGGCCGCCGTGGCGCAGCGCGTGGCCGAGGCCGCGCCGGACACGGTGCTCGTCGAGATCGAGAACGGGCACAGCGCCCTCGAATCGCACCCGCTCGCCCTGCTGCACGCGCTGCAGCGGCTGAGCCGTGGCGAGCAGCGGCGCCTGCCCGCCGAGAGCGCGATGATGAGCGCGCTCCCCCGCCGCGGGTTCGTGGCCGGCCTGCCCCGGCTGCTCGCCACGGGCACGCGCTGGGAGGCCGCGCTCCGGTCGTGACCGCGCGGTGCGCGCCCGGTGATCGGTCCATACCGGAATGGATCCCCGGTCCATTCGGTTGCATAGACAGTGACCTCCTCCCGCTCCGATCTCCTCGCCGCCGACACCGCGATGGGCGCCGTGACCCTGCTCGTCGCCGACCTCGACGCCATGACCGCGTACTACCGCGACGCGGTCACGCTGCGGGTGCTGTCGGCCGAAGGCGACCGAGTGGTGCTGGGTCGCGGAACCACGCCGGTGGTGATCCTGCAGCACAGCCCCGAACTGAGGCACGCGGCACCGCGCGCCGCCGGCCTGTTCCATACCGCGATCCTGTTCGAGACGCAGGCGGCACTGGCCGCTGCGCTGTACTCGGTCGCGCAGCGCGCCCCCGGGACCTTCACCGGCAGCGCCGATCATCTGGTGAGCCAGGCCTTCTACTTCACGGATCCCGAGGGCAACGGCGTCGAGCTGTACTGGGATCGCGATCGCACGCAATGGAGCTGGGCGCACGGCCGGATCGAGATGGACACCCTGTACCTGGATCCGAACGCCTTCCTGAGTGAGCACCTCACCGAGTCCGCCGCCGAGGATCCGGTGATCGGCGGCGCGACCGTGGGCCACGTGCACCTCTCGGTCGGCGACGTGACCTCCGCACGCGAGTTCTATGTGCAGCGGCTCGGGTTCGAGACGACGGCGGAGCTCGGCGGATCCGCACTGTTCGTGAGCGCCGGCGGCTACCACCACCACATGGCGATGAACACGTGGAACAGCGCGGGTGCCGGCCGGCGCTCCCCGGCCTTGGGCCTCGGACGCGTGGACATCGTGCTGCCCACCGCGGACGACCTCGGATCCGTCGCCGAGCGAATGACGCATTTCGGCGTCGCCGCGCGCGACGACGGGCGCACGCTCGCCTTCGAGGATCCCTGGGCGAACGCGATCCGCCTCACGACCGCGGGCTGACCGGACCGTCGACCGCCGCGGGCTCTCAGCCGATCCGCACTGCGCTCACCGCGCCGTCGGGCCAGCTCACCTCGAGGATCGCGTCGCCGCCGTCGGTCGCGACCGCACGCGCCGAGGGCGCCTGCTCTGATCCGCGACCCAGGCGGACCGCCACGATCACGACGTCACCCTCGCCCACCACCCCGAAGTCGAGCCGCGGGATCGACACGACTTCGCCGATCGGTGAGACGCCGGTCTCCGTGCGCACCGACGCGGCGACCGCACCGCCGCCGATCCCCGCGAGCGGCCACAGCTCGGAGCGCAGCCCGTCCAGGTCGAGCGCGATCGCGGCGTCGTCCCGCTCCACGACCGCCTCGGTCGAACCGGTCAGCGGCCAGCCGCTCACGCGCACCGGGAGCGGCGCCGCAGCGACGCCCTCGCGCGGCAGCCGCCGGGTCGCGCGCACCTCCCACGAGCCGCGGACCGCGCTCGCCGTCGCGAGCAGCGGTCCGTCGGTGACGACCCCCGCGCGCCCGGATCCGTGGTCGTACCCGGCGCCGTCGGCGCTCGAGTCCACCCAGTGCGCGTCAGCCACGGACGTCGCGAACGCCGCGATGCCGTCGTCGCCGATCGCACCGGGGGCGAACCCGGTGCGATGCGTGGAGCGCCCTGCGGCATCGAGGGCGCCCACCATGTTGTCGGCGGGGTCGTCGATGGTCGCGCCGGTGAGCGGCGGCAGCGTCGCGCTGGAGTAGCCGAACCGGGCGTACAGCGCCGAGTCGCCGGTGCGGTCCCCCTCGAAGGCATGGTCCGCGCCATGGTTGATCAGGCGCACGATACCGTCGGCCGCGGTGCCGCTGACCAGCCAGCCGGCCGGCCGGATCACGCGGCGCACGTCGCCCTGCTCGATCGGCAGCGGCTCCTCCACGGCCGTCCAGACCTCGTGGTCCGCGGGCAGGGCCAGTCCGAGGAAGCCCTTCGACGCCCAATACGGCGACCCCGCGCCGGAGTACGTCTGCGCCATCGCGGGCCATTCGCCGAACAGCCCCATCGTGAGCAGGCCGCGCTCATCGATCGCCCCGCGCTCCACGAAGGTGCGCAGCTCACCCGAGGCCGCCCGGCGCAGCAGTCCTGGCGGCAGCCGGGTGGCGCCGGAGACCGCGCCCATCCACAGCGGCGCGGCGGTCGCGAACCGGTAGATGAGGCTGCGTCCCTGCAGCACCGGCATCCCGTCCGCCCCGATGAGCGCCGCGTAGTCGTCGAGGAATTCGGTGAGCCGGGCCTTGAAGACGGGCGCGAGCGCGCTGGATCCGAACCTGTCAGACCCTTCGGATCCCGCCCAGAGCAGCGGATACAGATGCATCGCCCAGCCGCAGTAGTAGTCGTAGGCGCGCCACGTGCCATCGGCCCACCACCCGTCGGCCTGGTAGTAGTCCTCGATGCGGGCGAGGTCGGCCGCGATGCGCGCGGGCTCGTGCGGTCCGCCGACCGAGGCGAGGAACGTCTCGACCGTGATCCGGAACCACAGCCAGTTGTTGTCCGGGTACCAGCCCACCGGGTTGAGGGCCAGCCAGTCGATGATGCGCTGCTGTGCGGTGGCGTCGAGCGTGTCCCACAGCCACTGCCGGGTGAGCTGCAGTCCGAGCGCGATCGAGGCCGCCTCGACCTCGGCCTGCGCCTGCTCGGCGGGCAGGATCCAGCGCTCCGGATTCGACGGGTCGGTGCCGGCGACCAGCCCGTCGCGGTACCAGTCCAGGAAGCCGTGCGGATCCTCCCCGCGCTCCCCGGCGAGGCGGAAGGCGAAGAGCATGAACGAGCGCGCGAAGCCCTCCAGGCCGTCGCTGTCCGCGCCGCTGCTGCTGGTCTGCCCTGGCAGGCGCACCTGGCTGCGTGTGGGCGTGAAGTACGGCCGCAGCGACAGCAGCAGATGGTCGGCGATGGCCGCCCAGTGATCGCGCGTCCAGCCGGTGCGCGGCGACAGCGCGCGGTCCTCGGGCGGCAGGATCAGGCGGGCGGGGTCGAACGCGGTCACAAGGTCTCCTTCGTGCGGGCGGCGGTCGGTGCGGGTGCGAGCGGGACGGGATCTGCCGGCGCCGCGATGCTCGGCCGCAGCGAGGACTCGCGCACATGCAGTTCAGGGCTGAGCTTCACCCGGAAAGCGGGACGGCCGCTCCCGGCCTCGAGCCGGGCGATGAGCAGGTTCACGGCCTCGCGACCGACGTGCTGCTTGGGCGGACGCACGGCAGTGATCGCGGGGTCGCCGAAGCGGGCCACATCGTCGTCGTAGGCCACGATCGCCAGGTCGTGCGGCACCCGGATCCCCCGGTCCAGCGCATGCTGCTCGAGGGCGAGGGCCTGCGGATCCGGAAGCACGATGACGGCCGTGGTGCCGGTGTCCGTGATGACCTGCAGTGCGTCGTCCATCGCGCGCTCACGGCCCGCGGTGTCGAACCGCACGCCGTTGATGCAGGCGGCATCGGTCGGCAGCCCCAGCGAACGCAGGGTGCTCTCCCACCCGCGCCGCACGTAGCGGCCGGTGGGGCGTTCGGTCTCGGTGATCAGCCCGATCCGCTCGTGGCCCTGCTCGTGCAGGTGCCGCACGGCGAGCGCGGCGCCCGCGGTGTGGTCCGACACGACCGAGTCCAGATGCGGCGCCGCGGCCGCGGAGCGCACTCGGCGCTCCGCGAGCACGACGGGCACCGGCAGCGCGTCGAGCCACTCCAGCATCTCGATCGCCTGCTCCCCGAACGTATCGGGGGCGACGATGAGCCCGTGCAGGCCCGGGGTGTTCAGCAGCGCCTCGACCTGGCGGCGGTTGTCGCGCAGCTCGTACGTCGATGCGCGCAGGAGCAGCCGGGCACGCAGCTGTGCGGCCTGGGCCCTCGCGCCGTGCACGATGGGCGGCCAGTAGTAGTCGAGAGAGGGCACGACCATGCCGATCGTGTAGCGGGTGACGGCCGGGTCGTGTCCGGCGAGCACGGGGCTGAGCCCGGGTTCGAGGCTGCTGCGCAGGGTCGCTCCGCCGTGCACGCGCGTGACGAGGCCCTGCTGGGCGAGGGTGTTGATGTCGCGCCGGATCGTGAGCTCGCTCACACCCAGGTGCGCCGCGATCGTGGAGACGCTGACGGAGCCGTGCTCGCGGATCTCGTCCATGATCCGCTCCCGGCGCTGCAGCGCGAACAGCGGATCCCGCCCGCTCACGACAGCTCCTCGATCACGGTCGTGAACGAGCCGGCCCGTCCGCCGACGTCGTAGACGAGGCGGGTCAGCCACGGACCCCACACGGCGATGAGCTCGGGATCGTCCAGCTCCCATACCTCGAGCGAGGGCGCGACCGGTGCGTTCCCGTCGTCCGCGGCGATGCGGATCCGGTGTCCGTCGGCGGCGACCTCGACGGCGTCGCCGGACGGCGTGACCACTCCCGCCGCGATGACGTGGATCCGGTGCGCGCCGTCCTCGCTCAGCCGCCACCGGTCGGCGACCTCGATGCGCTCCGTCCCGCCGGCGGATCCTGATGCGTCGAAGCGGAACGTCCGCCGCCAGGAGTCGCCCGCTGCGAGCGGGTAGGCGCCCGCGAGCTCCAGTTCGAGCACGGTGGCCTCGCCCACGGGCGGGATCGGGCCCGGTTCACCCTGCGGCGCGGTGATCACCTGCGCTGTGAACGCCGGCCCCTCACCCTGCTCCAGGCCGTAGGGGGCGGGCGCGCTGTGCCAGCCGCTCTGCATCGCGCGGACCCGGTACCGCTCGGCGCTGAAGGTCTGCGCGGTGTAGGTGGGTTTGCCGACGTCGACGAGCAGTTGCCGGCCGCCCGCGGCGACGAGGAAGGATCCGAGGTCCTTGTGGTTGTGGTTCTCGTCATTCGTGCCGCCCTTCGCGGCAAGCGCGAGCCCGGCGGCCGAGCCGGCCTCGGCACGGCGCACCAGCACCTGCACGGACCCGAGCCAGACCGCGGCCGGAAGCGGTGCAGCAGCGGGCACGGCGTCCCGCCACGCGGTGTCGACGAGCGCGCGGACCAGTCGCGGCAGCCCGCCTGCGACCTCCGCCACCGGCTGCCCCGGCCGGCGTGCGGCCCGCGCCCACGCGGTCACCCTCGCGTCGCCGGTGAGAGTCCCCCAGCGGAACGGGAGCTGCCACGGCTCGTGCCCGCGGGAGCGCGCCCAGCCGTCGGCCACGTTCACGTACCAGTCCCCGCCGAGGTGCATGCGCGTCGGGAACCGCAGCGTCTCGCCGACGACGGGGATCCGGGTGGCGTCGAGCCCGCCGTCGGTGATCGCGGCCACGGTGTCGAGCATCTCGAGCATGCGCCCCGCGCCGTTCCACCAGTACGCGACGCCCTCGTCGATGGCCCCGTCAGCGGGCAGCTCGGCGACGTAGCGGTCGAGGCTGTCCAGAGCCCGCGCGAGGATGCACGCCACGCGCTCGGGGTCGTCGAGCAGCAGCAGGGCGGCGAGCAGCACGTTGCCGAGGATCCACGGGTTCCAGTTGTTGACCTCGCGCCAGTACCCCAACCACCACAGGTCGTCGCGGGTCTCGAACGGGGTGAACACGCGCGCCTCGGCCTCGTGCCGGATGCGCTCACGCAGCCCGGGCCAGCTCTCGTCCCAGCACGGGCCGAGCACCCGGTCCGCGACCGCCAACTGCGCCACGATCTCACCCGCGACGAGGTCCAGATAGGGCGCGGCGACGTCGGGCAGCACGAAGCCGCGCCGGGCGTGCGCGTCGTCGTGCGCCGGAAGCGACCAGGTGCTCTGCTCGCAGAGCACCACGGCACCGTCGGCCGCCTCGTCGATCCACATCGGGTCATCGGTCACCGCGGCGGCGATCACCGCACGGGTGAGTCGCTCCTGCCGCTCCGACACCGCACGCTCGTACGTCGCGCGATCGCCGTCCCGCACGTAGCGCGCGAACAGAGAGCCGAGCGCATCGGCCCAGGGGCGGCTGTGGGTCTCCGCGGCCGCGACGCTGATGCGTTCGATCGTGATCGGATCCACGTCCTCCCACACGTCGCGGCGCTCGATCGAGGGGATTCCGACTCGTTCGCGCAGTGCCTCGGCAGTGAGCTCACCGACACTCCCGCGCAACGCCTCTGCGCGCATCGCCGGACCCCACTCCGCATACAGCGGACCGCGGAATTCCGCGGTCCGCACGGCCGTGCCGTACGGCGGCACGGCGTGCGCGCTGACCCGGGAGAGGGCGTCCATGTCGGGGCTGCGCGTCATGATTTCAACCTTCGCTTGTGCTTGTATCTGTTCGACTCTGAACGTTTGGTTTCGTCTCGAACGAGTCCGAGTATCTACTGAGTTCAGCGACGACGCAATGCCCTGCTTCGTCGGGATCTGACGAAGGACGGAACCCCCTGGGAATGACCGCAACGACCACCCCCAACGCTCTCGTCGTCATGTCGCGCGAGGTATTCGAGCGGCAGTTCGATGCCGCGCGCATCGCCCGCCTGCGCCGCCTCGCGACCGTGCCGGAACCGGTCTTCACGGACGACCTCGACGACCCGGCACTGGCCGAGCGGCTGGCCGAGGTCGAGGTGCTCCTGACCGGCTGGGGTGCGCCGCGCCTCGACGCGGCCCGGCTCGATCGGATGCCGAAGCTGCGCGCGATGCTGCACTGCGCCGGGTCCATCCGCGCGCAGGTGAGCGACGAGTTCTGGCGGCGCGGCATCCGTGCCGCGTCCGTCGCGGAGGTCAACGCCGTGCCCGTGGCGGAGTTCACCCTCGCGGCGGTCATCTTCGCCGGCAAGAAGGCGCCGTTCATCGCCGCCGACCCCGAGACCCGCCGCCAGAGCGGGCTGCGCGCGGAGCGGTTCGGCCGGCTCGGCAACCTCGGCCTCACGATCGGCGTCGTCGGATTCAGTCGCGTGGGCCGCCGCGTCGTCGACATCCTGCAGCAGCTCGCGGACGTCACCGTCCTCGTCGCGGATCCCTACGCGGATCCGGCCGAGATCGCTGCGGCGGGTGGCGTGCACACCACCCTCGAAGACCTGCTCCCCCGCGTCGACGTGCTGTCGCTGCACGCACCGGAGCTGCCGTCCACCCGGCACATGATCGGCCCGGCGCAGCTGGCCGCTCTGCAGGATCACACGACCGTGATCAACACCGCGCGCGGCAGTGTGATCGACACCGCAGCGCTCGAGCGCGAGTGCGCGAGCGGTCGCCTGAACGCGATGCTCGACGTGACCGACCCCGAGCCGCTCCCCGCGGACTCGCCGCTGTACCGCCTGCCGAACGTCATGATCACGCCGCATCTGGCCGGGTCGCTCGGCTCTGAGCTGTACCGCATGACCGACGCCGCGCTGGACGAGCTCGAGCGCCTCACCGCCGGCCTGCCCCTGCTCGAAGAGGTCACCGTCGACGCCCTGCAGCTCAGCGCCTGACCCGCCCTCGCACTCCTCCGCCCGCCCCGCACCCACCCTTCATCCATTTTCAAAGGAGAACCTCGCATGAAGCGATCCCTCATCGCCGTCGGCACCGTCGCCGCGGCGGCCCTCGCCCTCGCCGGCTGCGCCGGCACGTCAACGCCGGCCTCCACGCCCTCGGGCGGAAAGACGACGCTGCGCATCTCGGTGTGGAACTACGCACAGACGCCCGAGTTCAAGGCGCTCTTCGACGCGTTCCACGAGGCGAACCCTGACATCACGATCGAGCCCGTCGACATCCTGGCCGCGAACTACGAGGACAAGGTCACGACGATGCTCGCCGGCGGCGACACGACCGACATCATCACGGTCAAGAACCTCACCGACTTCGGCGGCTACGCGCAGAAGAAGCAGTTCGTCGGGGTGAACGACCTGGTCAAGGCGCTCCCCGCCGACAAGATCCCGGCACTGGACGAGTACAAGGCCGGCGGCACCTACTACGCGGTCCCGTACCGCCAGGACTTCAGCGTGCTCTTCTACAACAAGAAGATGTTCAAGGACGCCGGCGTCGCCGATCCCTCCAGCCTCACCTGGGACGAGTTCGCCGCCGACGCGAAGAAGCTCACGAAGGGCGATGGCGCGGACAAGGTGCACGGCGCCTACATCCACACCTGGAACTCGATGGTGCAGGGCTACGCGTCCGCCCAGCAGGACAAGGGCTTCGACAAGCCCGACTACTCCTGGATGAAGGATCAGTACGACCTCACCCTCGGCATGCAGAAGGACGGCACGATCCTCGACTGGGGCACCGCGAAGAGCCAGCAGGCCCAGTACAAGACCGTCTTCGAGACCGGCAAGGCCGCCATGGTGCCGATGGGCACCTGGCTCATCTCGCCGCTGCTCGCCGATGCGGCCGCCGGCACCACGTCGGTGGACTGGGGCATCGCTCCGATCCCGCAGATCAAGAGCGGATCGAAGGTGACCACGATGGGCGGCCCGACCGGCTTCGGCATCAGCAAGAACTCGAAGAACCAGGATGCGGCGAAGAAGTTCCTGTCGTTCGCGGCGGGAGCAGACGGCGCGAAGGCCGTCGCGTCGATCGGCATCGTGCCCGCGTACCACAGCGACGAGATCACGAAGCAGTACTTCGGACTGAAGGGCATGCCGCAGGACGCGACCTCGAAGAAGGCCTTCACGCCCGACACGATCCGCCCCGACGGCGCGACCGGCACCCTCGCTGCGCAGCTGCAGGGCGTGCTGGACCAGGAGCACCAGCTCATCATGACCGGCAGCAAGTCGGTGGACGACGGCATCGCCGAGATGGAGAGCCGCGTCACCTCCGAGGTGCTGAACCAGTAGCTCCGGTCCGCGCCGGATCCGGCCCCTGAGCTCGTCGAAGGGGTCGGATCCGGCGCACCAGGCATCCCTCCCCGCACCGGATCAAGGAAGATCATGACCACCCTCACCGACCGGCCGTCCGCGGCCCCGCCGCGCTCGGTGGCGAGCCGCCGGATGCGCCGACGCAGCATCCTCATCGGCTGGAGCTTCATCCTGCCGAACTTCCTCGGGTTCGCACTGTTCACCCTGGTGCCCGTGCTCGCCGCGTTCGTGCTGGCGTTCATGAACTGGGACGCGTACAACCCGCCCACGTTCGCCGGGATCAAGAACTTCACCCGCCTCTTCGGCGACCAGAACTTCCACGTGGCGCTGGGTAACACCCTGATCTACGCGATCGGCCATGTGCCGCTCACCCTGGTGTGCTCGCTCGGTCTCGCGATCCTGCTCAACCAGAAGCTGCGTGGCATCGCGTTCTTCCGCGTGGCGATCTTCTTCCCGTACATCACCTCGCTGGTCGCCATCGCGATCGTGTGGAACATGCTCTTCGACCCGGTGAACGGGCCGATCAACCAGTTCCTGCATCTGCTCGGCATCGCGAACCCTCCGGGATGGACCTCGAGCACCGGGTGGGCGCTGCCCGCGGTGATCATCACCAGCGTGTGGCGCGACATGGGCTACTACATGGTGCTGTTCCTCGCGGGCCTGCAGGCGATCCCGCAGGAGTACTACGAGGCGGCGGCCATGGACGGCGCCGGGCGCTGGCGCACCTTCTGGAACATCACGCTGCCGTCGCTGCGGCCCACGACCTTCCTCGTGCTCGTGCTGCTGAGCGTGTCGAGCTTCAAGGTCTTCGATCTCATCTTCGTGATGACCGGCGGCGGGCCGGGGCGCGCGACGCTCGTGCTCTCGCAGCTCATCTATCAGGACGGAATCCTGAACGGCCAGTTCGGATACTCCTCGGCGATCTCGCTCGTCCTGTTCCTGATCGTCCTGGTCGTGACCGTGTTCCAGTTCCGGATCCAGCAGAGAAGGGAGCGCTGATGTCGACCCTCACCTCCGACCTCGCCCAGGAGCTCGACGGCGGGCGCGCACTGCCGCCCGTCCCGGCGCGACGCGGCAGCCGGCGGATCCGCTCGCGTCTCGGCCGCATCGCGATGTACGTGCTGCTGGTCCTGCTGCTGACCGTCGTGCTGCTGCCGTTCCTGTGGATGCTGTCCTCGTCGTTCAAGCACGACGACGAAGTGCTCACGGTGCCCGTGCAGTGGCTGCCGACGAGCTTCGTGTGGAGCAACTACGCGCAGATCTGGACCCAGATCCCGATGGCCGGCTACCTCGCGAACTCCGCCTTCCTCGCGATCGTCATCACGATCCTGCAAGTGCTCACCGGCAGCTTCGCCGCCTACGGCTTCGCCAAGGTGCGCTTCCCCGGGCGGGATGCCCTGTTCCTCGCCTACATCGCGACGATCGCGGTGCCGTGGCAGGCGTACATGATCCCGCAGTACATGATGATGCAGAAGGCGGGCCTGACGAACACGTTCACGGCGCTCATCCTGCTGCAGGCGTTCGGCGCGTTCGGGGTGTTCCTGATGCGGCAGTACTACATGACCATCCCCGACGAGCTCAACGAGGCCGCGCGGATCGACGGCCTCAGCGACTACGGCATCTGGGCGCGGATCATCCTGCCGCTGTCGAAGCCCGCGCTCGCCTCGCTCGCCCTGCTCACGTTCGTGAACACCTGGAACGACTACATGGGGCCGTTCATCTACCTCTCCAGCAACGAGCTGTGGACGGTGCAGATCGGGCTGAAGTCGTTCATCGGCCAGTACTCCGCGCAGTACGCGCTGATCATGACCGGATCCGTGATCTCGATCGTCCCGATCCTGGTCATCTTCCTCGCCGGGCAGCGCTACTTCATCAGCGGCATCGCGACGAGCGGGATGAAGGGGTGAGCACCGTGACCGACGATCTCACCGTGCCGCCGCGGCGGCGGATCCTGCACCTGCGGCACGAGACCATGGAGTCGATGTTCGCGTACGCGTACGCGATCCTGATGACGGATCTGCTGCTCGTGCTCGCGAACCTGCCCCTGGCCCTGCTGCTGTTCGTCGCGCGCGATGCACTGCAGGCCTGGCCGACCGTGCTGCTGCTCTCGCTCACGCTCGCCCCGTCGCTGGCCGGCGCGTTCGACGTGTTCCGCCGGATGCGCGGTGACGAGCCCCCGCGTCCGTTCGCGGCGTTCTGGCACGGCTACCGCACTCGCGGTGCGGCGGCCGCGCTGATGGGCCTCGCCACAGGGCTCGTCGTCGGGTTCGTGCTCTACGACGGCGCGGTCCTCACGGGCACCGTCTGGGCGCCCCTGCTCGCTCCGACGCTCGCGGTGGTCGCCGCCTGGGCTCTCGTCGCGTGCACCTCGTCGCTCGCCGGGCTCGTGCTGTATCCGCAGGCGTCGGCGCGCGCCATCGTGAAGGCCGCGGTCTACCTGTCCGTGCGGCGCTGGTACTTCAGCGTCTTCGCGCTCGTGCTGCTCGGGCTCTCTGCGGCCGCGGTGATCGTCCAGCCGGTGCTCGGCGCTCTCGTGCCGGGGCTGCTCCTGTACGTCGTCTTCGCGAACGCCGACTTCTCGTTCCGCGCGCTGCAGGCGGAGCGCACCGCTGCGGGCTGACCATCACGCCCGGCCACGATGCGGACGGCACGCCGCGCCCCTGGACGGGACGGCCCGAGGAGCGCATGCTGAGGGCATGACCGGCTTCCAGACCACGCACGCGTTCAGCGGGTTCAGCGTCGATGACATCGATGCCGCCCGGACCTTCTACGGCGAGATCCTCGGCATGGACGTCTCGACCAATCCGATGGGGTTCCTCGACATCCGGCTGCCTGAGGGCGGATCCGTTCTCGTCTACGCGAAACCGAACCACACCCCTGCGAGCTTCACGATCCTGAACTTCCCCGTCGAGGACGTCGAGGCGGCCGTGGACGACCTCAACGCCCGCGGCGTCGTGACGAAGATCTACACGGATCCGGACTTCGGCACCGACGAGAAGGGCATCGCGCACGGCGGGCCGGGCCGCGGACCGGACATCGCCTGGTTCACCGACCCGGCCGGCAACGTGCTGTCCGTGCTCGCCACCGTGTGATCTCCTCCTCGCCTTGACTTAGAGCGCGCTCGAAGTCGTAGCGTGGGGCGCATGCTGGAAACCACCACGACGCGCTCGATCTCCGAGGCGGCGCACGAGCTCGGGCTGACCGCGCACACGCTGCGCTACTACGAGCGGGAGGGGCTTCTGCTGACGCCCCTCGACCGGGAGTCGTCCGACCGCCGCCGGTACACCGACGGCGACATCGCCTGGCTCGGCTTCCTCCGCAAGCTCCGCTCCACCGCCATGCCGATCGCGACGCTCCGGCGCTACGTCGAGCTCGCGCGGGCCGGCGACGGCACCAGCGCGGACCGGCTGGCCCTCCTCCGCGAGCACCGCCAGACCGTGCTGACCCGGCGGGCGGAGCTGGACGACGCCCTCGGCGCCATCGACATCAAGATCGCTCTCTACTCCGAAAGGCTCTCCTCATGAAGCACGCGACTCTCGGCACCCTCTCCGTCGGCCGGCTCGGACTCGGCTGCATGGGCATGTCGGCCTTCTACTCCGGTGCGAACACGGACGAGGCCGAGTCCATCCGCACGATCCACCGTGCACTCGATCTCGGCGTCACCATGCTCGACACCGCTGAGATGTACGGCCCGCACACGAACGAGGAGCTGGTCGGCCGGGCGCTGGCGGGGCGACGCGACGGCGTCGTGATCGCCACGAAGTTCGGCATCCTCGCGGGATCGGATGGCGGCCGTCGGCTGGACGGCACCCCGGAGAACGTGCGCCGCTCGGTCGAGGGGTCGCTGCAGCGCCTCGGCACCGACCGGATCGATCTCTACTATCAGCACCGGATGGATCCCGAGACGCCGATCGAGGAGACCGTCGGGGCGCTCGCCGAGCTGGTCGCGGAGGGGAAGATCCTGCACTACGGACTCTCCGAAGCCGGCGAGGAGACGCTGCGCCGTGCTCACGCGGTGCATCCCGTGACCGCGCTGGAGACCGAGTACTCGCTGTGGACCAGGGAGCCCGCCGAGCAGCTGCTGCCGGTGCTGCGCGAGCTGGGCATCGGCCTCGTGCCGTACTCGCCGCTGGGCCGCGGCTTCCTCACCGGCGCGATCCGCTCCGCCGATTCTCTGGACGCCGGCGACTTCCGCCGGAGCAACCCGCGCTTCGTCGGAGAGAACCTCGACGCGAACCTGCGCATCGTCGATGCCGTCGAACAAGTCGCCATTGAGCTCGATGCGACACCCGCCCAGGTCGCCCTGGCGTGGGTGCTCGCGCAGGGCGATGACATCGCGCCGATCCCCGGCACGAAGCGGGTCTCGCGTCTCGAGGAGAACGTCGCGGCAGACGCGCTCGTGCTGACGGCGGAGCAGCTCGCCGCGCTCGAGGCGCTCCCGTCCGCCGCCGGCGACCGCTACGCCGACATGTCGAGCGTCGGACGCTGATCGGGCCCGGCGCGGGTCGGTCTCGGATCGGGCCGCCCGCGTCGGTCGCCGCGCCGGTTCGCCCTCAGCCGGCGAACCGGCGCTGCACTTCCGCGCACGGCAGCGCGCCGTCGAGGAAGCCGAGCGTGCCCGTGTCGAGCAGTTCGCGGCCGGCGCGTTCGAGCGCGGTGAGCGCGACGCGGGCGAGGCTGCCGCCGAGGCTCACCCGCTTCACACCGAGCGCGAAGAGCTGCGGCGCGGGGATGACGTGCGCGGCGAGGCCGGCCACGATGTTGAGCGGGACCGGGATCTCCGCGGCCAGGCGCCGGATCGTCTCCTCGTCGTTCACGCCCGGGACGAAGACGCAGTCCGCCCCCGCCTCGACATAGCGCTGCGCCCGCGCCACCGTCTCGGCGAAGGGATCGGCCGCGCCGGGGAAGAAATAGGCGTCGGTGCGCGCGTTCAGCACGAACGCGCCGCGCGGCGCCACCGCACGCGCGGCCGCGATCCGCTCAGCCGCCTCCTCCGCGTCGAACAGCAGGCCGTCGGCGGTGTCCTCGAGGTTGCCGCCGACCGCTCCGATCTCGATCGCACGCAGGACCGTGCGCGCGACGTCCTGCGGATCATCGCCGTATCCCGCCTCGAGGTCGGCGGTCACCGGCACGTCGACGGCGGCGACGATCGCCGCGACCTTCTCGAGCATGGTGTCGAGGTCCAGCGCGCCACCGTCCGGCACGCCGAGCGACCACGCGATGCCGGCGCTCGTCGTCGCGATCGCGAGGAAGCCGAGCTGCGCGAGCATTCGCGCGGATCCCGGATCCCACGCGTTCGGCAGCACGAAGCCGCCGCCGTGGTGCAGGGCGAGGAAAGCTGACGCGCGGTCGTCGGTCATGGTGACCTCCAGGTCGGGATCGTGCTCTGGCTCTACTCTGCCGCGTCCGGGGTGCGTCGAGCGAGGCCGCAGGAGGTTCGGAGCACGGTGGAGGCCCCGCCCGGCCGCGAACGTCACGAGCGGCGCAGGGCCGCGCGGGGATGGAAGATCCCCGTGGCGGCACCCAGCACGGCGCCGATCAGGGTGTCGACGATGCGCTCCAGGATCAGATCCCAGGGGATCCCGCCGCCGGCGCCCGCCGTGGAGGTGATGATGAACAGCACGAGCGGCGTGATGAAGACGAGCGCGAGCGCATAGTTGCGCACCACGAGGATCTCGACGGTGAACTGGAGGCCCGCCAGCAGGAACGGCAGCACAATCACCGGGATCGGAAGAGATCCCAGCAGCGCGAAGAGCCCCGCCCCGACGACGGTGCCGAGGAAGCGCTGGCTGCCCCGGATGAAGGCGACCCGCCGGCCGACGTTGACGCCGATCACGGCGATTCCGGCGCACACCGTCCAGTACGCGCGCTGGGGGTCGACGAGCAGCACGCTGAGCAGCGTTCCGGCGATCGCGACGACCGCCACCCGCAGCAGCAGCGCCCGGGCGTCGCGGTCCAGCCGCGGACGACGGGCGATCTGCGTCCGCGGCGGCGGGGCGACGACGCCCCTGGCGCGCGCGATCAGGAAGGCCGCCACGGCGATCACGTAGGCGGTGAGGGCGCCCACGGCGAGCGCGCCGAGGAAGAGCAGCGGATCCACGATCCGCCGACCGCCGGAGCTCCCGGTGACGTGCGTGGCGAGCCCGTAGACCAGCACGAAGAACACCGGTCCGGGCGGACCCAGCCGGAAGCCGTAGTGCAACGCGGCGGTGGCGAGCGAGACCCCGACCAGGCCGATCGCGGCGGCCACGGGGTACGGGGCGAGCACTGCGCCGATCGCCGCGCACAGGAGGATCGCGACGCCCACGACGGGCAGCAGACGAAGACGCACGAGCGGGGCGGCGCCGACCAGGTAGATCGCCGTGAAGGCGCCGCTCGCCGCCATCACTCCGATGGCCGGCTGCCCCAGCAGCGTGAACAGGGCCACGGGCAGGAACATCGACAGCGCCGCCTGCAGGGCGACCGGCCATCGACGGCTCGGAGCCGGCGCGAGCGTGAAATGGCTTCGCGCCCACACCCGGATCAGGGCGGTCGGCGGGCGCGAGGACGACGGATCAGGAGAACGCGGATCGGATCCGGTCATCCGCCCACCTCCTCCCGCACACGGCCGGAAGCCAGACTACGCGCCTCGCTCAGGCGACGCGCGTGAACCTCGGGCCGCTGTATCCGTCGCGCTCGACGCGCTCCTCGAACATGGCGAGCGGGCGCGCCCAGTGGCTGTAGTCGTCGTAGAGCTTGCGGTAGAAGACCAGCTGCTCCTCGGTCTCACTGTGCCGGCCCACCGCGATCACCTCGTAGCGGGCGCCCTTGAAGTGCTGGTAGATCCCTGGTTCGACCGCCATGCCCTGCATCCTCTCCCGTGGTCCGTCCGCCGTCCGCGCGGCGACGCGATCCTGGTGCCGACGTCCGTCGACTCCTCGATCGAAGAGCCTCCCATGCCCGCGGCATCTCCGCGGGCGCCGACAGGCCGCCTCGCTATCATCGAGTGATGGCCGATTCCTCCGCAGCGCCCCGCAGCACCGGCCGCTATCGCAAGGGCATCGCCCGGCGGCAGGAGATCCTCGACAAGGCCATCGAGGTGTTCGCACGCCGCGGATCGCAGAAGACGAGCCTGCGCGCGATCGCGCAGGAGGTCGGTGTCACCCATGCGGCGCTGACGCACTACTTCGGATCCCTCGAGGAGCTGCTGGTCGAGGTCTACCGCGCGTCCGAGAGCGCGACCGACACCGCCCATCCGGTTCCCGCGGACGTCCGCCCCGCGCTGTCGATGCGCACCGCCGCGGAGCGCAACCGCCGCATCCCCGGCCTCGTGCAGCTCTACTCGACGCTGGTGTCGACGGCGCTCGAGGATTCGCACGCTGCCGCGCAGGAGTTCATCACGCAGCGCTTCAGCCGCATCCGCACCGGGATGGCCGCACAGGTGCGGCAGTTGCAGGCCTCGGGTGAGGTGCGCGCCGACCTCGACCCGGATCTCGTCGCCGCCCTCGTCATCGCAGCCTCCGACGGCCTGCAGACGCAGTGGCTGCTCGATGACACCGTCGACCATGAGGCCGCCCTCGAGATGCTGGACCGGCTGCTCTCCCGCGACGACAGCACCGACTGAGCCGGGATCCTGTTTCCCTCCCCGCACCACGTTTCCCTCCCCGCAAACGCGCGAACACGCGAAGGGAAACCTGACCAGGGGAGGGAAACGTTCCTCCCCTGGTCATCACCGCGCGCGGTTCAGAGCGTGGCGACGAAGGGGTCGAAGCCCTCGGGCAGCAGCGGCACAGGAGCCACCGTGCTCTGGACCTCGATGGTCTGCCCGGTGCGAGCCGACTCCTGAGCGGACAGCAGCACGTCCAGCACGTGGAAGCCGAGCTCGCCGGAGGCGACGTGCGGCCGGTTCGCGGCGATCGCGCGCACCATGTCGAGTGCGCCCAGCCCGCGGCCGATCTCGATGTCCTCGTGGGTGATCTCGACCCACTCCTGCTCGAACGACATGCCGTCGCGCAGCACACCGAGCGGCTTCACGTAGGCGATCCGCCCGGCGAACATGTTGGGATCCGGGATCACGATCGTGCCTTCGGTGCCGTGGATCTCGACGATGCCGTGGCGCTCCAGCGCGGAGTCGAAGCTCAGCAGACTCTGCGCCTGGGCGCCCTGCTCGAAGGCCGTGACGATCTGGATCGTCGAGGGCACCTCGACCGGAAACAGGGCTCCGGCGTTCGGGCCCGTGCGGATCTCGCGCTCCTCACGCGCCTTGCTGCCGACCGCCGCGACGCTCGCGACCGGGCCGAGCAGGCTCACGAGGGCCGAGAAGTAGTACGGCCCCATGTCCAGCAGCGGGCCGGCGCCCTCGGCGAAGAGGAATGCGGGGCTGGGGTGCCAGAGGTCCGGCCCCTGCGTCTGGAATGCGGTCTGCGCGAACAGCGGGCGCCCGATCACGCCGCTCTCGATCGCCCGGCGCGCGGCCTGGAAGCCGGGACCGAGCAGGGTGTCGGGAGCGGAGCCGACGCGCAGCCCCGCGGCCGCGGCCTCGCGCAGCAGCTCCGCAGCGCCCTCGCGGTCGAGTCCGAGCGGCTTCTCCGTCCACACGTGCTTGCCCGCGGCGATCGCGGCCCGCGAGACCTCCACGTGCACGGCGGGGATGGTGAGGTTGATCACGAGGTCCACCCCGGGGTGCGCGAGGACGTCCTCGGCGGATCCGAAGGCCGCGACACCGTACTTCTCGGCCTGCGCCTGGGCGCGGTCGAGCAGCAGATCCCCGACGATGAGCACCTCGGTGTCGGGGAACCGTGCGAGGTTCTGCAGGTAGGTGTCGCTGATGACGCCGCCGCCGATGACGCCGATCCCGACCGCGCTCATCGGGCGAATCCGCCCTCGGTGAGGAAGGCGTAGCTGGCGGCGATGTCCGCGAAGACGTCGCCGGGCGCGTTGTCGTACTCGATGATGGCGTACTGCACCGCCGACGCCGCACGCAGGGCGTCGGCGAGCGGCACATCGCCACTGCCCGCGTGGCGCTGGTCGAGGCTGTCCGAGCCGAACTCGCCGGCGCCCGGGGCGAACGGGTTGCTCTCGGGAGCGATGCCGTCCTTGACGTGCACCGCGACGAGGCGGTCGCCCAGGCGGGAGACGAGGGCGGGGACGTCCTGCCCGCCGACGAGCGCCCAGTACAGGTCGAGCTCGAGCGCGACTCGCGCGTCGGTGAGCGCCACGAAACGCTCGTAAGCGCTCTGACCGTCGAAGTCGGCCACGAACTCCTGTGCGTGGTTGTGATAGCCGACGGCGAGCCCGAAGCCCGCCGCGGTGTCGGCGAGGGCGTTGAGCCGGTCGGCGATCTCGGTGACCCCGTCCAGCGTGAACCAGCGCTCAGGGGCCACGAACGGGTCGATGACGGTGGTCATGCCGAGCTTCGCGGCAGCCTCGAAGACGACTTCGGGGGCCGGCGTGGGGATGGATCCGTCCGGAGTCCACAGTTCGTCGGAGAGCAGCGGCGCGTGCCCGGTGGGCGAGGCGAGGCCCGAGGCATCGAGCGCGGCGCGGATCTCGTCCGGGCGGCGCACGAAGTCGAACGCCTCCACGTTGCGCAGTCCGATGGCGGCGAGCTTGTCGAGCGAGCCCGACATGTCGGCGGAGAACTCCCCCGCGAGTGTGTACAGCTGAACCGAGGTTTCCGGCAGGGCCACGTCGACCTTCCTTCTCTGAGAGGGGACGGGCGCACGCGGCCCGTCCGGTCAGCGTAGCAGAAACCTCCAAGTGGAGGTAATAGGAATTCGCCGGAGTTCGCCACGTCGAATCCCGCTTCGCCCGCGATACCGTGGTCGACAGGGCTTCCGCGGCATGCATGACGGGGGCCCGACCCTCTGCAACGTTGTAGAGTGGCTCGGGACAGGGGGGTGCACATGGCGGTGACGCTGCACGACGTGGCGCGGATCGCCGGCGTCTCCATCAAGACGGTGTCGAACGTCATCAACGACTACCCGCACATCCGCCCCGCCACGAAGCAGCGGGTCGAGGACGCGATCGCCGAGCTGGGCTACACCCCGAACCTCACGGCGCGCAACCTCCGATCGGGACGCACCGGTGCGATCGCGCTCGCTCTGCCCGACCTGGGCCTGGCCTACTTCGCAGAGCTGGCAGCCTCCGTGATCGCCGCCGCGGAGGCCTCGGGGGTCTCGGTGCTGGTGGAGCAGACCGGGGCGGATCCGGCCCGCGAGCGCGAATTGCTGCGCAGCCCCCGCCTGAAGCTGACCGACGGGCTCATTTTCAGTCCCCTGGGCCTCGGCCAGGAGGACGCAGCCGCCCTCCAGGTCCCCTACCCGATGGTGCTGCTCGGCGAGCGCATCTTCGACGGGCCCACCGACCACGTGACGATGCGCAATGTGGAGGCCGCACGGGCGGCGACGGCGTATCTGCTCGCGTCCGGTCGGCGCCGCATCGCGGTGATCGGCGCGCACGAGGGCGAGGTCGTCGGATCCGCCGCACTCCGCCTCCAGGGCTATCGCGAGGCGCTGGAGGAGGCGGGGATCGGGTTCGACGAGGATCTGATCGGGTACACGACGTTCTGGCACCGCGCCAACGGCGCACTCACGATGCGCGACGTGCTCGCGCGCGGCGTGGCGTTCGACGCCGTGTTCGGGCTCAACGACACGCTCGCGCTCGGCGCCATGCGCGTGCTCCAGGAGGCCGGCCGGCGCGTGCCGGACGACGTCGCCGTGATCGGCTTCGACGACCTGGACGAGGCGGAGTACTCGATCCCGTCGCTGACCACGGTCGATCCCGGTCGCGAATGGATCGCGAAGACGGCGGTGGACGCCCTGCTCGAGCGCATCTCGGGCGAGTTGGATCAGGCGCCGCGGCTTCTGCTGGCCGACTTCCGGATCCGTGAGCGGGAGTCCGCCCCGGCCTGATCGCGCACCGCGCGGGCGCTTCGTCCGCAGCGGTGCAGGATCGACCGCGACGTGAGGAGGGCAATGGCGAACGCGCCGCCCTCCTCACGCCCGCGCGCTACTGGATGCCCTCGCGGAGCAGGCGCCACTGCTGCTGCGCCGATCCGTCCGCGGTCCGCTGCTGCGCGTATGCTCCGTCCGCCGTCGATCCACCTGCGATCTCCAGCGGCTTCCCCGAATTGGCGTTGGTCAGGGTCCAGTAGCCGCCCGACGTGCTCGGCGCCCAGACCTGGGTGGCGTTCCCGGTCGGACCCCATTGGGCGGCGCGCACGCCGTCGGCTGTCTGCGCGCCGGGGATCTCGAGCAGCTTGCCGCTGTTGGCGTTGAGGAGCTGGAGCCCGTTGGGCACCGTGCGCACGTTCCAGACCTGCGTGGCGTTGCCGGTGTCGCCCCACTGCCCCGCCCCTGCCCCGTCGGTCGTCAGCGCACTGGCGATCTCGAGGTACTTGCCGCTGGTGCGGCTCGCGATCCGGAACTGGGGGTCCAGTCCGCCGGCCTGCGCGAGCTGGATCGGATCGAGCTCGGCGTACGAGGTGCCCTTGGCGAACGCGATGGTGTTGGCGCCGGCGTTCAGCGTGACCGGCATCTGCGCCCATCCGTACCGACCCCAGTTGACGGTCGCCGGGTAGTTCAGCGCCGTCGACGAACCGCCGTTCACACGCACGCCGTGCGTCGATGCCGCGCCGGTGCCGTTGTCGTAGCGCACGTTCATGACGTAGGAGCCCGCGGTCGGCACGTGCACCGTGAAGGTCACCGTGCTGGTGGCGTTGTTGATGTTGCCGACCTTGCCGCCGTTCGAGGCGTCGGGGTCGGTCACGAGCGACGTGTCCGAGGTGCGCGCGGCCTTCTCCGCCTCGTACTGCTGGGCGTCGAGCGGGATGGATCCCACCCGGATGTCGTTGTACGTGGTCGCCGGGTTCTCGACGTTCGTCGCCTGGTAGAGCGTGCGCCCGTCGACCGAGGAGTCGATGCTCTGCGCGAATCCGCTGAACGTGCCGCCCTCGGCATCGGGTCCGTCGTAGGTGACCGCCATCGGCAGCCGCTCCCAGGGCCCCTCGCCCAGGTTGTAGTTGACGTAGAAGTTCTGCCCGCCCGTCGATGGTGCCCGTCGCATCGAGCGACCACTTCGACGCCACGACGACCATGCCCTTCGGGCCTCCCGCGGGCACCCACTTGACGTAGGGCGAGGATCCGATCCCCCGGCCGTTCGCGAGCGCGATCGCCGTGCCGATGCTCGACGTCGGAGCCCAGTTGAGCCCGTCCGGCGAGGTCTTGAAATACACGGGTGCGGTGTTCTTCGTCTGCGAAGGGCGATTCACGACCTCATAGGTGGCGAGGTATCGGCCGTCCGGCAGCTTGGTGACGGTGATCATGCCGGGACGATCCGACTGGTTGGTCGGCGCCGAGACGTTGACGAGGGATCCCCAGGTCTGGCCGCCGTCGGTCGAGCGCCGGTACGAGACCGCCTGCAGCACGCCGCTGGACTTCTGCCGCTCGTCCGAGAAGTAGGCGGCGAGACCGCCCTGCCCGTCGACGATGAGCGACGGCTCCCACACCGTGCTGGTCGTGGACGAGGGCGAAGGGTCGTAGACGGCGGGGCCGCCCGTGTCGATCGTGCTCAGGTACGACCAGGACAGCCCGTGATCGGCGCTTTTGTACACCACGAGGCGACTGCTCGACCGGTCCTCCGGCATGACCATGCCCGCGAGCAGCAACGTGCCCGCGGCGAGCGATCCGGTCGCCTGCGGCACCTCGTAGAGGAACGGCTGCGCGGTCCTCGTCAGGGTGGGGAACGTGGCGCTGGGCACGACGTCCGTCACGTGCGTCCAGGTGGCGCCGTCATCGGTGCTGCGGTAGATCGGATAGACCTGCGTACCTCCGACCAGCACCAGCTGGTCGAACGTCACGATCTGGGTGCCGTTCGCCGTTCCGCTGTTCTTCAGCACGATGTTCTTCGCGTAGGTGGTGCCGGCCGCGCGGCCTCCTTCCGGATTGAAGGAGGTTCCCGCGGCCGGCGAGTACACGAGAGACCCGTTCCCCGTCGTCACCGCCTGTGCGGGTGCGGCGGCGAGCGCTCCGGCGATGAGGGCGGCGGCCGCCGCGATCATCACGATGCGTGCCCGACGTGCGCGGGACCTGTCCCCGAGGGGGGAGATGCTCATGCTCTTTCCTCTCTCCAGCTGACCCGGCCGCGGGCGCGGGCGGGCACGACGATGACTCGCCGTGCGGGCTCAGCCGATCAGAACCTCGGCCCAGGACACGGCCGGAAGCGCGAGGCGCAGGATCGAGCCGTCCCGGGTGAACGGCAACGCGGTCAGGGCGACGCGATCGGGGTCGTCGAGCGTGTTCGCCGCGTCGAGGTCGGCATCGGCGAGCACCCGGGCGGTCACTTCGAGCGCGGACGCGTCGCCGAGCTCCGAGAGGTCGATCGCGAGCTCGGTGGGCGCATCCATGGCGCGGTTCACGGCGTAGACGGCGAACCGGCCCGCTTCCGCGTCGTGCGTGGCGACAGCGTCGACGAGCGCGACCTCGCCGAACCTCTCCGTCGTGTACGTGCCGCTCGTGACGTCGACGTCGAGGGCGACGCCGCGACCGTGCGCGGAGGTGGCCGCGAAGGGGAAGAACGTCGTCTGCCGCCAGGCCGGGCCCCCGGGCTCGGTCATGATCGGCGCGATCACGTTCACCAGCTGGGCGAGCGAGGCGCTCGTGACCCGGTCGGCGTGCTTGAGCAGGGTGATGAGGAGGCTGCCGAAGACGACGGCGTCCGAGACCGTGTACACGTCCTCGAGCAACCGCGGCGCGATCGGCCAGTTGTCGACGCCCGCGATCCGGTCGACCTGCTCGAACCGGGTGTTGTACCAGATGTTCCACTCGTCGAACGAGATGTCGATGCTCTTGTCGCTGCCCTTGACGGCCTTCACGTGGTCCGCGGTGGCGACGACGCTGCGGATGAAATGGTCCATGTCGACGCCCGAGGCGAGGAAGCTGCCGAGGTCGCCGGTGTTCTCGTAGTAGGCATGGCAGGAGATGTAGTCCACGTCGTCGTAGGCGTGGGTGAGCGTGACCCTCTCCCACTCGCCGAACGTGGGCATCGACGAACTGGACGATCCGCACACCACCAGCTCGAGATCCGGATCCACCATCTTCATGGCCTGGGCGGTCTTGGCCGCGAGCGTCCCGTAGGCCTCCGCCGTGCTGTGGCCGACCTGCCAGGGGCCGTCCATCTCGTTGCCGAGGCACCACATGCGCACGTCGAACGGCTGGGTGCGTCCGTTGGCGATGCGCTGCTCGGCCAGGGCGGTTCCGCTGCGGTGGTTCGCGTACTCGAGGAGCTCGAGGGCTTCGGCGGTGCCGCGGGTGCCCAGGTTGACCGCGAGCATCAGCTCGCTGCCGACCTTGTCGAGCCAGCTCTGGAACTCGTGCAGGCCGATCTCGTTCGTCTCAGTGGAGTGCCAGGCGAGGTCGAGGCGGCGCGGGCGCTCCGCGCGCGGACCGACCGAGTCCTCCCATTTGAAGCCCGAGACGAAGTTGCCGCCCGGGTAGCGGATGGCGGAGACGCCGAGCTCCTTCACCAGCTCGATCACATCCGTGCGGAATCCGTCGGCATCTGCGCTCGGGTGCCCGGGCTCGTAGATGCCGTCGTACACGGCGCGGCCAAGATGCTCCAGGAAGGAACCGTAGAGGCGGGGAGCAACGGCGCCGATCACGGCGGAGGGACGGAGGGAGAGGCTTGCCTTGTTCATGCGTGCTTCCGTGAGAAGGGTGAGAGGGGTCAGAGCGAGGCCGCGTCGGCGGCGAAGCGTCGGAATCGGTCCGCGACGGGATTGGCCGCTCGCAGGAGCCCTGCGGGCGACTCGACGAGGTCGTGCAGCCCCATGGTCAGCAGGTGGTCGGCGCGGGGCGCGTCGGTGTGGCGCCAGGTCCACTCGTACATGTCGAAGAGCGGCCACCAGACGTAGCCGACGACGTCGGCACCCTCCGCCCGCATGCGGGCGACGAGGCCGAGCGAGTCCTCGAGCCACGCGACGCGCTCCTCGACGGATCCGGTCACGCAGGTCTCGGTGACCATGACGGGCGCCCCGTATCGGCGGGCGAAGGACTCGAGCGCTTCCCGGAGCCCGGCGACGCCGCGGTCGATGCTGGGTCGAGGATCGGCGAAACCGCCGCCGTGGTGCACCCCCGCCTCGAACAGCTCGGTCGAGTGGCGCGGGTAGTAGTTGACGCCCATGACGTCGGGCCGCACCGCGTGGGCGCGGAACCACTCCAGCTCCTCATCGGTGACGGCCGGGGCCAGTCGGTCGCGCAGCGGATGGTCGGCATCGACGCGGCCCGTCACCAGATCCTCCACAAGGTGCACCTGGTGACGCAGGCGCTCGGCCTCCGCACGGTGCTCGGGGGCGTCATCGTCGCCGACGAAGCTCACGGCGGCGTCCACGTGCACGAACACGGCACGCTCCCCGACGACCTCGGCGATCGCACGCTGGCTGCGCACGAAGCCGCGCGCGAGGTTCGCGGCGATCCGGGCGAAGCCCTCGGCGCCCTCCAGGTAGGGCGGCCAGTACCCGTACTCGCCGCAGAACAGCGCGTGGATCACCGGCTCGTTCACCGGCGTGTAGTCGAACACTCGGCCGCCGTAGCGCTCCGCGAACCGGCGCGCGTACTCCTCGACGTGGCGCGGATACGCCGGGTTCGCGAACTGATCCTCGAGCCAGAGCGGCGTGCCGTAGTGCAGCAGATCCACGATGGGTCGCAGCCCTTGGGCGAGCAGCGCCTCGATCGCGCGATCCGTCCAGGCCCAGTCCCACTCGCCTTCGGCGGGCGCGACGCGATACCAGGGGACGCCCCAGCGCAGCACCGAGGCTCCGACTCCGGCGGCGAGCGCGAAGTCCTCCGCGAAGCGCTCGTAGTGCTCGGTGAGCTCGTATTCGTCGATCGCGCGCTCGCCGGGACGGCTCTGCGGCACGAAGGTGTCCTCGATGCCGAGGCCGAGATGGAGGCGCCCGTCCTGGAACCAGCGGCGCGGTTGCGTCGTCGTCATTTGAGTCCTGTCGTCGCGACGCTCTCGATGAAGCGCCTCTGCATGATGAGGAACATCACGGCCAGCGGGAGCACCGCGATGAGCGCGCCGGCCATCATGGTGCCGTAGGGGATGATCCCGCTCGGACCGGTCAGGAGGGTGAGGCCCGAGGTGATCGTCCCCATCTCCGGCGAAGTCGTGAACACGAGCGGCCAGAGCAGGTCGTTCCAGTTGTTCACGAAGGTGAAGATCGCCAGGGTGAGCATCGCCGGCACCGCGTTGGGCAGCACGATGCTGCGGAAGATCCGGAACTCCCCTGCGCCGTCGATGCGGGCCGCGTTGTCGAGGTCGCGGGGCAGGGAGATGAAGAACTGGCGGAGGAAGAAGATCCCGAACGCGTCGGCGGCGCGGGGGATGATGAGTCCGGCGAACGTGTTCACCCAGCCCAGCTGAGCGACCAGCTGGTAGACCGGGATGAGCGTCGCCTGGAACGGGATCATCAGGCTCGCGACGATCACGACCAGCAGCACCCTGTTGCCGCGGAAGTCGAGACGCGCCAGCGCATAGGCGGCGAGCGAGTCGAAGACGAGAGCGAACACGGTCACCCCGCCTGCGAAGAGCAGGCTGTTCAGGAACAGGCGCCCGAAGGGCAGATCGTGGAAGATGCGGGTGAAGTTGTCGAGCGTCCAGGCGCCCGGCAGCAGCGTCGGCGGGTAGGCGTTGATCTCCGCGGCGGGTTTGAAGGCCGTGAAGACGATGACCAGCACCGGCAGCAGCACGAGAGCAGCCAGCACCAGCACAGCCAGGAACAGCAGCCAGCGCTCAGCGATGCGGCCGAGGCGGCGGCGGGGAGCACGTGCCTGAGATCCGGACACGGTGGCGACGCGGGTGGCGGATGCGGTGTGCGCGGTCATCAGAGGTTGTCCTTCTCTCGGCGCCCGAAGAATCGGAACTGCACCAGGCTGAGGATCAGGGTCGCTGCGAGGAGGACGTACGACAACGCGGTCGCGCCACCGAGGTCGAGCTTCTTGAAGCCCTCCTGATAGATCTCCATCACGACCGTCTGCGTCGAGCGGTAGGGGCCTCCCCCGGTCATCACGTAGATCTGGTCGAAGGCCTGAAGAGCGGCGATCATGGCGAACGTCACGACGAACGCGAGGGTGTTGCTGAGTTGCGGGAGGGTCACGTTGGTGAATCGCCGCCAGGCGCCCGCGCCGTCGATCTTGGCGGCCTCGTACAGCGATTCGGGGATCTCCTGCAGGCCGGCGATGAAGATGACCATGTAGAAGCCGAAGCTCTTCCAGATCGCGACGAGCACGACGGCCGGCATCGCGAGGGTCGGATCCTGAAGGACATTGCCGAGCTGGACGCCGATCGAACGCAACCAATGGTTGAGGAGACCGACCTGCGGATCCAGCAGGTAGGTCCATGCGAACGCCGCGACGGCGAGGGAGACGATGAACGGGAGGAAGAAGGCAGTGCGGAAGAAGCCCCGGCCGATGAGCCCCCTGTTGCCGAGGAGCAGGGCCAGGAGAAGCGCGGCGACCAGCGCCGTCGGAGTGAACAGCACGGTGTAGAAGGCCGTATTGCCCAGCGACGACAGGATGCGCGGATCCGTGAAGACGCGCACATAGTTCTCGAGGCCGACCCACTCCTCGACTCCGAAGCCGCTCGCGTTCGTGAACGACAGGCGGAGAGCGGACAGCATCGGCCACCCGACGAAGGCGATGAGGACGACGAGGGCGGGGAGCAGGAAGAGGAGTGCGATCGGGCTGCGCCGCGCAGTCCGGGGGCGGCCGCCGAGAGGAGCCGGCGGACGGTAGGCGCGTCTGCGCACGACGGGGCGGGTGGGAGAGGTCATGATCGCTTTCGTGGGCCGGACGGCCGCCCGCGGGCGGCCGTCCGGAGTGGGTCATTTGCCGAGCGTCTGAGAAACCTGCGCAGAGGCAGACTTGAGGAGGGCCGAGGGATCGCCGCCGGTCAGAGACTTCTGCGTGGCTTCGTCGACCGCGGCGAGCACGTCGGTGCTGTCGGCGACGCCGGGCAGGAGCGGGCGGGCCGTACCGGCGAGCTCGGTGAGGGACGCGACCACCGGGTTCGACGAGACGGCCGAGGCAGGAACGTCGGAGCGCAGCGGCGGCCAGCCGGATCCCAGCGACCACTTCGTCGCCACGTCTTTCGTGAAGAAGTAGGCGAAGAACTTCTCGGCTGCCGCCTTCTTGGCGGGATCCGCCTGCGCCGTCACGGCGGCGGAGATGCCGATCGCCGACACGGCATCGGCCTTCGGGCCGGCGGGGACGCCGGCGATGCCGTAGTCGATCTTGTTCTCCGTCGCCACGGAAGCCATCCACGGACCTCCGACCTCCATGGCCGCCTTGCCGGACGAGAACAGCTTGTCGGCGGCGACGCCGTCGAGACCGGTCGGAGAGATCTTGCCGTCCTTCACCGCGATTGCCCAGTAGGAGAGCGTTTCGGCGTTCGCGCTCGAGTCGAGCACGGACTTCCCGTTGTCCACGATCCCGCCGCCGTTGCCGTAGAACAGGGTGGGCCACACGCCGTTTCCGACGGTGGCGTGATCGGGCAGCGCGAGGCCGTACTGCTCTGGCGTGCCGTCACCGTCGGCGTCGACCGTGAGCTTCTTGGCGTCGGCGACCCATTCGTCCCACGACTTCGGGAAGGACGTGATGCCGGCCTTGTCGAAGAGGGCCTTGTTGTAGATGACCGAGAGCGGCACGAAGCCGGTGGGGATTCCGTAGTACGAGCCGTCGACCTTCTCCATCTCGACCGCGCTCTTGTTGAGCGAGGCACTTGTCACGGCGTCGCTCGCATAGAAGTCGTCGAGCTTGGCGAATGCTCCCTTGCCGGCGTAGACCGGAAGGTTCTCCGCGGGCAGAGCGACGATGTCCGGCCCGGTCTTGGCGGACAGCGCGGGCAGCAGGGTGTCGCCGATGACGGCCCAGGTCTTGGTCTCGGTCTTGATCGTGATGCCCTTCTGGGACTTGTTGAAGTCCTGGACGATCTGGTCGAGCACCTTGCCGTCGGCCTCGGTGTAGCCGTGCCAGAAGGTGAGCGTCACGGGTGCCGAGGAAGCGGATCCGGTTGATCCGGAGCATCCGGTCAGCGCTGCGGTGACGCCGGCGGCGACCACGGCGGCCGCAAGCAGTTTCTTCATTGAATGCCTCTCGTGATTCCGATCGCCTCTGATCGGTCGGGTTTACAACGTTGTACTTCAACGTTGTAAACCCGAGTTTAGACACGCGGATCTGGTACGTCAACGCCTGCTTGTCACGACTTCGACACGACGGGATCAGCCGCGGCGCTGCGGCCCTCCTTCGCGACGTTCCGGCACAGCTGAGCGGCGTGATGCCTAAGCAATAACGGCGCCAGTGGCTACCGGCGGGAAGGCACGGCCGGGTTGAGCCGGTTCAGCGCGGTGAACATCGGATCGAACGTGCGGAGCTGCGTGAAGAGGACCAATGACCGATGACCCGATGCTCGAAGGACGCAGGTGGCGGGAGTGCCCAGGAACCTGCCCGCACCGGTGATCGCGCTCACAGGCAACGCACCGCTGGCGAACGGTGCTTTCCACCGCAGCGTCTCACCGACGAGCTCGACTCGATACGCAGTTCGGAACAGCCACCAGTAGATGTTCCATCCGAGGGCACCGAACCAGAGCGCGAGGAACCACAACGGCGGCCCGGCGTGACCGGTCGCTGTCCGTACCAGGATGAACACGCCCGCGACGACGAGGATCGACATGATGAGCAGTTGGAACCCCACCCACACGACCGGCAGCGACCAAGTCTGGATCCCGGTCGCCTCGTCCCGTTCATCGCGCGTCATGGCTCCCCCTCTGGAGTGCTGTCGGCTGACAGTACCAACGCGCGGCGACGCCCGCTGCTAACTGAGCTCGCACAGTTCCGCCGTCCGATCTCCACCCGCGTCCCCGGTGTTGAGCGTCCCCTGGGGCTCGAACAGGATCGCCTGGACTTCTCCCTCTGCCTTCGGGCAGTGTTCGACGCCCCGCGGCACGACGAAGAGGTCGTTCGGGTTCAACACGACATCCCGATCTCGGAGCTGGATCGTGAGCTGTCCACTCACCACCATGAAGAGCTCATCGGTCTCGGGGTGCGTGTGCCAGACGAACTCGCCCTGCAGCTTGACCACCTTGAGGTCGTAGTCGTTGATGCTCGCGAGTCGATGCGGCTGCCAATGCTCGCCGATCGTAGAGAGCGCTCATCGTCGGATGGTTCGCCGCCCGCAAGAGGATCCTCGCCGCGGCGCGCGAACGCGAGGGCTTCGCCCGGGGCGGGATCCGTCAGGTCACGACGGCCGCGTCACTCCAGCCGTGTGATGTCGACCGAGACGAACAGCTCCGACGCGCCGGATCCGGCGTAGACCCCGCGAAGAGGCGCGATGTCGGAATAGTCGCGGCCGACGCCCACGAACACATGCGACGGGCCGATCTCGACGAGGTTGGTGGGGTCGTACCCGCACCACCGGCCCGAGAACCACTCCACCCAGGCGTGCGACTCGCCCACGACGGTCTCCCCCACCTTCGGATCCGCGTCCGGATGCAGATAGCCCGAAACGTACCGGGACGGAATGCCTGCGGCGCGGAGCATCCCGAGCGTCACATGTGCGATGTCCTGGCACACCCCTGCGCGCGCCGGCCATGCGTCGCGGGCCGTCGAGTTCACGCCCGTCACGCCGCGGCGGTAGGTCATCGCCTCGCCGACCACCCGGCAGATGGCCGTCGCCGCGTCATCGATGCCGTCGTGCGAGGCCCGGGTCTCGGCCGCGATTTCGCGCATCTGCTCGTCCGGCTCGGTGGCGTGCGTCTGGATCAGCATCTCCGCGACGTCAAGCGACGTCGCTGCGGCGTGTGCGATCTGCGCCCAGCCGATCTCGCGGCCCCGAGCGGGGACCGTCCGCGTCTCGACGACGCTCGTCGCCACGACGGAGAGCTCCTCATGCGGGGTGAGCACCTCGAAGGCGGTCACCGGGGTTCCCCAATGGTCGTTGTAGGTATTCGGATGCGTCGCCGGCTGAGTCTCGACGCGGGCCTGCAGCACGAGCTGACGATCCTGCGTGCGCGGCAGCATGCGGGCCTCGTTGTACGAGGCTGTCGCGGGCGAGGCGTACTGGAAGCCGGTGCGGTGCACGATCCTGAGCCTGGTCATAGCGTCTCCTCGGTCCAGACGGGTGCGGCGATCGATGGGAAGTACTGGTCCTGCACGGCGTTGCTGATCGTGGAGACGCTCTCCTGCACGTGATGCATGCTGCTCTCCAGCACGAGCACGAGATCCGCCACGGGACGGTACTCCAGATCCGATCGGAGTCGTCCGATCGCCCGTCCCACGGCGTCGGGTGGCAGCAGCGGCGAACTCTGTCCGATGCGCTGCAGGCTCTCCTCGGCGCGGATCACGCTCGACAGCACCGAGCGCGGGAAATGCCGGTCGATCAGGAGGAACTCCGTCGCCGAGGTCGCGGTCGGCATGGACCGATGCACCCGCAGATGGGCGTCGTACGCATCGCAGCTGCGCAACAGCGTCATCCAGTTGATCGCACCCCCGCCGTCGGTGCGCGCGGCGGAGACCAGCAGCCGCGCGGTCATGTCGGCGGCCTCCAGCGCACGCCCGAGCACGAAGAAATACCAGGCCTCATCACGGCTCATCGACGTCTCGGCGACGCCATAGGTCAGCGCCGCGCGCTCGCGCACCCATTGGAAGAAGGAGTGGGACCGCTCGAAGTCGACGCGCAGCGGCAGGCGGGCGTTGGTCGTGTTCAACACCTCCCAGAGGTCCTGGGAGATCACCTCGCGGGCGCGGCGGGCGTTCTCACGGGCGGAGGACAGCGAATGCGCGACGGAGATGGCCCTGGTCCGATCCGTCGCGAGCGCGCGGAGCGCGTCACCGCGACGCGGGTTGCCCCCGGCCGCATCCGGCATGCCCATGACGGACAGCACGGTGCGGCACACCGACTCCTCGTCGGCCCACGGATCCTCGAGCAGCAGCTGCAGGTGCACGTCGAGGATGCGCGCGGTGCCGTCAGCGCGTTCGACATATCGCCCGATCCAGAACAGCGCCTCGGCGATCCGGCTCAGCATGATGCCTCCTCCTGCCGCACTTGCTGTTGTTGTTGTTGCTGCTGCTGCTGCTGCTGCTGCGGATCATCGAGCGGCGGCACGGGCAGCGGCAGGACCGAAGCACCGGAGAGCCCGGCGGCGGACGGCGCGGCGACCCTGGCGGCGCGGATCGTCGCCGAGGCCCGCGGCATCGCGGGATCCTCCAGCACCCAGGTGTCCTTCGAGCCGCCGCCCTGGCTCGAGTTCACGACGAGCTGCCCCTCCGGGAGCGCCACGCGGGTGAGGCCGCCCGGCAGCACCCAGATGTCCTCACCGTCGTTGACCGCGAACGGCCGGAGATCGGAGTGCCGGGGCCGGAAGCCGTCGTCCACGAGCGTGGGGATCGTGGACAGCTGCACGACCGGTTGCGCGATCCACCCTCGCGGATCGGCGGCGAGCGTCTTCCGCGCCGCATCGAGCTCGGCACGCGAGGCGGCGGGACCCATGATCAGCCCCTTGCCACCGGACCCGTCGACCGGCTTCACGACCAGTTCGTCCAGCCGGTCGAGCACCTCTTCGAGGGCGCCAGGATCCTCCAGCCGCCAGGTGTCGACGTTCGCCAGGATCGGCTCCTCGGAGAGGTAATAGCGGATCAGGTCGGGCACGTAGGTGTAGACGAGCTTGTCGTCGGCGACGCCGTTGCCCACCGCGTTCGCGATCGTGACGTTGCCGAGCCGGGCCGCGTTCAGGATCCCGGCCGCCCCCAGCATCGAGTCGGGGCGGAACTGCTGCGGATCCAGGTACTCGTCATCCACACGGCGGTAGATCACGTCCACCCGGCGCGGGCCGGTGGTGGTGTGCATCCAGACCCGCCCGCCGGAGCAGAACAGATCGCGGCCCTCCACCAGCTCGACGCCCATCAGCCGCGCCAGCAGCGTGTGCTCGTAGTACGCCGAGTTGAACACGCCAGGTGTCAGCACCACGACCGTCGGATCGTCGGCGGCCGACGGAGCCGCCGCGCGCAGGGCGCCGAGCAGGCGGTTCGGATAGTCGACCACGGGCAGCACGCGCATGTCCGCGAACATCTCCGGCACCATCTGCGCCAGCGCCCGCCGGTTGGCGAGCACGTAGCTCACCCCGCTCGGCACCCGGACGTTGTCCTCCAGCACCCGCCACCCACCCGACTCGTCCCGGATGACGTCGATCCCGGCGACCTGGATCCGCACTCCGTTCGCGGCCACGATCCCCGCCGCCTGCCGGTGGAAGTGGCTCGAGGAGGCGATCAGCGGAGCCGGCACCACGCCGTCCGTGACGCACCGGCGTGCGCCGTACACGTCTGCGAGAAACGCCTCCAGCGCCCGCACCCGCTGCGCGACGCCGAGGTCGACCTCGCGCCACTCGTCGGACGCGATCACCCGAGGGACGACGTCGAGCGGGAACGGACGCTCCTCGCCGGCGAAGTCGAAGGTCACACCCTGTGACAGATACGCCCCGGCGAGCGCCTCGACCCGCCCTTGGAGATCGTCCGCCGACATGTCGCTGAGGGCACGGTGGATGGATCGGTACGGATCCCTGGCGGCGAGTTCCGCGCCCGCATCGTGCGCGTCGAACATCTCATCCCAGGGAGAACCGGATCGGGATCCCGCGGTCTGTCGACTCCAGTAGCCGGCGAAGGACGTTTCCATGACTGGACCTTTCCACCCGCGCATTTCGCGGGGATTTCCGGCGGAAGTCCGCGATGCAACATGGCGAGCGCGCTCCGGGCAGGTCAGCCGCACGGATCCGGCCGGCCACCTCGTCCGCATATCAGGCACCCTGACTGTCGAAAGTCGGTAAGTGTGCGGATTTCATCGTGATGCACCCGTAACAGATACGTAATTCGTTGTTATCGCGCGGACATTGACTCGAAACCGCATCCCGCATACCGTTCTGTTCATGTCAACAACACCCATCCAGCTGGAACGCCCCGAAGGCAAGGGGCTGGCGGCCGGAACGCTGGGCCTCTGGGGCTCGACCGTCATCGGCCTGGCGTCCACGGCACCGGTGTACTCCCTCGTCGCGTCCCTCGGATGGGTGGTCATCGCGGTCGGAGCCCAGGCGCCCATCGCTTTCGTGCTCGCCTTCGTGCCGATGCTGCTGATCGCCTTCGCCTATCGGGAGCTGAACAACGCGGTTCCCGACTGCGGCACCACCTTCACCTGGGCCACCAAGGCGTTCGGTCCGTGGGTGGGCTGGATGGGCGGCTGGGGCGTCGCGGTCGCCGGCATGGTCGTCCTCGCCAACCTCGCGCAGATCGCCTCCGTGTACTTCTGGTCCCTGATCGGCTTCGATCTCGAGAACAGCGACTGGCGCGTCATCCTCGCCGCGGTCGTCTTCATCGCCGCGATGACCTGGGTCAGCTGGCGCGGCGTCGAGATCGGCGAGCGCATCCAGAACGTGCTGCTCGGCATCCAGTACCTCGCTCTCGTCGTCTTCATCGTCGCCGTCTTCTGGCAGATCGCCAGCGGCAACGCTCCGCACGCGATCGACTTCTCCTGGGAGTGGATGAACCCGTTCGCCTTCACCTCCTGGTCGGGATTCACCGAGGCGATCCTCCTCGCACTCTTCATCTACTGGGGATGGGACACCTGCCTGGCTCTGAATGAGGAGACGAAGGACCCGAAGCGCATCCCCGGCCGGGCCGCGCTGCTGACCTGCGTCATCCTGCTCTTCACCTATGTCGCGGTGACGATCGCGGCCATGATGTACGCGGGTCTCGGCAAGACCGGAACCGGTCTCGGCAACGCGGAGCACGCGGATGACTTCTTCCTCGCGATCAAGGACGGGCTGCTCGGCCCGTTCGGCTGGGTGCTGGTAGTGGCCGTCATCATCTCGGCGATCTCCTCCACGCAGACCACGATCCTGCCGACCGCCCGGGGAACGCTCGCGATGGGCGTCTATCGCGCACTTCCCGCGAGGTTCAAGGAGGTGCATCCGGTCTACAAGACCCCGTCGTTCTCGACGATCATCATGGGCATCGTCGCGATCGCGTACTACGTCGGCATGACGCTTATCAGCGACAACATCCTGCAGGACTCGATCCTCTCGCTCGGCCTGGCCATCGCGTTCTACTACGCGATCACCGGCTTCGCGTGCGTCTGGTACTTCCGCAGGGACATCTTCACCTCGCCGCGCAGCTTCTTCTTCAAGGGTCTGTTCCCCCTGCTCGGCGGGCTCATGCTCGCGGCCGCGTTCGTGCAGTCGGCGATCGACATGTGGGATGTCGATTACGGCTACTCGGTGCTCTTCGGCATCGGCGGCACCTTCGTGGTCGGCATCGGCTCGCTCGCTATCGGACTCGTGCTGATGTTCGTCTGGTACCTGTTCCCCCGATCGAAGAGGTTCTTCCAGGGCGAGAGCCTGAATGTCGACACCCAGGTCATGGTCCCGGAGAACCCGACCGAGTTCCCCCGGTCGATCGACGGAGGCATCTGAGATCGGTCGATCCTGGCGAGGTCTCCCGGAACGGGACTTAACAGGATCGCAACACGGCTGACATCGTCGGCGGCTCCCGGGGGAACAGGATGGCTCCACGAGCGGCGCGGGCTCACCTGCACCGCTCGCTCCGTGTCCATCCCCCGACGAACGGATCCGCATGACCATCGAAATGACCCGCCCCGCGGACGCCGGCCCCACAACGACGGGCGAGGGCGGTGAGACGACCGATGCGCGCGCCGCGACCAAGGAGAGCCTCGAGGACTACACGCTGCGCTTCGCGCCGCGCAGCTACCGCAAATGGGCGCCCGGCGTCGTCGCGACCAGCGCCCTGGGCGGAATCGCCTACCTCGCCGACTTCTCGATCGGCGCCAACATCGGCATCACGCACGGCACCGTGAATGCGCTGCTGGGCATCGCCGTCGCCGCCGTGGTGATCTTCGTGACCGGCATCCCGCTCGCGTACTACGCCGCGCGCTACAACCTCGATCTCGACCTCATCACCCGCGGATCCGGTTTCGGATACTACGGATCCGTCATCACCAACGTGATCTTCGCGACCTTCACCTTCATCTTCTTCGCCCTCGAGGGCTCGATCATGGCGCAGGGCCTTCAGCTCGGCCTCGGGATCCCGCTGTGGGCGGGCTATTTCGTGTCCACCGTCATGGTGATCCCGCTGGTGATCTACGGCATGAAGGCGCTGTCCAAGCTGCAGGTGTGGACGACGCCGCTGTGGCTGGTGCTCATGGTGCTGCCCTTCGCATACCTGGTGATCACGCACCCGTCTTCGATCGGCGACTTCTTCTCGTTCCACGGCCAGGGCGACGGATCCGTGTCCTTCTCGTCCGTCATGCTCGCCGCCGGCGTGTGCCTGTCGCTGATCGGGCAGATCGCCGAGCAGATCGACTACCTCCGGTTCATGCCTCCGAAGACGTCGGCGAACCGGCGCCGCTGGTGGGCCGCTGTGATCATCGCCGGCCCGGGATGGGTCGTGTTCGGCGCGATCAAGCAGGCCGTCGGTCTGTTCCTCGCGGTCTACCTGATCTCGACGCTCGACCCGCAGGCGTCTGCGAGCGCGAACGAGCCGGTGCACCAGTTCCTCGGCATCTACCAGCAGATGGTGCCCGGATGGCTGGCCATGACGCTCGCCGTGGTGCTCGTGGTGATCTCGCAGATCAAGATCAACGTCACGAACGCGTACTCCGGATCGCTCGCGTGGACGAACGCGTACACCCGCATCACGAAGAGTTATCCCGGACGCGTGGTCTTCGTCGTCGTGAACGTGGCCATCGCGCTCGTGCTGATGGAGGCCAACATGTTCGCCTTCCTCAACACCGTGCTCGGGTTCTACGCCAACCTCGGCATGGCGTGGATCGTCACGGTCGCGACCGACATCGCGATCAACAAGTACGTCCTGAAGCTCTCGCCGAAGCAGCCAGAGTTCCGCCGCGGCATGCTCTACGCCTGGAACCCGGTCGGGATCGTCGCCCTGCTGCTGAGCGGCGGCATCTCCATCGCGATGTTCTTCGGTGCGTTCGGAGCGGCCGTGCAGCCGTTCTCGCCGGTGTTCGCCGTGCTGATCGCGTTCGTCGCGACCCCGGTCATGGCGATCCTCACTCGCGGCCGCTACTACCTCCGCCGCACGGATGACGGCATCGACCTGCCCCTGCTCGACGCGGATGGCAACCCCAGCGCGGAGAAGCTGCTCGACGTCGCCACCGGCATCTCCTTCGAACGGCCGGACATGCTCGCCTCGGCGGTACCCGGCCCGAACGGCGAGAAGCAGTACATCTCGTCGCTGTCGCTCGCGACCGACCGCAGCGGGGAGCACGTGCTGCCGGCCCAGTGACCCCGGCGACGGATGCGGGGTGCGCGGTTGTCTCCGCGCACCCCGCATCCGTCTGCAGCGCGAGTGATCACGCCGAATGTCGCGGAGGCCCCGGCGAAGCCCCAGGGCGATTCCGTTCGTGTCCGAGGGGATGCCTAGTCTCGACGCATGGCCACGCTCGATGATCTGCGTCGTGTCGCCGCCCGCCTGCCCGGCAGCGAGGAGCGCGCGATGACCGGCGGTGCCGCCTGGTTCGTCCGCAACAAGCTCTTCGCGTGGGAGTGCTCGCCGTGGCCGAGCATCCCGGAAGACCTCCGTGAGGTCATCGCGTCGGAGCTTGTGGTCGGCGTGAAGGTCGCCGACGCGCTCGATGCGCTCGCGTTGCGGGAAATGGCGCCGGACGTGTTCCTCCGCCAGACGACACGGTGGGGCGAGCCGAAGATCGCGTTCCGGATGCGGGCGATCGACGACGATCATCTCGCCGAACTCGTGACCGAGGCATGGCGGGTGCAGGCGCCCCAGTACCTGCGCCGCGAGTTCGACGACGGGTAGATCCTCGTCAGAAAGAGGGCGGCGGGAGGAAACCCTGAAGATGTCTCTGCTCAGGGATTCGTGGCGGAGACGGAGGGATTTGAACCCTCGGTCCCCTTGCGAGGACTCCACCTTAGCAGGGTGGTGCACTAGGCCTGACTATGCGACGTCTCCAGATGTCCGGCTCGCCGAACACCAGGGTCCATCCTAACGGACGCTTTGGGATGCTGCGAACCAACCGCCGCGTCGTGGCCGACCGGGCAGCGGCGTGCAGGAGCATGACGATCTGCACACGGTGTCACGATCAGCATACGGATCCACGTCGACACGTGCGCAGATCGTCGCATGGTGTGCAGATCGTCACACTGCGGGACCGCGGCAGTGCCGCAGGGCTGCGGGCAGAGCCACAGGACCGCGGGTACCGCCGCCACCGCCAGCGCTGCGGACAGCGCCACGACGCGACCCCGCGCCACCATCGATCGCGAGGCGGCGTCAGCCTTCGAAGCCGTTGCCGTTGGAGCAGGTCTGCTGCGCCGCGGACTGCCCCGAGACGTTCTTCGGCAGCTCGACGGGGCCGCCAGTCGCCCCGGGCGTCGGTGTCGCGGACGGATCCGTCGTCGCGGGATCGGTCGTCGCGGGATCCGTCGGCGCCGGCGTCGCGGAGACGACCGCATCGTCGCGCTGGCCGGCGACCTGGATCGGCTGGTTCGCCGCGAGGGCCGCCCAGAGCTGGTCCGCGCTGTCGGTGTCCGGCACGACCTTGTTCGGATTGTCGGGGTCGGTGAGCACCGGGTAGTTCACGAAGTTGATCTGGTCCAGCGGCACGTCCTTCATCGCCAGCGCGATCTGCACGAGCAGGGTCGGGCTGGTCAGGGTGGTGCTGGGGGTGACGTTCGACATCACCGTGTTCGCGAGCTTCAGCAGCGTGCCGGGGTTGCCGAGCACCTGGGCCGACACCATCTTGCGTGCCAGCGACGACATGTACACCTGCTGGTTGCTGCCGCGCCCGAGGTCGCTGCCGTCGCCGACGCCGTGCCGGGTGCGCAGGAACTGCAGCGCCTCGTACCCCTGCAGGGTATGCGTGCCCGGCGTGAGCTTGAGCGCGGTGTCGGGATCGTCGATGCCGTTGGCGATGCAGACGTCGACGCCGCCGATGGCGTTCGTGATCTCGATCACGCCGCCCCAGGTGACCTTCGCAGCGAATTGGATGTCGAGCCCGGACACTTTGCTGATCGTGCGGGCGACGCAGTTCAGCCCGCCCGTCTCGAGCGTGACGTTGATCGGCTGCTTGGACATCTCGCTGGTCGCGTTGCCCTGCGCGTCGGTGCACGACGGGATCGGGACCATGAGGTCACGCGGGAACGTGATGACGGTCACCCGTCGCGGGGCGTCGGAGATGTGCAGCAGCAGGTTCGTGTCGTTGCGCTCGCCCTCGTTGCCCGGATCCGAGCAGCGGTCGCCGAACTCCGCGGAGAACTTCGACTCGCAGATGTCGCTGCCCACGAGCAGCATGTTCACGCCGCCCTTGATCGCACCGATGTCCGGCGGCACCGACGCTTCGCCATCCAGAGCGACCGCGTTCGCGCTGAACGTGTGGCCCAGGTCGTAGGCGACGTACGCCGCGACGGAGACACCCGAGACGAGCACCACAGCCATGGCGATGCCGAGGATCTTCATCAGCTGGCTCCAGGCGCTCGGACGGCGCAGCTGGCCGTGTCCGGCGACGGGGCGTCGGGATCGGGGCGTCACGCTCACACGGTGCCTTTCACGATTCGGCGGGTGAACCGCGCCACCCTGCGCTCACTCAGCGGAGAGTGTGGGATTCGAACCCACGGGACATTGCTGCCCACTGGTTTTCAAGACCAGGTCCTTCGGCCGCTCGGACAACTCTCCTCGGCGCGCATGCGCACGCCGAACAGGGGTCGAGTCTAACGGAGAACCGGGTAGCGCCCTGCGAGCGCTTCTCCATTGTGCCCGGACCCGGCTGGGCGGCCGCTGAGTGAAAGCCTGATGGCGGCGCAGAAGAGGATCAGGAGGCCGCGGGAACGGTGAGCACGATCCGCTCGATCGCGGTGGCGAGTCCGCCGTCCTCGACGTCGCCGGTGACCTCACCGGCCGCGGCCTTGACCTCCTCAGGCGCCTGCCCCATCGCCACCGCGCGACCTCCGAAACCGCGCGCCCAGGCGAACATGCCGAGGTCGTTGCGGCCATCTCCCGCGACCATCACGAGGTCGCCCTCGCCGCCGAGCGTCTCCCGCACGCGAGCCAGAGCGGTGCCCTTGTCCACGCCGCGGGGCGCGATGTCGAGCCACGCGGTCCAGCCGATCGCGTACGACACCTCGTTGAGCCCGGCGTCCTGCACGAGCCGGTGGAAGTCGTCCTCATCGTGGCCCGGCGAGACCACGACCACGCGCGACACCTCCTGGGCACTCAGCTCGGCGAAGGAGACCTGACGCCCGCCGTCGAGCGTCCAGTCGTCGAGCTCGGCGGTGTACAGGCGCTGGCCGGATCCGAGCTCCACCATGTACCGCGCGTCGGGCAGACGGTCGTGCAGCAGCGCGAGCACGGCGGAGGGGTCGAAGGTCTCCACGTTCCAGCGCTCATAGCCGTCTACGGCGAGGCCTGCTGCGGCCTCCGCGGCCGACCCGATGCGCCGCATGGTGACCGCACCGTTCGAGCACACCACGAACTCTGGGCGGATCTCGAGCTGGTCGAGGAAGCGGTGCGTGCCCATCCAGCTGCGGCCGGTCGCGAGCATGACCTCGTGGCCTGCGTCGCGCGCGCGAGCCACGGCGTCGGGGACGCCCGGGCTCATCGTCTCGTCCTGCAGCAGGATGGTGCCGTCGATGTCGAGGGCGATGAGCCAGGCGTTCGTCATGCGTTCGAGCCCTCGGCCTCCACGGCCCCTTCGACAGGCTCAGGGACCGATGCGGCGCCGAGCGGGCGGAGCATTTCGAGCCCGCCGAGATAGGGACGCAGGACCTCCGGCACCCGCACGGATCCGTCCTCCTGCTGGTGCGTCTCGAGGATCGCGACGATCCAGCGCGTGGTCGCGAGCGTGCCGTTCAGCGTCGCCACGTGCTGGGTCTTCGCCGTGCCCTCCACCGCGTCCGGCCGGTGCCGGATGTCGAGGCGGCGCGCCTGATACGTGGTGCAGTTCGACGTGGAGGTGAGCTCGCGGAACGCGCCCTGCGTGGGCACCCACGCCTCGATGTCGTACTTGCGCGCGGCACTGGATCCGAGATCCCCTGCCGCCACGTCGATCACCCGGTAGGACAGGCCGAGGGCCGTGAGCATCTCCTCCTGCAGCGCGACGAGGCGAAGGTGCTCGGCCTCGGCGTCCTCGGGGGTCGTGTAGACGAACATCTCCAGCTTGTTGAACTGGTGCACGCGGATGATGCCGCGGGTGTCCTTGCCATAAGAACCGGCCTCGCGGCGGTAGCAGGTGGACCAGCCGGCGTAGCGCAGGGCGCCGCGGGACAGGTCGACGATCTCCCCGGAGTGATAGCCGGCCAGGGCCACCTCGCTGGTGCCGACGAGGTAGAGGTCGTCGTCCTTGTCGAGGTGGTAGACCTCGTCGGCGTGCTTGCCGAGGAAGCCGGTCCCCTGCATGATCTCGGGGCGCACCAGCGTGGGCACGATCATCGGGGTGAACCCCGCCGCCAGGGCCTTGTCCAGCGCGAGGTTCATGAGCGCGATTTCGAGCCGCGCGCCGATTCCTGTGAGGAAGTAGAACCGGGCGCCGGAGACCTTCGCCCCGCGCTCCATGTCGATCGCGCCGAGGAGCTCGCCGATGGCGAGGTGGTCGCGCGCCTCGAAGTCGAACGTCGGGGTCTCGCCGACCCGGCGCAGCTCGACGAAGTCGTCCTCGCCGCCGGCGGGGACTCCGTCGATGACGACGTTCTCGATCGCGGCGAGCGCGTCCGCCGCGACCTCCGCGGCCTCGTTCGACGCGGCCTGCGCCTGCTTCACCCGCTCGGCGAGGTCCTTCGCCTGCGCGACGAGCGCGGCCTTCTCGTCCTTGGGCGCCTTCGCGACCTGCTTGCCGAACGCGTTCTGCTCGGCGCGCAGCTCCTCGAACGCGGAGAGCGCCGCACGGCGCGATCGGTCGGCCTCGATCGCCGCATCGACGGTCTCCGGCGCGTTGCCGCGCGCGGCCTGGGACTGACGGACGAGCTCGGGCTCGTCGCGGAGAAGGGCGAGGTCGATCACCTGACAAGTCTAGGGCGTCGTCTTCGGGCCTCTCCCTGCGTCGAGTAGTCCCCCTGAGCACGGGCTATAGGTCACGCTCAGGGGGACGACTCGATCGAGAGAAGCGCGGGAGGCCGCGGGCTAGGCTGAGCGCATGACTGACGAGGCCGGACGCCCGCGCGCCGCACTCGTCGTCAACCCGGTCAAGGCCGATGCGCCGAAGCTCGTCGAACTGCTGCGCACGCTGTCGGCCGAGGCGGGCTGGGACGCCCCGCTCATCGTCGAGACTTCCGTGCAGGATCCCGGCCAGGAGGCCACCCGCATCGCCCTCGCCGACGGGGCCGCCGCCGTGCTGGTGGCCGGCGGCGACGGCACCGTCCGCGCCGTGTCCGAGACGATGGCGGGCACCGGGATTCCGCTGGCGATCGTGCCCAGCGGCACGGGCAACCTCCTCGCCCGCAATCTGGGCCTGGCGCTGGACACGCCGTCGACCGTGATCGACGCGGTGTTCCACGGCGACCGCCATCCGGTCGACATCGGCTGGGCGGAACTGACCCGGGCGGACGGGAACGTGCAGAGGCACGGGTTCGTCGTGCTCGCCGGCATCGGACTGGACGCGCACATGATCGCGAACACCCGTCCGGGCCTCAAGAAGTCCGTGGGCTGGGTGGCCTACGTCGACGGCGCCGCGCGCTCCCTGCCCGGTGCGAAGCCGTTCCGCATCATGTACGCGGTGGACGACCTCAAGCTGCACTCGGTCAAGGTGCACAGCATGCTGTTCGCGAACTGCGGGGCGCTGCCCGCGGGCATCGCGCTCATCCCCGACGCCTCGATCACCGACGGCACCCTCGACGTCGCGGTCATCCAGGCGCGCGGTCCGTTCGGATGGCTGGCGGTGTGGCGCACCGTGTGGTGGCAGAACTCGGTGCTGCGTCGCAGCAAGGCCGGGAGGCGCATGATCGAGCTCACTGGATCCGGCGGCTCGATCCGCTACCTCCAGGGCAGCGACGCGGATGCCGCCACCACCGAGCCCGCCCCCGTCGAACTGGACGGCGACGAGTTCGGCGAGGCCGTGCGGATCCATTGCCGGATCGACCCGGGCGCGCTGCTGGTGGCCGTGCCGGCCGGGCACGTGATCAGCCCGGCCTGACCGACGTCAGCCGATGACGGTGACCGTACCGTCCAGGTGGTCGCCCTTGAGCGTCAACGTGTAGCCGGCAGGATCGGCGGGCGCGTTCACGCCGAGCATCGTGATCCGGGGCACGAAGTCCATGGTGCAGACCTGGGTGGCGTCGGTCTTGAAGGTCACGGTCGCTCCGGTCTTGTCCTGATTCTCGGTCAGATCGGTCACGACCGGCCGGCACGTCGAGGATCCCCAGGTCAGGAGCATGATCCCATTGTCGGAGAACCAACCGGCACTGGGTTTGCCGTCGCTGCTGCCGCCGGTGCTGAGCGCGCTGCTCCCCTCGAGGGGAAGCCGCCCCTGGAAGCCGCCGCCCTGGAACGACAGGGTCACGTCCTTGGACGCGTCGACGCCTTCCGGCACGCCGATGTACGTCGCCCGCGGCGCGAAGTCTGCCGTGCACACGGCCTTCGGATCCGGTTCGGCGAGCGTCACCGTGATCGTCTGCCCGTCGGCCTTCACGTCCTCGGCGACGGGGGTGCAGGCGAGCGAGGAGGACCCGTAGGTGACGAGGCCGATCCCGCGCCCGCCGTCCAGCCAGGCCGCCGCCGGATCCGTGGACGGCTCGGGCGATGCCGTCGAATCGGCGGTCGGGATGGGTGGGCTCACCGGTTCCAGCTGGGCGCAGCCCGCCAGGGCGATCGTCGCGGACGCGGCGAGCGCCGCGATGGCAAGAGCGGTGCGGATCCTCATGCGCTCATGCTATCCAGCGCGGATTCGGGCCACCATGCCTCGGGCGGCCCCGCAGTCGCCCGCGCCGACGCTACTGCAGCGACGAGGTGAGCCGGGCGAGGTTGTCCAGCACCGTGGAACGCAGCGGCTGCTGCATCCACTCCTCGAGCGTCAGCTCGCGGCTGAGCGAGCGGTAGTGGTCCTCGACCTCGCGCAGCTCCCGCACGAATTCCTTGCCTCGCACGAGCATCGAGATCTCGAGGTTCAGACCGAACGAGCGCATGTCCATGTTGCTGGATCCGATGACCGCGACATCGTCGTCGATCGTGAGGCTCTTGGTGTGCAGGATGTATGGCTTGCGATACATCCAGATCCGCACGCCGGCGCGCAGCAGCGCCTCGTAGTAGCTGCGCTGCGCGTGGTAGACGATCGCCTGATCGCCCTCTTCCGAGACGAACAGCTCGACCTGGAGCCCGCGGTCGCACGCCGTCGAGACGGCGAGCAGCAGCGCCTCGTCCGGCACGAAGTAGGGGCTCACGATCATGATCTTGCGCTCGGCGGCGTACAGCAGGCCGAGGAACAGCCGGAGGTTGTTCTCCGCCTCGAAGCCAGGACCTGACGGCACGATCTGGCAGTCCAGGTCGCCGCTGCCGCTCTCCGTCGGCGCGAAGGCGACCGAGTCCGGCACCTGGTCGGTCTCGCTGTACCAGTCGGACAGGAAGACCGCGTTCACGCTCCCGACGACGGGACCGTCGACACGCACCATCAGGTCGACCCAGTGCAGACCGCGCTTGATGTTCTTCGGCAGGTTGTAGGTCGAGTCGGTGACGTTCTGCGAACCGAGGAACGCCACCTCGTTGTCGACGACGAGCAGCTTGCGGTGATTGCGCAGGTCGGGGCGCTGCGTGCGCCCCTTGAACGGCTGCACCGGTAGCATCAGGTGCCAGTCGGCACCCATCGCGTCCAGCCGGGCGATGGTCTGCTTGTACCGCGGCTTCCACCGGTTCGCCCAGTGATCCAGCAGCACCCGCACCGGCACTCCGCGGGCGGCCGTCTCCTCCATCGCGCGGAAGAAATTGTCGGTCGAGGCATCCGACTGCAGGATGTAGAACTCGACGTGCACGAACTCGGTCGCGTCCCGGATCGCGTCGGCCATGGCGTCGAGCGAGGCCTGGTAGTCGGAGATCAGGTGCGCGCCGTTGTCCCCGAACAGCGGCAGCGCCCCGAGGCGCTGGTTCATGCGCACCAGGGAGGCGAGGCTCTCGGGCATCTCCGCATCGGAGCGCCCCAGATGCAGGTCCTTCGTGACCTCGGCGATGGTCTCGTTGATGAGGTCCTGCTTCTTGCGCCTCGCGCGGGGCAGCCGCGGGTTTCCGATCAGCAGGAACAGCAGCACCCCGATGTACGGGATGAAGTAGATCGCCAGCAGCCACGCCGTCGCAGCTGTGGGGCGGCGGTTGCGCGGCACGACGATGATCGCGATGATGCGGATCGTGAGGTCGATCAGAAGAGCCGCAACCGCGATGATCAGGGCCCACACGTTGGGGTCCATGCGCCACTCCTGACCCGGGAAGAGTCGCCGATCGGCGACTTCGTCCCACAGTAGCGGCTGGAGCGGACAACGCCCGGAGGCGGCTCAGTGGCAGTTCAGTCGCGGCTCAGGAGGAGCGCGGCGGCAGGCCGCGGGCGGCGCGTTCCTCGGCCTCGATCCGCGCGTGCGTCTGCCGCTCGGTGCGGTCGAAGCGCAGGATCCCGCGGAGCACGAACCAGAACACGACGCAGACGACGATCGTGGGGATCACCGACCACGCGGCGGCCACCCAGAATTCGTCCATGCTGCGATCCTACCCGGGGCTCCGGTGGGCCCGCTGGGAGCGGCCGTCGCCGTTCCGCCCGCGAGGCACGAGGAGTGCACGCCGGCGGTCGGGCGCCCGGCGCGCTACACCATCTCCTCGGCGTGCTCGGCGACCCAGGCGACGAGCGGGAGCATCCTCTCCATGAGGTCGTGGCCTAGCGGGGTCAGGCTGTACTCCACGTGGGGCGGGACGGTGGGGAACGACTCCCGGTGCACGAGGCCGTCCGAAGCGAGCGTGCGCAGGGTGGACGCGAGCATCTTCTCGCTGATGCCGTCGACCTCACGGCGCAGCTCGCCCCAGCGCAGGGTGTCGTCCGACAGGGCTGAGAGCACCAGGACGCCCCACTTGCTCATGATGTGGTCCAGAACGACGCGCGTCTGGCATCCCTCCTCGAAAAGCCGATCCTGGGATGACCGGATCTGAGCAAAACTAACGACCATGTGGGTACCTTACCTCAAAGTGGGTACCCATCTGTGGGAAGGTGTCCGTTCCGGGATGCGTTGCGACATGCGAACCCTCTAGGAAAGGAACGCCATGACCATCCTCGTCACCGGTGCCACCGGCCACCTCGGCCGCCTCATCATCGACAGCCTCCTCGCCCGCGGCGTCGAAGCGTCGAGCATCCGAGCGGGCGCGCGCGACATCGCCAAGGCATCCGACCTCGCGGCGCGGGGCGTGCAGGTCGTCGCTCTCGACTACGACGCGCCGGAGACCGTCGCGGCGGCGGCGGACGGTGCGGATGCCGTGATGCTCGTCTCGGGCAGCGAGGTGGGCAAGCGCGCCCCGCAGCACCAGGCCGTGATCGACGCAGCGAAGAACGCGGGCGTCGCGAAGCTCGTCTACACGAGCGCCCCGAAGGCGACGACCAGCGATCTTGTGCTCGCCCCGGAGCACAAGGCCACCGAGGAGGCGATCGCGGCCTCCGGACTCCCCGCCGTGATCCTCCGCAACAACTGGTACACCGAGAACTACGCCGCAGACGTCGCGCGGGCGAAGGACACCGGCGTCATCGCCGCCAGCGTCGGCGACGGCCGGATCGCCTCTGCCAGCCGCGCCGACTTCGCGGAAGCGGCCGCCGTGGTGCTCACGGAGGACGGCCACCTCGGCCAGGTCTACGAGCTCGCCGGCGACATCGCCTGGAACTTCGACGACCTCGCCGCCGCGGCGACCGAGATCACCGGCCGCGAGGTCCGGTACACGCCGCTGAGCGCCGAGGAGCACGCGGCCGCGCTGGAGGACGCAGGGCTGGACTACGGGACGGTCTGGTTCGTCACCACGCTCGACGCGGGCATCCGTGCCGGCGCGCTCGCGGAGTCCGACGGTACCCTCGCGCGCCTCATCGGACGCCCCACGACCCCCCTCGTCGACGGCTTGCGCGCCGCGATCTGAACGGCGGTGGTCCCGGCCCGCACAGGGGCCGCTGCGCCATGACGGATCCCGAAGGAACCGTGGAGGCTCGCGGAGACGGCGTTCACCCCTCGTCGAGTTCGACAAGGGGTGAACGCCGTCCGCGCAGGCCGACCCGAACTCCCCGCCCTCGTTTCCGCTGGTGCCCTCAGGAGCACTCGATCGGTCCGCACAATCGGAGCCGAGCGGATCCTGTCCCCTGGTCCGTTCCTGACGCGGAGCCGGGTCCGGCCGGATGCCCATCGTGGATCCATGACAACGATCGTCCATGCCGCGGGCGCCGCAGAGCTGCTCGCCGCCATCCCCGTGCTCACCGGCTTCACTCCGCGCGACTCCGTGGTGCTGCTGCCCTTCCGCGGATCGCGCACCGCCGGCGCGCTCCGCTTCGACCTGCCGGCGGGGTCCGTCGGATCCGCTCCTCCCACCGGGCCGCCGTCGCCCTCGTCGACTCGGGCCCACCGCGGCACAGAACCCGCCGCCTCGACGCCCGCCCCCACCGCGGAGGAGTTCGCCGCGACGGCGATCGGACTGGCCTGCCGCGTCCCCGATACGGATGCGCTGGCGATCGCGGTGTACGCCGACGGCGCGGCTCCCGCAGCGGGACCGACGCCCGACCCAGATCTTCCGTCCTTGGCTGCGTCCGGCGCCGACGCGTGGCTCCCTGACACACGGCTTCCCGCCGCGTCGCTCGTGGAGGAGCTGGTCCGTCGCGCCGAGGCGTGCGGTCTGCACGTGGTCGAGGCGCTGTTCGTCGGGCCCGGTTCCTGGGCCGACTACCGCGACCCGCAGGCCGCGCCGCATCCGCTGGCCGAAGTGCCGGCCCCGCCCTCGGTGCCGGGCTTCGCCGGGCCCGCCCCGGACCAGTTCAGCGGCACCGACCTGCCGTCCCCCGGACTGTTCGCCGCGGAATCCGTCGGCCGCGCGCTCCTCGCCCTCGAACGCGTGCTCGGCTCCGCCGCCCCCGGGCGCACACCGCCGGCAGCCGTGGAGCGAACGGATCCGAGGGCGCAGGAGACGGCGCTGCTGCTGGACGATCTGCCGTCGTTCCTGGAGGAGGTGCTGGATTCACCCGAGGCGCTGTCGCCGTTCGCGACGGCCGCGCTCGTGTGGATCCTGAACCGTCCGGCACTGCGGGATGTCGCACTCGTGCAGTGGGCCAGCAGCATCGACCGCGGCGACCAGGCGCTGGCCGCGCAGCTGGGCCACGGCCTGAGCGGATCCGCCGTGCCGCCGGACATCGCCGGCATCCTGATCGGGCACGGCCCGCGTCCGGATTGCGATCGCCTGGGCGTGGCTCTGGCCCTGGTCCGCCGCACGATCACGCTCGCCCCACGCCTGGTGCGGGGCGGCCCGCTCGCGGCCGCCGCGTGGTTGTCGTGGGCGATCGGCCGCTCGACGCACGCCGCGCAGTACCTCGATCAGGCTCAGGCCATCGATCCCGAGCTCACCTTCGCGCAGCTGCTGCGCACGGTGGTCGACGCCGGCATGCTGCCGGACTGGTCCTTCCGCGCCGCCGCAGCGTGACGCCCGCGGGATCGGCCCCGCGAGATCCACCCTGCGGCGGACGGCTGCTTCGCCAGGCTCGTCGCGGCTACTTCACCAGCGGGAACAGGATCGTCTCGCGGATGCCCAGACCCGTCACGGCCATGAGGAGGCGGTCGATGCCCATGCCCATTCCGCCGGTCGGCGGCATGCCGTGCTCGAGCGCGCGCAGGAACTCCTCGTCCACGCGCATCGCCTCGAGGTCGCCGCCCGCGGCGAGCTTCGCCTGCTCGACGAAGCGCTCGCGCTGAATGACGGGGTCGACGAGCTCGGAGTACCCCGTGGCGAGCTCGAAGCCGCGCACGTAGAGGTCCCACTTCTCCACGACACCCGGGATCGAGCGGTGCTCACGCACGAGCGGGGAGGTGTCGACGGGGAAGTCCATGACGAACGTCGGCCGCTCCAGGCCGCCCTTGACGAAGTGCTCCCACAGCTCCTCGATGAGCTTGCCGTGGGTGGCATGCGGCGGGATGTCGACCCCGTTCGCCTCGGCGAACGCGATGAGGTCGGAGACCGGGTCGGACGGGGTGAACATGCGCCCCGCCGCCTCGGACAGGGAGTCGTACATCGAGATGCGCGCCCACTGCCCGCCGAGGTCGTACTCGGTGCCGTCGGCCCAGGTGACCAGGGTGGATCCGGCCACCGCGATCGCCGCGTTCTGGATCAGCTCCTGCGTGAGGTCGGCGATGCCGTTGTAGTCGGAGTACGCCTGGTACGCCTCGAGCATGGCGAACTCGGGGCTGTGCGTGGAGTCGGCGCCCTCGTTGCGGAAGTTGCGGTTGATCTCGTACACGCGCTCGATCCCGCCGACGACGGCGCGCTTCAGGTAGAGCTCCGGCGCGATGCGCAGGTAGAGCTCGGTGTCGAAGGCGTTCGAGTGCGTGATGAACGGGCGGGCCGAGGCGCCGCCGTGCTGCACCTGCAGCATCGGAGTCTCCACCTCGAGGAAGTCGTGGCTCGTGAAGGTCTGGCGCAGGCTGGCGTTGACCGCGGCGCGGGCACGCACGGTGCTCCGCGCCTGGTCGCGCAGGATCAGATCGAGGAAGCGGCTGCGCACGCGGCCCTCCTCGCTGAGCTCACCGTAGGCGTTGGGCAGCGGCAGGATCGCCTTGGACGCGATCGTCCAGCTGTCGGCCATGATCGACAACTCGCCACGGCGGCTGGAGATCACCTCGCCGTGCACGAACACGTGGTCGCCGAGGTCGACGAGCTCCTTCCACTGCGCGAGGGACTCCTCCCCCACGTTGGCGAGCGAGATCATCGCCTGGATCCGGGATCCGTCACCGGCCTGCAGCGAGGCGAAGCAGAGCTTGCCGGTGTTGCGGCTGAACACCACGCGTCCGGCGACGCCGACGAGCACTCCCGTCTCGGCACCCGGCTCGAGCTCGCCGTACTCGGCGCGCAGCTGCGGGATCGTGTGCGAGACCGGCACCGCCACCGGGAAGGCACCGCCCGCGGCATCCGCACGATCGGCGATCAGCCGCTCGCGCTTGGCGAGGCGCACCTCGCGCTGCTCAAAGGTGTCGTCCGCCGCAGCGGTGTCGTCGGTGGGCGCGGTGACGGGCGCGTCGGTCATGTGCAGGGCTCCTCGGAAGTCGCCGCCAAGTCTACCGGCGTGCGCCTTCGCGCCCGTCGAGTGCAGTGCGGGGCTGCACGCCGGGACATACGCAGCGCAGCGTCAGAGCGGATCGCCCGTGGAGACTTCGCGCAGCGCCCTGTCGAAGGTCGAGGAGACGAGAGCCGACAGGTATCCGCCTGGGTTCTCCACACCGATCCCGCGCAGGATCCCGGTCGCCTGCCCGACGATCGAGCGTGCGAACTCCGAGGCCGTCGAGATGGCCTCGGCATAGGCCGGCCGATCCGCTTCCTCGATGACCACCGGCTCGCAGCCGAGCTCGACCGCGAGCGCCTGGGCGATCGGCAGCACCATCGCCGGCGCCGTCACCGCGGCGTACGAGGCGTGCAGCTGGCGCAGATCGAGCGTGGTGCCCGTGAACGAGATCGCCGGATGCACGGCGAGCGGGATCGCACCGCTGCGCACCGCCGGCTCCAGCACATCCGTGCCGTAGGCGGGGTCGGTGTGCAGCACGAGCTGCCCCGGCTGCCAGGCGCCGACCTCGGCGAGGCCCGCCACCAGTCCGGGCAGCTGGTCGTGCGGCACCGCGATCACGACGAGCTGCGACGCACGCACGAGGTCGGGTGCGCCCATCACGGCAACACCCGGGAGCACCGCGGTCGCCCGGTCCGGGTCGGACCCCGCGGTGATGCCGACGAGGGCGTGGCCGGCACCGCCCAGAGCGGCACCGATCACCGGCCCCACATGGCCCGCACCGATGATGCCGACGTTGAGGCGCCCCGCGCGGGTCATGCGGCACCGTCCGCGGATCCGCCCAGGCTTGAAGATCCGCCCGACCCAGCGGATCCGCCCAGCCCAGCGGGGAGGCCGTGCCCGGCCGGGAGACTGTCTCCGGCCGGCAGGCTGTCGCCGGCGGGGCCATATCCGGCGGGAAGACCGTGGCTTGCGGGCGCCGGGTCGTGCCCTTCGGCCCAGCGGTGCGCCCGGTCCGCGGCGGCCGCGCGCGCGGCCTCCACCGACAGCGTGTTCAGCATGCCGAGCAGCGCCTGGCTGTCCAGCCCCGAGACATCGCCCCGCACAGGGCCGACGGCGGAGTGCGCCTGAGCCTTGGCGACGCCCTGCGCCCGGTCGATCGGGCCCTGGTGCAGCGAGAAGCCCTGCAGCCGTGCGAGCGGGAACACGGCCAGTTGCCGCCAGATCCGGCCGCGGCGCAGCAGCAGCGCGAAGTCGGTGAGGGCGGCGCCGTGCCGGCGCCAGGACAGTGGTCGCCGCCACCAGGCGCGCGGCGGGATCGTCGTGTACGGGTCGTCGGCGACGGGGCCGAGCACGCCCTGCTCCCAGATCAGCGGCAGCACGTCGGCGGGGACGTCGGGCAGGATCAGCCCGAGCACGCGCTCCACATCCGCGCGGGCACCCACCGGCAGCACGATGTTGAACTGCTGCGCCTGGCTGGACTGCTGCTGGGACGCAGCCTTGCCGCTCATCCGGTTGATCCGCACCGACCACCAGCCGAACGGCCGCCACAGCAGCGGCTGCATCACCTCGACGGCGAAGATGCGCCCGGGCGGGATCGTCTCCGTCACGGTCGTGAACAGGCCGAACGTGATGCGCACACCGTCGGGGGTCGGCGCGATCGAGTAGCGCAGCGCTCGCGCGATCCTGCTCCAGGTGACCGCGATGGCACCGAGCAGCAGCGGGATGCCCATCGCCAGAGCGATGCCGATCGCGACCGCGCCGCCGGCCGGCCCCGCATCGGCGAGTACCGCGGGCAGGGTGCCGATCATGCCGCCCACGAAGATCACCGCGAACAGTGCGAGCCACGTGAGTCCGGACAGCACGTGCGAACCCACGAGACGCCCGGTGGGGATCCGCAGCACGTGCTCCGGTGCGACGTCATCGAGGTCGACGCCGGCGATCAGCCCGGTGACGCCGGCGTCCATCGACGCCGCGAGCTGCGCGCGCATCGTGCGCGCAGCTGCCGGGTCCCCTCCGCGCGTCGCGTCGCGGGCATGCCGTGCCCCGGAGGCGAGGCGCAGGATGTCGGCGCGCACGGACTCGGCCTTCGCCGTGGAGAGGTATTCCAGCGGCACGTTCGCGTCATTGCCCGCACCGTCGACCTCGAGCTTGGCCAGCCCGATCAGGCGCGCGGGGAACGGGCGGGTGAGGTTCACGCCCTGCACCCGGTCGAGCGGCGCACGGCGGTGCGAGCGGAAGATCACGCCCTTGCGCACCTCGACGTGCGCCTCGGTGATGCGGAAGTCGTGGAAGCGCCACATCAGCCAGAACATCGCCACGAGCAGCACCGCCAGGGCGAGCACGCCCAGCAGCACCACCAGCACCAGGTTGTTGTTCAGCACCCAATCGACGGGGTCGCCCCCGAACTCGGGCACCCGCGCCGGCGTGAACATCGAGATGAACCAGTACACGATTTTCTCGCGCAGGTTCGCGATCAGGTATCCGATCACGATCACCAGTACCAGGCCGCCCTTCATGAGCGGCGTGAGCGGGTGCATCCGGTGCCAGTCGCCATCGGCCAGCGAGGGCGTGCCGGGCGCCTGTGCGGGCGCCTGCGCGGGCGGGCTCCCCCAGGAAGCGACCTGCCCCGGCGCGGGGGGCGAGCCGTAGGGCGGCTGCTCGGGCGCGCTCACAGGCCCGTCCGGCGCATCTCGGCGACGTCGATGAGCGTGTCGCGCAGCGACTCCGCGGCGTCCTCGGTCATGCCGGGGATCTCGACACCGGTGGTCGCGGCGGCCGTGACGAGCTTGAGCTTGGCGATCCCGAACGCCCGGTCGACCGGCCCGCGGGTGATGTCGACGAGCTGCATGCGTCCGTACGGCACCGCGATCATGCGCTGCCACAGGATCCCGCGCCGGAAGACGATGTCGTCGGCGCGCAGCATGTAGCCGATCGCCCTCGCCTGCCGCGGCAGGATCACGAGCTCGAACAGGACCACGACAGCGATCACGCCCGCCACCGTCCAGGCCCACGGCCAGGGCTGGGCGAGCAGGGTCGTGGCGGCGTACGCGCCGACCGCGATCACCGCGAGCAGGAGGATGCGCAGCAGCACCTCGGCGATCACGTACTTCGGCGAGATCTGGTGCCATACGCCGTCCAGCGCGAGCGCGCCGCGGGCCGTCGGCGTGCGCAGGGCCGGATAGGTGCCGTCGTCGAGCACCGGGGCAGCGGCGGGTGCCGCGTGCACGGGCACCGGGATCCCGGCCGGTGCGGGAGCGGATCCGGGCTGAGCCGGGGGCGCGTAGGCGGGCTGTGCCATGGGCGCGGAGTTGAGCTGTCCCGGCAGCGGGTAGGCGGGGTACGCCAGTGCCTCTGCGGGTGCCTGCGGGGGAACCGGATCCGCGACGGGCCCGGACTGAGCGGCGGCGGCCTGGGCGCGCGCCTGTGCACGCGTCGGCGGCGCGGCGGCGTCAGAGCCCGGGTTCTGCGGCGGTTCGGGGATGGTCGTCATCGTCGTCCTCCAGGCGCGGCCCGTCGTGGCCGTCGGGGTCGTGGGGCCCGTTTCCGGGCAGCAGGCAGAAGCTCTCCGCGATCACCGCCGCGATCGTGAGCACGAGCGCGGCGACGGCTGTCGCGATGATCGAGCCTATCGGCGGGGTGATCGGACGCGAGAGCAGATAGGCCCCCAGGCCGACGGCGAAGCCGGTGATCCCTGCGCCGACCAGGCTCGAGGCCCTCGCGAGCATCGCGATCCGCACAGCGTGGAACGGGTTGACGCGTGGCAGCGACGCCGACCGTGTGCTGCGCCGGATCGGCCACGCCAGCGCGAGCACGGCGATGGCCAGCAGCACGAGGAAGATCGGCAGCAGGATGGCCGGGGCGAAGGTGGCTCTGCCGGCGGTGGTCAGCGCGTGGTCGAGCAGGAACCCGGCCGCCGCACCGGCGAGCGCGAGCACCAACAGCACCACCGGGGAGATCCGCTTCATGAGTCGTCCTCGAGCGCAGCCAGCAGGTCGGAGACCCGCCCGCGTCCCGGCAGCACCGCATCAGGATCCACGTCGAGCCACGGCGCCAGCACGAACGCGCGCTCGAACGCGCGCGGGTGCGGCAGCAGCAGGTGCTCGTCATCGCTGCGGACGTCGCCGTACGCGATCAGGTCGAGGTCGAGGGTGCGGTCGCCCCAGCGCTCGGCGCGGACGCGGCCGTGCTCCTCCTCGATCGCGTGCAGCATGCCGAGCAGCACCTGCGGGGCGAGCCGGGTGGTGACGATCGCGACCGCGTTCGCGAACTCCGGAGCATCCGGATCCGGGCCCTCCAGCCGCACCGCGACCGTGCGGAAGACCTTCGAGACGCGTACGTCGTCCACGAGGGGCAGCCGGTGGATCGCGCGCACCGCCTCATCGATGGTCGAGGTGGTGTCGCCGAGGTTGGAGCCGAGAGCGACGACGGCTTCGACCGGCTCCTCCTCGGGGCGCGGATCGATGACAGGGAGCCTGCGGCCGCGCGGGACGGGCGGGATCGGGTGCGTCGGCGTCATCCTTCGCTCCATTCGCGCTGCGCGTGGCTCACGCGCTGCACCGTCACCGACACGTCGGCGAAGGTCAGCGGGATCGGCGCGTGCGGCTTGTGCACGGTGACCTCGACGCCGTGGATCCGCTCGTCCTCCATCACCACGTCCGCGATGCGAGTGGCGAGCGTCTCCAGCAGGTTGACCGGCTCGCCTGCGACGACGGCAGCGACCCGCTCGGCGAGCTCGCCGTAATGCACGGTGTCAGCGACGTCGTCGCTGATCGCGGCCTGACGCACCGACAGGTGCAGACTCAGGTCGACGATGAAGTCCTGGCCGTTCTCGCGCTCATGGTCGAACACGCCGTGCCGCCCGAACACGGTCAACCCGGTCAGCGTGATCGTGTCGAGGAAGTCCATGCCCCCAGCCTACGGCGGCGGGACGACAAGGCTCGCGGATGTCCGCGGCAGGCGAAGCGCGGGCGCTCAGCCGTCCCAGGCGCCGAGCACGGCGAGCGCGTCGCGTGTCCCGGCGACGTCGTGCACCCGCACGGCCCAGGCCCCGGCGCGCGCCGCGAGCACACTCGTCACGGCCGTCGCGAGATCCTTGCGCGCCTCTTCGGCGTCAGCGCCCAGCGCGTCGGCGAGGAAACGCTTGCGCGAGGTGCCCACGAGCACGCGCGGCCCGAGCGCGACGACGTCGGCAAGCTCGCGCAGCAGCTCCCAGTTCTGGCCGGCGGTCTTCGCGAAGCCCACCCCGGGGTCCACGATGATCCGCGAGGGCGCGATGCCCGCAGATGCCGCCGCCTCGACGCGCTCGCGCAACTCGGTCGCCACCTCGCGTCCCACCCGGGAGTACTCGGCGCGTGCGTACATGTCCGACGAGGGACCGCGCCAGTGCCCCAGCGCGATGTCGGCGCCCGTTTCGGCGACGGCCGCGAGCATCTCCGGATCCGCGAGTCCACCCGAAACGTCGTTGACGATGCGTGCTCCCGCGCGCACCGCCGCGACCGCGGTGGCGGCGTTCAGGGTGTCCACGCTCACCGGGATCCCCTCCGCGGCGAGGCGCTCGATGACCGGCAGCACGCGGCGCTGCTCCTCGGCGACGGACACCCGCACCGCACCGGGCCGGGTGGACTCCCCGCCGATGTCGAGCACGTCGGCCCCCTGCGCGCGCAGCAGCACGCCGTCGCTGAACGAGTCGGGGGTGGTGTTGACGATCCCCCAGATCGCGGTCATGCGCCGCCGAGCCCTGAGGCCGTCGAAGAGCCGATCAGCGCGATCAATTCGGCGCGCGCGACCGGATCCGTGTATACACCGCGGGCCGCGATCGTGAGAGTCGACGCCTCGGTCTGACGTCCACCGCGCATGGTGACGCAGCCGTGCACCGCGTCCATCACCACGAGCACACCCTGCGCATCGAGGTGGGAGGCGATCGCATCCGCGACCTGCTCGCCGAGTCGCTCCTGCACCTGCGGACGCGACGCGAGGATCTCGACCACCTTCACGAGGGCGCCGAGCCCCACCACGTGCTCGCCCGGCAGGTACGCGATGTGCGCGTGCCCGGCGAACGGGAGCAGATGATGCTCGCACACCGAACGGAACCGGATCCCGCGCAGCAGCACGGCGCCCGACGGCAGCGTGTCGGGGGCGGGGCCGTGCGAGACGCTGATCGTGTGTGCGAGGGGAGCCCCCGGATCCTCACCGAGTCCGGCGAAGAACTCGACGTAGAGGTCAGCCATCCGCGCCGGGGTCTGCTTCAGCCCAGGGCGCTCCGGATCCTCACCGATCGCGAGCAGCAGCTCACGGGTCAGGCTCGCGACGCGATCCCGATCGACGGCCATCGCTCAGGCCGTCGCGGGGCGCGGCTTCCCGCCGCCCGCGGTGCCCGGCCGGCGCTCCGTCGACGGCTGCGCCGCCTCGGTCGCCGCCGCACCGACCTCGACACCGCGCTGCGGCATCTCGATCGGGGGCAGCAGCGACACCGGACGGTCCTCGCTGGACAGCCACTGCGGACGCTCGGGGAGCTTGCGGATCTCGGTGAAGATCTCCGCGATCTGGTTGTGATCCAGGGTCTCCTTCTCGAGCAGCTCGCGGGCGAGCTTGTCGAGGATGTCGCGGTTGGCGCTGATCACCTCGTACGCCTCGTTGTGCGCCTGCTCGATGAGCGCGCGCACCTGCGTGTCCACCCGCTCGGCGATCGTCTCGGAGTATTCGCGCCCTCGGCCCATGTCGCGGCCGGCGAACGGCTCGCCGCCCTCGGTGCCGAGCTTGACCGGACCGAGGTCGGTGGTCATGCCGTACTCCAGCACCATCTTGCGGGCGATGGACGTGGCCTTCTCGATGTCGTTCGACGCGCCCGTGGTCGGGTCGTGGAACACGATCTCCTCGGCGACGCGGCCGCCCATCGCGTAAGTGAGCTGGTCCTGCAGCTCGTTGCGGGTCACCGAGTACTTGTCGTCCAACGGCAGCACCATCGTGTAGCCGAGGGCCTTTCCGCGCGGCAGGATCGTGATCTTGGTGACCGGGTCGGTGTAGTTCATCGCCGCCGCCGCGAGCGCGTGGCCGCCCTCGTGGTAAGCCGTGATGAGCTTCTCCTTGTCCTTCATCACGCGGGTGCGGCGCTGCGGGCCGGCGATGACGCGGTCGATGGCCTCGTCGAGAGCGCGGTTGTCGATCAGCTGCGCGTTCGAGCGCGCCGTCAGCAGCGCGGCCTCGTTCAGCACGTTCGCCAGGTCGGCGCCGGTGAAGCCAGGCGTCTTGCGGGCGACGACCTCGAGGTCGACGCCATTCGCGAGCGGCTTGCCCTTCGCGTGCACCTCGAGGATGTGCTGGCGGCCCTTGAGGTCGGGGGCGTCCACGCCGATCTGCCGGTCGAAGCGGCCGGGGCGAAGCAGCGCGGGGTCGAGGATGTCGGGGCGGTTCGTCGCCGCGATCACGATGACGTTCGCGTTCGGGTCGAAGCCGTCCATCTCGACGAGCATCTGGTTCAGCGTCTGCTCGCGCTCGTCGTTGCCGCCACCGAGGCCCGCACCGCGGTGCCGGCCGACGGCGTCGATCTCGTCGATGAAGATGATCGCGGGGGCGTTCTCCTTGGCCTGCGTGAACAGGTCACGCACGCGGGAGGCGCCGACGCCGACGAACATCTCGACGAAGTCGGATCCGGAGATCGAGTAGAACGGGGCGCCGGCCTCACCGGCGACGGCGCGGGCGAGCAGGGTCTTGCCTGTTCCGGGAGGGCCGTACAGCAGCACGCCCTTCGGGATCCGCGCGCCGATGGCCTGGAACTTGCCCGGATCCTGCAGGAACTCCTTGATCTCGTGAAGCTCCTCGATGGCCTCGTCCGCACCCGCCACGTCAGCGAACGTGACGGTCGGGTTCTCCTTGCTCACGAGCTTCGCGCGGGACTTGCCGAACTGCATGATCTTGCTGTTGCCGCCCTGGGCGCTGGACAGCAGCCACCAGAAGAGCAGGCCGAGCAGCACCATGGGGATCAGAATCGACAGGAAGCCGTCGAACCAGCTCGCCTTCGGCACCGCGTCGTTGTAGCCGTCCTTGGGCGCGGCGTCGTCGATCGCCTTCACCACGTCGGCCGCGCGGGCCTGCACGTAGTAGAACTGCACCGCCTTGGAGCCCTTGTACTCCTCGGACAGCGTCATGTCCACGCGCTGGTCGCCGTCGGTGTTGACGACCTTCGTGACGCTCCCCTTCTTCAGCAGGTCGAGACCCTCCTGGGTCGAGACCTGCGAGGAGGATCCGAGGTTGCTGATCAGCAGAAAACCGCCGACCAGGAACAGGCCGATCAGCACCACATAGGTCAGCCAACTGCGCGTGATCTTCTTGACATCCATGATCAGATCAGCGTAGCGCGAGAGACTTGAGGCCCTCCTGGGGATTCGCCCACGGCGTACCTGCCGCTCGGTCCCTGACCCTGTCGAAGGGATATCCCGCGAGAGGGCGCTTCGACGGGCTCAGCGACCGGCAGGACCTTACGCGTACACGTGCGGCGCCAGCACCGCGACGTCGCGCAGGTTGCGGTAGCGCTCGGCGTAGTCGAGGCCGTAGCCGACCACGAACTCCGGCGGGATGTCGAAGCCGACGTACTTGCAGTCGATCACGACCTTGGCCGCCTCGGGCTTGCGCAGCAGCGCGAGCACCTCGATCGACGCGGCGCCGCGGGAGGCGAAGTTCTCCAGCAGCCAGCTCAGGGTCAGGCCGGAGTCGATGACGTCCTCGACGATGAGCACGTGCTTGCCGTGCAGGTCGGTGTCGAGGTCCTTGCGGATCTGCACGACACCGCTCGAGCGCGTGCTCGCACCGTAGCTCGACACCGCCATCCAGTCCATCGGCGCCGAGAACGGCAGCGCCCGGGCGAAGTCGGCCATGACCATGACGGCGCCCTTGAGCACTCCGATCAGCAGCAGATCCTTGCCCGCGTAGTCTTCGGCGACTCGCGCCGCGAGCTCATCGAGCTTGGCGCGGATCTCCTCCTCTGTGACGAGGATGTCGGTCAGGTCGTCGGGGATGTCCGCAGCGCGCATGCATCGATTTTACGGGACCGGATCCGTTCTCCCGCAGGAGTGCCGCGCCCGCTACTGTGAGCGGAGAGGCGGGGTTGCGCTTGGGGGAACCGAGCCCCCGTCGCGGACGGAAGGAGTCCCATGGACATCGACGAGATCCTCAACCAGGTGCCGATCGGCGACATCGCGCAGAAGCTCGGCGTCAGCGAGGACGTCGCGCGGCAGGCGGTGCAAGAAGGCGGCGCCGCTCTGCTCGGAGGCCTTGCCAAGAACGCCGAGACCCCGGAAGGCTCCTCCGCGATCGAAGCGGCCCTCGCCAAGCACGACGGCTTCTCCGGCGCGGCATCGGTGGACGACATCGACGAGGCCGACGGTCAGAAGATCGTCTCGCACGTTTTCGGCGACAGCGCCGACCAGGTCGCGCAGACCCTGACGAACGATCAGAAGACGGCCGGCATCGACTTCGGCAAGCTGCTCCCGATCCTCGCCCCGATCGTGATGGGGCTCATCGCGAACAGCCAGAAGGGCTCCTCGGCGGGCGGCAGCGGCGGTGGTCTCGGCGACATCCTGGGCGGCCTGCTCGGCGGCGGCCAGCAGCAGGGCTCCTCCGCCGGTGGCGGCGGGCTCGGCAGCATCCTCGGCGGCCTCGGCGGCCTGTTCGGCGGCGGTCAGGGTTCCTCGGCCGGCGGCGCGGGCGGCATCGACATCGGCGGCCTGATCGGCGGCCTTCTCGGCGGCAAGAAGTAACGCGACGGCAAGACTGTTCCTCGGAACGCGGCGTCCTCCGGGCGTCGCGTTCCGTCGTCCCCGGCGCTAGCGGGCGGCGAACACGATGCGGCCGCCGACACGGGCGGCCGTGCAACCGGGCAGGTCGAGCGGCCCCTGGCCCGACCAGTCGGTCACCAGGCGCGCGACCTCGACGGTCTGTGTGCGGGTCAGGCCGACCCCGAACTCGCTCTGCACGACGAGGCGGATCACGCGGTTGCGCAGCGCCGCCGGGTTCGCGGCGAGCGCCGCAGCGCTGACGGAGATCCCCGCTTCAGCGTGCTCGACGATGTCCTCGATGGTCTCGTGGATCATCTCGTCGAACGCCTCCGCGTCCTCGCGCAGCTGTTCGGCCGTGCGGGCGAGCGCCTCGGCGATGCCCGGCCCCAGCTCGGCTTCGAGCACCGGCAGCACGCGTTCGCGGGCCCGCACGCGCAGATAGCGGGGGTCGGCGTTGTGCGGATCATCCCAGGGCTCGAGCCCCTCCGCTGCGCAGGCGGTCCGCGTCGTCTCACGGCGCACGGCGAGGAGCGGACGGATCCACGTGGTGCCGTCCTCATCGATCCGTACGGGAGCCATGCCCTGCAGACTGCCGGCGCCGGATCCCCTCGCCAGGCCCAGCAGCACCGTCTCCGCCTGGTCGTCGAGCGTATGCCCGAGCAGCACCGGTGCCTCCTCGCGCTGTGCGATCCGGCGCAGCGCGGCGTAACGAGCGGTCCGCGCGTCGGCCTCCGGCCCCTCCCCCGCCTCCGCCACGACGACGCGCTCCACCAGCGCCTCGATGCCGAGCGCCGAGGCCTTCGCCGCCGCCTCGGCCGCGACGCGGTCGGATCCGGCCTGCAGTCCGTGATCGACCGTGACGCTCCGCACGCTGATCCCCGCGGCGCGCGCCTCGAACGCGGTCGCCGCGGCAAGTGCCAGGGAGTCGGCGCCCCCGGAGAGCGCCACGATCACGGTGTTGGGCCGTTCGGGCAGCGCGGCCAGCGCGGCACGCACGGCACGGCGAATCTCGGCGACGGCGGGAGAGAGGGAGGGCACGCTCTCACGCTACCCGGACTGGTTCTCGGCCGCCCTCTGCACGGGCGACGGGCGCGCACCGGTGCGCGCGACGCCGGTGAGCGCGGGGCCCACGCGCGAGGATCCTTACGCGAAGTAGGCTTGTGCGCGGCATCCAACCGTCTTTTCTGAGGAGCACACGCATGGGCGCACACGACGCCGTCATCGAGATCCCGCGCGGCAGCCGCGTGAAGTACGAGGTCGACCACGAGACCGGACGAGTGCACCTCGACCGCGTGCTCTACACGACCTTCGGCTACCCGGCCGACTACGGCTACTTCGACAACACCCTCGGCGAGGACGGCGACCCGCTGGACGTGCTTGTGCTGCTCGACCAGGCCATCTTCCCCGGTGTGGTCGTGAACGTGCGCCCCGTCGCGGTGCTGAAGATGAGCGACGAGGCTGGTGGCGACGACAAGCTCGTTGCCGTGCTGAGCAAGGACCCGCGCTGGTCGCACATCCAGGACGTCGACGACCTGGCCGAGTACACGAAGAAGGAGATCTCGCACTTCTTCGAGCACTACAAGGACCTCGAGCCCAACAAGTGGGTCAAGGTCGACGCCTGGGGCGACGCCTCCGAGGCGCAGCGGATCCTCGACGAGGCCATCGAGCGCTTCGCCAACGAAGGCCACTGACCCGTTCGGTCCTGAGGTTCTCAAGGACCTGACGCCAGATACGCAGAAGACCCCCGGCGCCGCTCAGCGGCCCGGGGGTCTTCTGCGTGGGGATCCGAGGATCAGCCCATGTAGACGCCCTGGCCCTCCATGAAGCTGATCGGGTTGATCGTGTCGCCCCACTGGTAGACCTCGAAGTGCAGGTGGCAGCCGAAGGATCCGCCCGTGTTGCCCGCGAAGGCGATCACATCTCCGGCATTCACCCATTGACCTGACCAGACGTTGAAGCCGCCGTTGAGGATGTGACCGTAGCCGGTCGCGAGTCCGCTGCCGTCGCTGTTGTCGATCTTGATGTAGTTGCCGTAGCCGCCGTTCCAGCCGGCGTAGACCACGTTTCCGGAGTGCGCCGCGTAGATCGGGGATCCGCAGCTGCCGTCGGCGAGGTCGACACCGCGGTGGAAGCTGGAGGAGCACCCCGACGCATCGCAGTCCGGCACGCGCGGGCCGTAGCCGGACGACTGGTAGCCGCCGAACGGACGGACCCAGCCGCCGCTGCCGGCCGATGGGCTCCCGCCTCCGCCACCGCCGCCGCCGTTGTTCTTGGCGGCATCGATCGCAGCCTGCCGCTCGGCGGCGAGCTGAGCCTGACGTGCGGCTTCCGCGGCGGCACGAGCAGCTTCGCCCGCCTGGTAGCCGGCAACGGTTTTGGCTGTGGTGTCCTGCAGCGCGGCGAGCTGGGCCTGTAGTTGACCGAGGTTCGCCTGCTGATTGGCGAGCGCGGCAGCGGCAGCCTCCGCCGCAGCCTGCGCCTTCTGCATCTTGTCCTCGGCGATCTTGGCGAGCCGGTCGCGTTCGGTTTTCGCCGCAGTGGCCTGATCAGTCAGCGACTGCGCAGTGTTCTTCGCCTCGAGCGCCTTGTCGTAGATGGCCTGAGTGCCGACGAGCACGCGGTCCATCTGACCGAGGCGCTGCAGCAGCTGGTCTTTGTTCGCCGTGGACTTGGAGAAGAACAGTTGCAGAGCGGTGGTGTCACCGCCATCACGGGAGAGCTGCGCGGCGATCTGCCCCGCCTTGCTGGCGCTGTCGTCAGCGACCTTCTTCTGCGCGTCAGCCTGCGCCTGCAGATCCGCGAGCCGGCGCGCCTGCGCGTCGACCGCTTCCTGCGCGGCGAAGTACTCGTTGCCCGCGGCCTCAGCTGCGGCCTTCGTGTCGGCGACGTTCTGCGTGAGGGTGGCGATGAGCCCCTGGATCCGGCCGACCTCGTTCGCGGTCGCGTCCTCGTTGGCCTTCGCCGCCTGCACGTCGTCCCAGCTGGGGTAGTCGTCGGCGTAGGCGGCCGGAGCGCCCATGAGAAGGCCGAGGATCAGCGCACCGACAGTGGCGATGCTCAGCGCGACGCCGCCGCGGCGGCGTCCGAGGCGCGCCGCGCGGGCACGCCGAACGAGCGACGCCTGTCCGGGTCGGCGGGCGTCTTCGATGTTCGGATGGTTCACGCGGCTCCCTTTCGCCGGTTTCACTCATGTCACACTAACAACATCAGCCTCAATCGCAACCCTCGGATCCGGGTCGGGATCGGGAATTCTTCGGGTCGGCGACTGCTGGTCGAGCGTTCGGGGACGGGACGGGACCAACTCCCATTGTGCGCCGGACACGCCCGGGATCCAGAGCGACGCGCTCTCGATTGGTGTTTTCCCTCGAGAACCCCTTATGCTTGAGCGTCGGCAAGGGAACCCCCGAGGTTCGCCTCCGGCCCCATCGTTTAGCGGCCTAGGACGCCGCCCTTTCACGGCGGTAGCACGGGTTCGAATCCCGTTGGGGTCACTCTTTCCGATACAATTTCATAGTTCTGGCCCTGTAGCGCAGTTGGTTAGCGTGCCGCCCTGTCACGGCGGAGGTCGCGGGTTCAAGTCCCGTCAGGGTCGCTCCAAGCGACAGGCCTTTCCTCGGAAAGGCCTGTCGTATAGGGCGCAGGTCAGAAGCTTCCACCTTCCGGCTTGTGCGGCTCTGTAGCTCAGTTGGTAGAGCGTTCGACTGAAAATCGAAAGGTCACCGGATCGATGCCGGTCGGAGCCACAAGGGTGATCGTTACAATCACCCCAGAAACCCTCGCGTAGCTTCTACATCGCGGGGGTTTCGTCTTTTCCAGTGGGATACGGGTTCTGGGCTGCCACACGATTGCGCGGCTAGCTCTCGATAATCGCCGCGACCAATCGATCCAGTTCGAGCTGCAGTGCTTCCTGCGCAGCCCAGTTCCGTACCAGCACGTCTCGCACCTGGTCTGCATTCCGTGTCGAGAGCTTCGCGGCAAGGGACGTGAAGAAACGCTGATGGTCCTCGTGGCGCGAGGCATCGAGAGCCATCAGCACGTCAACGCGCTTCGCGTCGAGTTCGACCGCCACCGCCGCCACATTGGAACGGGCTGCGCGCGCCAACTCGACTTCGGGTGCGCCACCGGGGAGCTTGAATACCTGCCCATGCGCATCGTCTTGGGCATCGCCGTCGAGCACGCCCGCAACTGCAACCCTCTGTGCATGCGCAAGCGCGCGCACGCCGGAGACGACATTCGAACTGCCATCTGCGACCACGATCTCGGTGAAGGCGACTGCCGACGGAGCGAACCGGCGTAGTGCCGCGAGCGTCATGGCCTGCGCGGTCATGTCTTCGACCAGCACGATCCGGCGCACCGGTGCCTCGTCTCGTCGCAGCGAACGGAGCAGCGTCTCAACATCATCGACGCGTTCGAACGTCGACTGCTCATCGGCACGAAGAACGACACGCAACATCGACACCGGCGTCCGCCGGATCATCGTCTCGGAATGCGTTGCCACGATCGTCTGGCACCCCTGCTTCAGCGTCAGCCGCGCGATCTCATCCAAGAATGCTTGGTGGCCCGGCGACGACAGCGAGGTCTCCGGCTCGTCGATGATCACGAGCTCGTTCTCCGCGGCCCAAGAAAGCACCCACAGGATGTAGGAGACCCAGAACTCCGCCGAACTCATCGTCCAAGTGCTGATAGGGGCACCGTCGCGGCGACCCCGAAACTCGGGGAAATCACCTCCATCGGTGTCGACCAATGCGACAGACAGTTCCGTGTATGTATGGCCCAGGATCTGACACATCGCGGCTGAGATCGCGGCGGCTACAGGAGTACCGACTGCGGGCGTGCGCGGGTAGACCACTCCGCTGTCGAAAAGAGGAAACAACGAACGCACTTCGTGAGCGTCAAGCCACGTGGCTTGCAGCTCGGTCGCCGCAGTGGGCGCGTGACGCCCATAGTTGGTCTCGATCGGGAATACCACATGCTCGACTCCTCCGCCCACACCCTGCGCAAGGACCACGTCGTAGGCCGCCGTCAATGTGACCTCGCGACGCGGACCTATCGGAGGTACATCCCACAGCGACTGCCACTGTGGCAGCGCTTCTCGTAGCAGTACCAGTGCGTGCGACTTCCCCGCTCCGTGCAGCCCTGTGAGCACCGTCAGCTGACCGAGCTCCAGCCTCCCCGGCGCGAATACCTCTGACTCAACGATCTCCAGGGACCGAACGGGGCCCTGCCGATCCATCAGCTGATTCCAAACGCGCAGTCGCCGATCAACCATCCTTGCCCCCTGCCCCCTGCCCCCTCTGCCTCGTCACGTCCAGAGGCACGCTAGCTCACACCAGAATCAGCCGCTCGCAACTTCACGCGCGACACCGCGTTGCCCGATGATCGATTCCAGGTCATGTTCACCTCACCCTCCACTGATGCCATCCTGAACCGTTCGAGAGCAACTGCGACAACGGATGCGGCGCCGAGAGCCGGACGCCCCAACGCCCCCGTCGCCTCTCTCGAGTCCAACTGACATTCGAAAGCTCACCGGATCGATACGGTCGAGCTCCAGTAACCCCCGCGTGGCTTCTACCTCGGGGGGGTCGTCTATCTGGCCCCGGCGACAGAGGGCTGTCCCCGTGCCCGTCCGCGCGCAAGACTGACAGCGTGCGCTACGTGGGTAGAAAGCCGGCTCCGCCGCTGGATCGCTACGTCGATGATGTCTACTGCCTCTTCGGCGACCCGGGTCATCGGCGCCGGCTGCTGGTGCCGCCGATGCCGTCCGCCCACCTCATGATCAACCTCGGCGATCCGATCGTGCTCCATGATCCGTCGGGCGCACGCTCGCCTGAGTCGCTGGTGGACGCGTGGTTCCTCGGGATCTGGACCCGCCGGTACGTCATCGAGTACGGCCGCGACGTGAACGTCGTCGGCGTGCATCTCAAGCCCTGGGGCCTCGCACCGTTCGTGGACGCACCGATGGGCGAGCTGCGGGATCGCTGCGTGCCCGCCGACGCACTGTGGGGATCGCGCCTGGCCGAACTCCGCGATCGGCTCGCGGAAGCCGACTCGCCCTCGGCGCGGCTCGCCGTGCTCGAGACCGAGCTCGTGTCGCGCCTCGTCGACGCCGCTCCGGACGAGCGGGATCCGGCCCACCATGCAGCTCGACGGCTGGAGTCGTCCTGGGGATCCGGCACTGTCGCGGCCCTGACCCGCGAGACCGGGGTCAGCAGCAACCGCCTCGCGGCCCGGTTCACGTCCGTCGTCGGCGTCACCCCGAAGCGCCTCGCCCGCATCTACCGATTCGCCCGCGTGGTGCTGTCGGTCGACGCGGCGACCCCGCCGACCTGGGCCGATCTCGCGCAGACCGCCGGCTACTTCGACCAGCCGCACCTGATCAACGAGTTCCGCGACTTCACCGGCCGCACGCCGACCGACTATCTGGCGCTACGGCGCCGCTTCCCACAAGAGCCGGCGTTCCCGCCCGACATGGGCCCGGTGCCCGCCGAGTGTTTTTTCCAAGCCCTGCGGCTGACACCCGGCGAGGATCATCAGGTCAGCATCCGGCACCACGAAGGGAACCACCATGGGCACGGTGATCATGCACAGCGTGACGAGCCTCGACGGCTACATCGCCGACGACCGCGACGGCGTCGGGCCGCTCCACGACTGGTACTTCAACGGGAACACTCCCATCCTCCCGGAACCGGATGCCACGGAGGGAGATCACGACCACTCGGGATCCGGGAGCCGTTTCCGCGTGTCACCCGCGTCGGCCGAGTACGTCCGCGGATTCTGGCAGTCGATCGGATGCATCGTGATGGGGCGGCATCTGTTCGACCTCGTCGACGGCTGGGAGGGGCGCCCGCCGGCAGGCGATCACGTGGTCGTCGTCTCGCACCGTCCCAAGCCGGAAGGCTGGCACCCCGAGGCGTCGTATCACTTCGTCGGCGACATCACCGAGGCGATCGCCGTCGCCCAGGATCTGGCGGGCGACCGCATCATCGCCGTGAACGCGGGCCGCGTCGGGGGCCAGCTCTTCGCGGCCGGGCTCGTCGACGAGGTCGCGATGGACGTCGTCCCCGCCGTCTTCGGATCCGGGAAGCCCTACTTCGGCGACGTCGACGGCCCGCACTTGTTGGAAGGTCCGACGGTCCTCGTGCAGGGCGATGGAGTGCTGCACACCCTCTACACGGTGCCGGCAGCCCGTCCCTGAACACCGCGCTGGATCGCGCCGCCGGGGTCGCATCCACGGGTGGTCTTCCGACTCCTACTGGTCGTGGCGGGTGTATTTTCCCGGACGATCGTGCACCGAATGAGGCGGCGGAGCGCTGCGGTCTGCGTGGTCCGCGTCCGTGTAAGCGCCCTTGGTCTCGCGGTCCGGCCCGCCCTGGTCGGTCCGCGTGTACCGGCCGCGCAGGGAGCGGCGTGTCACAGGCTTTCCGTCGATGTCCGTGTACCGTCCCTCGTTCTGCTCGTTCGGGTCGTCATTGCCGTCTCCCCGCAGCGCTTCACTGTCCATGGTTCCTCCTCATCTGCTCCCTTCTTCGCCACGGTACGTCCGGGAGCAGTGCACCGTCATCCCCTTGACAACCGTTCGGGTCCGTTCGGGCACGGCACCGGCGGCCTGAACGCCGCACTGGATCCCGCCGAGGCCGCGGTCTCAGAATGGGACGATGAGCGACGTCCTCCACGAGACCCCCGACGGGCTGGCCGTCCGGCTGCTCGGCGAGGACACGTGGGACGCGTTCGCGGCCCTCGTCGAGGCCAACGGCGGCGTCTGGGGCGGATGCTGGTGCATGGGGTTCCACGTGAACGTCAACGACCCCGCGCGCACCGCGGAGCGGAACCGCGCCGAGAAGCGGGAACGGGTCGCGGCGGGCACCACCCACGCGGCGCTGGTGTTCGACCGCGACGCCTGCGTGGGGTGGTGCCAATTCGGCAGCCCGGCCGAGGTGCCGCGGATCAAGAGCAGCAGTGCATACGAGAAGGGCCTCACGGCACTCCCCGAGTGGCGGGTCACCTGCTTCTTCACAGGCAAGGGCCACCGCAAGCGAGGCGTCGCGTCGGCTGCCCTCGGCGGCGCGCTGACGGCCATCGCGGAGCTCGGCGGCGGCACCGTGGAGGGCTACCCCGAGGAGACCGACGATCGCCGCGTCTCCGGATCCTTCCTGCACACCGGGACCATGCCGACGTTCGAGAAGCAGGGCTTCCGCCGCGTGCGCGCCATCTCACCGCACCGATGAGTGGTTGCTCGGATCGTCGAGCCCACTTGATCCCGCGGGTGGCGCCCACCGCCGGGGTCAGTCCTGCGCTTCGAAATGCGCAAGCCAGCCGGCCAGCGTCGCCTCCAGGGCCTTGCGCTCTGAGGCCGGCACCATCGCCAGCAGCCTCTGCTCGTTCGCGACGTGATCGGCAAAGGCGGCGTCGATCAGCTCCCTGCCCTTCGCCGTCAGCGCCACGACCCGGCCGCGTCCGTCGCCCGATCCAGCACGCCGCGTGACGAGACCGGCGCCCTCCAACCGGTCCAGGCGCTTCGACATCCCGCCGCTCGTGATCATCGTCGAGGCAGCGAGGTCGGTGGGGCTCGCCTCGTACGGCCGGCCGGAACGGCGCAGCGCGGCCATCACGTCGAAGTCGCCCTCCGACATCCCGTATTCGCGATAGACGGCGACGAGTTCCTCGGTCAGCGCCAGAGCCAGCCGGTGCAGGCGCCCGATGGTGCCGATCGGGGTCACGTCGAGATCGGGACGCTCCCGCCGCCATGCCTGCTGGATCCGCGTCACCTGATCATCGATCTCCGTCACCCCTTCACTATATCTTCCAAGGAAGCTATAGTGTCTTCCATGGAAACTAATTGGCATTGGTTCGTCGTCGCGATGATCGCTCCGATCGCCTGGGGCAGCACCTACTTCGTCACGCGCGAATGGCTCCCCGACTCGCCGATCTGGGGTGCGGCCATCCGCGCGCTGCCCGCCGGGCTGCTGCTCCTGGCCTTGGTCCGACGGCTCCCCCGGGGCTCCTGGTGGTGGAAGTCCGCCGTGCTGGGCACCCTCAACGTCGGGGCCTTCTTCGTGCTCGTCTACGCCGCGGCGCAACTGCTGCCCACGAGCATCGCGTCGACGATCATGGCGACCTCCTCCGTCGCGATCGCCCTCGCGGCCTGGGCGATCCTGCGTGAACGACCGGGGATCCTGCGCCTGCTCGGCGCCTTCGTCGGCATCGGCGGTGTCGCGCTGATGCTGCTCGGCACCACGAACTCCGTCGATCCGCGCGGCGTGATCGCCTCGATCGCCGCGATGGCGATGTCGTCGATCGGGTTCATCCTCGCCAAACGCTGGAACGGCGAGGTCGGGATCCTCCCGTCCACCGCCTGGCAGCTCGTCTTCGGAGGCCTCGCCCTCATCCCGTTCGCGGCCGTCGTCGAGGGTCCGCCGCCCGTCGTCGACGGCGCGGGTCTGGCCGCCTACGGCTACCTGACCCTGGTCGCGACCGCCGTCGCGAACGTCGCGTGGTTCGCGGCGCTCAAGCACCTGCCCTCCGGCACCGTCGGTCTCGTCGGCCTGCTCAACCCGGTCACCGGCGTGCTGCTCGGCGTGCTCGTGGCCGGCGAAGTGCTCGAGGGGCGGCAGCTCGCCGGACTGGCACTGGTCCTGCTCGGCATCGCCGCGCCGCTCGTGCTGGACGCATTCGCGGCCCGACGACGGCGAGCGCAGGCTGTGTCAGCGCTCCCGTCCGCCACATCGTCCCTCGTCAGCTCGCTCTGGGATCTGTTGACGGGGACGACTCGAGGCGTGAAGGAGTTCGCGCCCCCACCCCGGGGGAGATAGACGCACCATCGAGACGCGAGCCGCACAGAGAATCCCCAGATCTGGGGTGAAATCGATATTCAAGAATGTAGAAGAAATGTTCGATTCTTGGTAGAATCGGAGCATGACCAGCACCCTCGATCCGCTTCTGGAAGCCACCCGGCTTCTGGCGGCGGCGTGGGGTGAGGCAGTGTCTGGGTCGGAATTGTCGCGGGCGCAGCTGGTGGCGGTGAACGACGCGCTGGGCCTGGTGAAGCGAACCGTGGACGGCGTGCATGCGGAGGTCGCGGCGGGGATCGCGTACGAGTCTCGGCGCGAGTTGGGTCCGGACAGCCTGGCGAAGCAGCAGGGATACCGGAGCCCGGCGCAGCTGATCGCCACGACCACGGGCGCATCGACCAGGGATGCGGTCCGGCTGGTGAAGGTCGGGGAGGCGACCGCGCCGCGGACGAATCTGATCGGGGAGGTGCTGCCGGCGAAGTTCCCCGCCGTGCGGGAGGCGCTGGGGGCGGGGCGGATCGGGGCGGTGGCCGCGGGCATGCTGGTCGGGTTCCTGGATCGGATGATCCCGAAAGTCGGCCGGGCGATCGCCGCGGAGGCGGAAGGCCTGCTGGCCGCCAAGGCGCCCGGGCTGTCATTGGACGAGGTCCGGCGGATGATCACCCGGATGGAGGCGCACCTGGACCCCGACGGCGTCGCACCCCGCGAAGACGAGCTGCGGGCGCGGGCATCGCTGAGCATGTTCGAGCGGGACGGGATGCTGCACCTGAACGCGGTCCTGGACCCGGAACGGGCAGCGTCCGTGAAGACCGCGATCGAAGGATACGTGTCCGCGCAGTTCGCCGCCCGCCGCGACCGCGACCCGGCCCTCGCGGACGCGGACCGGCGCACCGTCGGACAGATCCAGGCCGACGCGCTCGCGCACTTCGC